>DASQDR010000128.1:0-13932 GCA_035634055.1 Tepidisphaeraceae bacterium | reverse complement strand
GCTGCCGGAGCGGCGGAGCGGCGGGCGGCGGAGCGGTGGGCGGCCGAGCGGTGGGCGGGGGCGTCGCCGGCGGAGCGGGGCGGCGGCAGCGGGGCGACCCCTCGGGTGGGGCTGCGCCTATTTCCCCATCCGTTGGAGCCGCAGTTGCGCCCGCTCGAGGTAGCGCTCGTACTCCCCGCGGTCCTCGGCGTCGCCGTCGATCTGCGGGTTGCTGGCGCGGCGCAGTTGCAGGTACGCCGCCATCCGCTGCTCAAGGCTGAGCTTGTCGATGTCGTTGCGGGTCATCCCCTGCGGCAGGACCGCCCGGGCAAGATCCTCGTTCGTGTAGTAGCGAAGGATGACCAGCAGGTTCTTCGCGATTGTGTCCCGGTAGTGGTTGGCGGCGGAGTCGAGCAGCTTTTGGCGGTCCGCCGGCGCCTGGGCGAGCATCGCGCGCAGATAGTCGGCGTCGGCGCGCATCATCGCCTCCATCGCGTGCATCGAGTCGATGTGCGACTGGTAGGTCGCGAGGTTGAGGGTGAAGCCGCGCAGGTGGCGCTGGTATTCCTCGACCGCGTGCAGCGCGACGCGCGCCCCGAGGTCGAGCGAGTCGATCGCCTGCGGCAGGACCGATTGCTCCGTCGGCGGGGCGTCGACGGCGATGCCGGCGGTCGGCAGTTCCATGTCGGTGCGCTCGGTCGGCGCGGCGACGTTGAACGCCTGCATCTCGAAGCGCCGCCCGCGCTCCCACTCGTCCTCGGCCCAACCCTTCAGCGCCAGGGCGGGCCGGCTGTCGACCACCACGTCGGACAAGTTCGCGTGCCGCTGCTTCCCGACCGTCTGAAGCACCTGCGCCTGCTTGTGGTAGTTGTAGGCCAGCGCCAGCGCGCTGGCGCCGTAGGGGAACGGCTGGTACGGCTCGAGGTACTGAAGCTCCGCGCCGGTGTTCCACTCGCTGTCGGGCGCGAGGTCGGCGGGGCGGGGGTTGGTGGCGCGAAGCATGTGCGGGAGGATCCGCCCCTGCTGGTCGAGGATGGCGTCGAGCTTCAGCGGCCGCCAACCCGGGTCGGTGCGCTGGAGCTTCTGCTTGTCGGCGTGCGGCAGGCTCTCCTCGCGCACGCGCCGCTTGTAGTAGTCCTTCTCCGCCGCCCCGCCCAGCTTGTCGAAGTAGATGCTGGCGATGGCGTAGACCATGTTGATGTTGCCCGGGCGCTGGTCGAGCACCTTCCGGGCGTACTCGACGGCGTCGAGGATGGTGGCGTACTTGTTGGCCCAGGAGGCCATCTGCACCGAGACGTTGTACGCCTTGTTCCAGACCTGGAAGATGTGGACGGTGTCGAACTCCGGCTGGAGCAGGCGGATCCACTCGACGTAGGTGTCGAAGTCCTCGAGGTTCTTCTCGTTCTTCAGCGTCTCGCTCTGGGTCCACAGGACCATGACCAGCGGCCCGCGCAGCCCGCCGAGCAGCAGGGCGAGCGCGAAGCTGTTCATGTTGGCCAGCGATTGGTTGGTGGTGGCGCCGCTGAGGTCCTGTCGCCCGCCGCCGCCGCGCAGGCTGCGGCCCCAGTCGCGCGCGACGCCGGCGAGCAGCAGCGAGACGACCAGCACCGCGACGATGCCCGCCCGCCCGCGGCGCGGCCCCGCCGCCGAGCGCCCCTGGCGCTGCCACGATGAGCCGTTGCCATCGCCGTCCCCGTCGCGCCCGCCGCGCGGCGAAGCGGGCGTCGGCGAGAGTCGCGGCGGCGTCTCCGTCGTCGGCGTCGTCGTCGTCGTCGTCGCGGAGGCGTTGGCCTGAGGTTCGGAGCCGGCGGTCGTCACGGGGCCACCTCTTTGTTCTTCAGGAAGACGTACGCCAGCAGCACCAGCGGAAGCCCGAACCCCAGCGTCACCGCCGCCGCGTCGCGCAGCTTGACCATCGGGACCGCGACGCCGCGCTCGATGTCCTCCACCGCCGGGTACTTGCTGATGTCCGGCAAAATGGTGCTGATGAAGTTCAGGAAGCTCGACAGGTTCTCCACCGTCCGCCGCACCGCCTCCGCCTTGGCCGGGTTCTTCAGCCCGAAGTCGGTCACCACCTGCGCCCCGACGCCGGGCGCGGTCGCGTCGCCGAGCTGCTGCACGCCCCAGTGCCCGAGCAGGATCACCAGCGTCAGCACCACCGCGATGGGCCAGGAGAGGAACGTGCTGGTGAAGATGGCAACGGTGGTCACGAGGATGGCCATCAGCCACAGGATCAGCAGGCTCTTGGTCAGGTTCCAGGCGAACGACTGGCGGCTGGTGACCAGCACCAGCGAGCGGTTCTGCAGACCGACGAAATCGCCGAGGGTCAGGCAGCGCAGCAGCACGTCGAAGTTCCCGCCGCTCAGCGCCTCGGCCGGGACGGTGAAGAAGATCGTGCGGTTGGATTCCGGGCGCACGATGATCTCGTCGGAGGTCTGCCCGGTGGTGCGGTTGTGCACGCGGACGGCGACCTGCGTCGGGTCGACCGCCTCGTCCGGGCGCTCGTCGGCGCCGCTGCGCTCGATGCCGCTCTTGAGCTCGAACGGCACCGTGCCGCCGCTGCCGGCGCGGATGTCGGCATCGCGGAAGCTGTAGATGCCGACGGGCGTGTCCTTCGGCCCGCCGCGAAGCTGCTGCCCGAACGTCCCGGCGCGCGTCTGGAACGACGGGGGGTGCGGCTTGGACTCATCGCTCGGATCGGGCAGCGGCGGCACCGCCAGCGGCGGCAGCGCCTGCCCGCCCTCGCCGAGCTTCGGCGCCAGCAGGTTCGCCGGCGCGGGCGTCTGCGCCAAGTCGACGAAGTAATTCGCCGCGGGGTCCTGCCCGATCACGCGGATGTAGACCCGCCCCTTGAGCTGCTTGGCCACCTTCGGGTCCACGATCGCGCGCACCTCCGTAATCGTGTCGGGCGGGCCCAGCTCGATGGTCTTCAGCGGGGGGATCGGCACCGCCTGCCCGATGGTGTTCTGGTTGGCGTCATCCACCTCGATGCTGACCGTCGGCCGCTGCGCCGGGCGGTTGCCCGCCATTACCTTCTGCCGTTCCTCGGGCGACATGATGAACGGGCCGTAGTAAGGCTTGGAGGTGGGGGCGGTGGTCGCCTGCGCCGCCGTCGGGTTGCTCGTCGCGGGGGCGGTTGCGGGGGCGGTTGCGGGGGCGGTGCTGGCGGGCTCGGCGCTCGCCGGCGGCGGGGTGACCGCGCCGGTGCGGACGTAGCCGATGTACGCCTGGATCAGCAGCCCGCTCTCGCCGGGCTCGGCGCCCGCCGAGGGGCGGAGCTGCTCCGGGTCGACCGTGAACGGCACCAGGAACGACCCCTCGCCGCCGCCGGGGAAGTACCGCCTCGGCGACGCGCCGTCCGGCAGGCGCGCGAACATCTGGAGCCCGTCGGCGGTCTCCAAGGTCTTGGCGCTGAGCAGCCCGGCGTCCTGGTAGTACTTGAGCGTCGCCACGCTGGACGCCGGCACCACGCCGCTCTGGAGCCGCTGCGCGATGTCGCGCTGCATCGCCGACGCCCGCAGCCCGAGGTACGCCCAGGTGAACGCCCCCATGATCAGCAGGATGAGCAGCGAGATCTTGGCGAACCCCAGCACCTTGCCCAGCACGATCTCCAGCCGCGTCGTCGGCTTGGTGACGACGGTGTAAATGACGCGGTTCTCGATCTCGCGCGGCAGGTTGGTGCAGGCCAGGATGATGGTGGTGACCGCGACGATCAAGCCGGTGGCGAAGAGGCAGAACTTGATGGTCTGGCGGACGGCGTCCTGCTCGTCGAGCGGGCGCTGGAGCTGCGAGACGACGATCACCCCCAGGATCGCCAGCGGGGTGATCCACAGCACGCGCCGGCGGATCGACTCGCGAAAGCTCACGCTGGAGATCGCCCGCACCCGCCGAAGGCCGTGCAGGTTCAGGCGCGCGATGTCCTTCAGCCCGACTGCGACGCCGGCAACGAGGATGATGCCGAACAGCCACCACCCCAGGTGGCGGTTGACGGCGTCGGGGAGCAACGCGGCAAGGGGGAGGATCGAAGGCATTGAGAGGGGTCCGCTGGCCTCAATCGAGAACCGACAATTGCCCGTTTTCAATGGTCAATTGCTTCCACAATAACGACACGCGCCGGCCTGACCGCGAGTTACGCCGGCCCGGAGCCGACCGACGACTGCCCGGCGGGGGTGTTCTCGCGGACGATGCGGATGAACAGGTCTTCCAGCGTGGTGGTGGGGTGGGTGACGGCCGGGTCCACGCCCATGCGCTGGAGGTACTGCCGCAGGTCCTCGACCTGCTGCTCGCTCATGCCGCGGGTCTCGATGTTGGTGACGTCCTTCTTCTGGATCAGGTCGCGCACGTCGCCGAGGGTCTGCATCTTGCCGCGGAACAGGATGGTGATGCGGTCGCACACGTCCTGCACGTCGGCGAGCAGGTGCGAGCAGAGCAGCACGGTCTTGCCCTGCTGCTTGAGCGAGACGATCAGGTCCTTCATCTCGCGCGTGCCGATGGGGTCGAGCCCGGTGGTCGGCTCGTCCAGCAGGATCAGGTCCGGGTCGTTGATCAGCGCCTGCGCCAGCCCGATGCGGCGGGCCATCCCCTTGGAGTACTCGCGCAGCTTGCGCTTGCGCGCCTTGGCGTCCAGGCCGACGGCATCCAGCAGCGTGGGCACGCGCTTCTTTAGGGTGGCGCGGTCGATCTTGAACAGCTTGCCGTAGAACTTGAGGATCTCCTCGCCGTTGAGGAACCGGTAGAGGTAGGACTCCTCGGGCAAAAAGCCGATCTTTTCGTTGACGGTGGTGTCGCCGGCGGGGCGGCCCAGCACGGTGGCGGTGCCGCGGCTGGCGAAGATCAGCCCCAGCAGCAGCTTGATGGTCGTGCTCTTGCCCGACCCGTTGGGTCCGAGCAGCCCGAACACCTCGCCGCGGTGGATCGTCAGGTTCAGGTCGTCCAGGGCGCGCACCTTGTCGCGGCCCCAGAAATCCTTGTAGGTCTTGGTCAGGTGTTCGGTGTGGACCGCGTGGTCGTTGAGCGGTGCGATCATGGCAGCAAAGGCAAAGGGAAACGTTCAGCGAGGAACAGCAAGGCCGGCCCGAGGCAACGCCCGCGCAACGGGCGCAAGGCGTTTTATCCTTTGGCTTTTTCCTTTTTCGCTCCGCGCGCCCGCGCGCTTTCGCGCCAGCTAGCGGGTGCGCACCTTCGGACCCTTGCGCGAGCGGCGGCGGCGCTTCTCGCTGGGCTTCTCATAATAGGCGACGCGCTTGATGTCCTTGGTGAGGCCTTCCTTCTCGCAGGCCTTCTTGAAGCGACGCAGCAACTGCTCCGCGGTCTCGTTGCCGCGACTCTTGACCTTGATCATCGTGCTCGGGTCCTTTCTAACGCCTTGATTCGTGGTAACTTGGCCCGGCGAAAACGACCGCCGGCGGTGCGCGAACCGCACAGTGTACCCGGCAAGTCGATTTCTTCAAGTTGCCCCGGTTTTCGCACGTTGTCCTCGCATGATCCAGCACACCATCCAGATCCGCGTGCGCTACCCCGAGGTGGACGCCATGGGTTACCTGCATCACAGCCGGTTTCTGCAATACTTCGAGATGGGCCGCGTCGAGCTGCTCCGCAACCTCGGCCACCGCTACGCCGACCTGGAACGCGACGGGATCTTCTTCGCGGTGGTCAAGGCCGAGGTCCGCTACAAGGCGCCCGCCCGCTACGACGACGAGCTGACCCTGCTCACGCGCGTGGCCCGGCAGACCCACGTCCGCATCGACCATACCTACGAGCTTCGCCGGGGGGAAACGCTGCTGGCGGAGGGATCGACCACGATCGCCTGCATCGGCCGCGACGGCCAGGTCCGGCAGATCCCGGAGCACCTGACGCGGCGCGAGAAAGATGAGGCCACGGATCTCACGAATCCTCGCGAATGAGAAGGACGGGATCGCCCGGCCGTCTAGTTCGCGCTCGCTTCCCTTCGTGCCGATTCGTGTGATTCGTGAGCAATCTTCCGCAGCCGGTACAACCGCAGCGGCGGATTGGTGTAGGCCATCGTGTCGCGCTCCGGGTCGCTGCGCCAAACCAGCTCGGCGCCGTGGAACAGCTCCTGGTACCACGCCCGGCGTCGCGCGAAATCCCTCTGTGCCTGTGGCAGCGGGCGAAGGTGCGGGTCGAAGTAGCGGTCGTAAGCGGCGGCGGAGACGGCGACGTGCGTGAAGCCTTCCGCCCGCAGCGCCGACAGCGCCCCCAGGTCGGCGGCGCTCGGGGCGGCGTGGACGCGCACGCCCGGCCAGACCGTCAGCGCCTGCTCCCCGCCGAACGCCCAGAACCGCCCGGCGTAGGTGTCGGCGGCGACGCGCGCCGTCGGCGGGAGGTTGGTCGCCATCCACGCGCGCAGCCGATCCCGGCTGTCGTCGCGCAACTGCCCGATGTAGCTCGTGCACGCGCGCCACTGGATCGACCAGCAGACCGCCACCAGGGCCAGCGCCCACGCCTCGCGGCAGCGCCACCGCGCGGGCCAGAGCTGGGCGGTCCACGCGATCCCCAGCGCCGCGGCGGCGGTCAACAGCACGATCGCCGGCAGCGCGTAGCGCGGGAACGCGCTGCGGCACAGCAGCAACAGCGCCGCGCACGCCAGCGCGAGCAGGATCGGGATCGCGTGCGGCAGCGACTTCCGCCGCGGCACGGTCAGCAGCACCGCCGCCGCCGCCAGCGCCAGCAGTTCCACGTGCGCCCCGGCCAGTTGGTGGATCACGCGGGGGTAATAGCCGCTCGGCCAGGCCATCTTCGTTCCGCCGTGCCCGAGCAGCGGCGTGGCGCCGTGATACTTCATCGCGCTGGTGAAGGTGGCCAGCTCGAACACCAGCCGGTGATTGATCGCCAGCAGCAGCAGGGCGAAGCAGAGCGTGAAGACGCCGAGCCGCGCCCACGTCTCGCGCCCGAGGCGCGGGCGGGGCGCGACGATCATCGTCACCGCCGGCACCAGCGCCAGCAGCCCGACGTACTTACCGGACGCCGCGACAGCGCAGGAAAACCCGAGCAACCCGGCCGCGCAGAACCGCCGGGCCGGCGTCTTCAGCCGCGCCAGTTGCACCAGCGCGAGCGTCACCATCGCCAGCCCCATGACCAGCGCCGTGTCCTCCTTCATGTAGTGCGCGTTGACCAGCAGGAAGGGGGACGTCCCCACCAGCACCGCCGCCGCCACCGCGCCGGTGAACCCGCCGAGCACGAACCCGAGCAGGGTCAGCACGGTGACCGCGCTGGCCGCGAACACCGCCGCGACGTTGCGCCCGACGACCACGGTCGCCTGCGGCTCCGCGGGCGTCTGAAACACCCGCGCGGCCGACTGGCTCACCTCCAGCAGCAACTGCGGGTGGCGGTGGTTGCGGTAGTTCCGATAAATCTGAAACGTCTTCTCCGGCTCGTCAGGGTGATAGAGGTACGAGCCGCGGTTGGCGCGCGTGAACAGCCACAGCGACGAGCAAAACGTCACGATCAGCAACGCCGAGAGCAAAAAGAATGTGCGCGGAGAAAGCCTCTCCACCTCCTCCTGACGCATAACGAGTGAATCGGCAGATTTGAGGCGCGGGTGAACTCTGGCGCGCGCGACGCGTGTTGATTGAGATTGAAACTTGAACCGCGCGCGACCTGCGGCCGTTCAAGTTCCAATCATCAATCGTCGTCGTTGCCGGCCCTCTTCCCCCGCCCCGCAGCGGTCGAGCGGAGCAGGGGCCTCCCCTCCAACGGCACGCACCCACTCGGCCCACGGCCGCTCGCTACGATCTCGCTTTTGCGCGGCGCTTCTGCGGCGGCGGCGGCGGCGGCGGCGGCGGCGGGGCTGGGTGGGCGGGGGGCGGGGGCGGCAGCGCGGGAGGAACCGCCGCCTGCCTCGGCGCCTTGCCGAACTCCGCGGTCGCGGCGTCCAGCAGTTCCTTTGCCTGGGCACGGGTCGTGTCGGTGATGCGCTGCCCGCCGATCATCTCGGCCAGCTCCTGCAGGCGTTCGTTGCCGTCCATCGTGCGGACGCTGGTCTGGGTCTTCTCGTCCACCACCACCTTGCGCACGGTCAGGTGCCGGTCGGCGTAGCTGGCGATCTGCGGGAGGTGGGTGATGCACAGCACCTGGTGGTGCGCTGCCAGCTTGCGGAGCTTGTTGCCGATGATCGAGCCGAGCCGCCCGCCGACGTTGGCGTCGATCTCGTCGAACACCAGCACGCTCACGCGGTCGCCCTGCGCCAGGATCCCCTTCAGCGCCAGCATGATGCGCGACAGCTCGCCGCCCGAGGCGATCTTGCGCAGCGGCTGGGCGAGCTGCCCGGGGTTGGTCCGGGCGACGAACTCGACCTGGTCCAGGCCGGACGCGGTCGCCTCGGGCGCGGGCGTGAAGGCGACGGTGAAGCTCGCCTTCTCCATCCCCAGCTCGGCCAGTTCCTTCACGATCTGCGGCGACAATTTCTTCGCCGCCGCCTGCCGCTTGTCCGACAGTTCCTTCCCCAGCTTCTGCACCTCGCGCGTGAGCGGCTCGATCTGCTTTTGAAGTGATGACAGGTCGTCGGTCGCCCGCTCCAGCTCCGCGATCTGCCGCGCGAGCTCCGCGCGGTGGGCCATCGCGTCTTCCACCGTCCGCCCGTACTTGTTCAGCACGCGGTTGAGCGTGTTCAGGCGGTCCTCCACCTCGGCCGCCTCCGCCGGGTCCAGGTCCAGCTTGTCGAGGTAGCGCGACAGGTCGAACGCCACTTCCTCCAGCCCGATGGTGGCGTCGCGCATGTTGTCGGCGATCGGCTTGAGGTTCTGATCGAGCCCGCCCAGCTCGCTGAGGACGGCCACCATCATCTTCAGCCGCTCGAGGGTGGATCCCTCGGCCTCGTACAGCGCGGCGTAGGTGACGGTGGCCTCTTTCGTGAGCTTCTCGAGGTTGCGCAGGACCGACGCGCGGGCGGACAGCTCCTCGTACTCGCCGGCTGACAGCTCCGCCTTGTCGATCTCGTCCGCCTGGAAGCGGTACAGCTCGAGCTGCTGCTCGCGGAGCGTGCGGTTGGCCGACAAATCGCGCAGCCGCTGCTTCGCCTCCTGCACTTGGGCAAAGACGTCGTGGTAGCGCTTGCGCAGGTCGGTCAGCGCGGCGAACTGGTCGAGCACGTCGATCTGGTTCGCCGGCTTGAGCAGGAACTGGTGGTCGTGCTGCCCGTGAACGTCCACCAAATGCTCGGCCACCTGCTTGAGCATGCCGAGCGTGATCGGGTTGCCGTTGAGCGAGACCGAGCTTCGCCCGCTGGCGTAGAGCCGGCGGACCAGCAGCAGCTCGCCGCCGTCGGCCGCGATCGGCGCGTCGGTAAGCTGCTCGATCTTCTGGAGCACGCCGGCGTCGCGCACGTCGAACACGCCGCTGACCCGCCCCTCGTCCACCCCGGGCCGGAGCATCTCCCCCGGCGAGCGCATCCCCAGCAACACCTCGATGGCGCCGATGACCAGGCTCTTGCCCGCCCCGGTCGCCCCGGTAAAGCAGTTCAGCCCCGCCGCCAGCTCGACGCGCGCGTCAGCGATTACGGCGAGATTGGAAATGTGGAGTTCGCGGAGCATGGATAGGAAGGGTGGGGAACGGAGGCACGGAGGAAGGGACGGAGGCACGAAGGCACGAAGGAGTGGGAAGGCAGGTACAACGGGAGGAAGTGAATGCGATGTGTCCCTTAGTCCCTTAGTCCCTCACCTCGTGCCTCCGTGCCTCCGTCCCTTCGTGCCTCCCCAAGTCAATTCACCTTCGCCCCCGGCGCCACCGCGGCCGAGGGGGCGATCACGATCACCTTTGCCGTGGCCGGGTCGGTGGCGGCCAGGAGCATGCCGTTGCTGACTTCCCCGCGCATCTGCCGGGGGGCGAGGTTGGCCACGACGATGATCTGCTTGCCCACCAAATCCTCCGGCTGGTAGTGCTGCCGCAGCCCGGCGCAGATCTGCCGCTGCTCGGTCCCCAGGTCGATTTGCAGGACCAGCAGCTTGTCGGCGTTCGCGTGCGGCTTGCACTCCAGCACCGTGGCCACGCGCAGGTCCAGCTTGGCAAAATCGTCGTACTGAATGGTCGAGCCTGTCGTATCCATGGATCGTCCTTGTGAAGGCGGATGAACTGAACACTTTATGCCGCCGCCGCGCCTTCGCCAAGCGGCACTTACAGCGGGGTCAGCGGTTTGGCACACCCTTTGAAATGGATGGGTCGGCCGAGCGGTCAGTTTGATCGCGCGGGCCAATTACTCGCCGAAAGGAGCGACGCCATGAATCGCCTGATGCTGTCCGCCTGCCTGCTGCTCGCCTTCGCCGGGACGCCCGTGATCGTCGGCTGCGACGAGACGCACGAGCACTCCAAGACGACCGACGTGAAGGACGACGGCACCGTCGTGAAGAAGGAGAGCAAGACCACCGAGAACACCGACGGAACGGTGACCAAGACCGAGAAGAAGGACGTGGATAAGCCCAGCCACTAACGCGCGCGCTGCCACACGCGCGGAACGACGCGCGGAGACGCGCCCACAATTGTCACCCCAACGAGAAAGCGGGAGCACGGACCATCCGTGTTCCCGCTTTGCGTTTGAGGCTTCACAGGAACAGCACCTAATTCGTCGGCTGCGTCGCCGGGAGCGGTTCGCCGACCACCGTGGTCGGCCCGCCGGGCAGCGGCGGGCCCGGCTCTACCTTCGGGGGCTTGCCTTCCAGCGCCTGCTTCACCCAGCCCACGAACGTGCCGTCCTCCAGGTAGCGGTAGAAATCTTTCCCCGGGCAAGAGGTCTGCTTCTTGGCGCGGTCCTTGTGCCCGCCGATGTCGCTCAGGGCGATGTTTTTCTCCTGGCAGAGCCACGCGCTCAGCTTCACCAGGCTCTCGAGCTGCTGCGGCGTGGGGCGTTGGGTTTCGAAGTTGCCCATCATCTCGACGCCGACGTGCCCCTGCTTGTCGTAAGCGGTGTTGCTCTCCGGCTCGTACTCCATCGAGCGCGCCTCGAAGATGCGGCCATCCGGGGCGATCATGAAGTGGTAGGCGAGGTCCGGCCACTTCTTCTCGCGCTGGCCCCACCCCTGCATGTTCTTGACGAACTTCGCCGGGTCGGTGCCGGGCCGCCAGTTCACGCCGGCGTGGTGGATGGTGATGAACTTCGGCGTGTGCCGGCGGTTGTCCGGGATCGGCTGCGGCTCGGAATTCCACTCCGCCGGCGTGACCATCGAGGGCTTTTCCACCTTTGCCTTGACGGGCAGCGCGGCTGCCGCGGTCGGCGCGGTGGTCGTTGCCGCGGCGTCCGTGCGCGTCGCCGACGCGGCCCACAGCAAGAGCATCGCCGCCATGATGAGTCGCTTCATCGCTTCTTCCTCGGTCTGAACATCGTTTGCCCGATCGAGCGCTTGCCGAAGCACCACGCGTGGTCATGGGCCTCGTGCGGCAATCGGTGCGCCGTTCGTCGCTGACAATCCTACGCGCGAGCCGGCAGGGGGTTGAACGTGGTAGGTGCAGGGCTTGGAGCGACGGAGGCGGGACCGGTCCATGTCATCCCGAGGCGTACTCTCGCGTCATTCCCGAAGAGTACCCGCGCGTCATCCCCGAAGCGTGCTCGCGCGTGTCAGCGTGGCTGCCGGTGCGGGTGTGGGCACGGGGGCGGTTGCGGGTCCTGGTGCCGGTGCCTTTACCTGCGATCGTGCCGTTGCGGTGCCGGTGCCGGTGCCAGCGCCAGTGCCAGTGTCCGCGCTTGAGTCGGTGCTCGTGCTCGTGAAGCTTTCCCGTGATGCGTCGGGCGCTAGAACAGGTCGAGCCTTGCCATCAGGCCGAACGCGCCGCCGGTATGGAGGAAGAGCGGGACGGCGCCGGGGCGGAGGCGGCCGGTGGTGGCGGCGGCGATGGCGCCGGTCATCCCTTTGGAGGTGTAGGTCGGATCGAGCAGCACGCCCTCCGTGCGGGCCAGCAGGCGGGTCGTCTCGATCGCGCGCGGGTAGGGGATGGCGTAGCCGTCGCCGATGAAGCCGTCGAGCAACTCGATCGGCGTCCGCGACTCATCGAGGCCGAGCCGGAATTCCTCCGACGTCCGCCGCTCCAGGTCGCGCAGCTCGCGGCGGAAATACTCGACCGAATCGCTCACCGGCACGCCGACGATGCGCCAGTTTTCCAGCCCTAGCAGCGCCTTGCCGATCATCAGACCGCAGTGCGTGCCGGCCGAGCTGACGGCGCTGAAGACGTCAACCTTCGCGCCGGGCCCGAGCTGTTGAGCTAATTCGTGCATGCAGCGCACGTACCCCCAGCATCCCAGGGGCACCGACGCCCCGACGGGGAAGAAGTAGGGCGTCCGCCCCTCGCGCCGCTCGGCGGCCATCGCCTCGTCGATCAGCGCCTGCCGCCGGCCGTTGTACTCCACCGGCCGGTGCAGCGTGACGTGCGCCCCAAAGAGGTGGTCGAGGAACAGGTTCCCGTCCCGGCGCGGCTCGGCGTCGGCGGAACGCAGCAGCAGGCGCACCTTCAGCCCCAGCTTGGCGCCGATGGCGGCGGTCGCGCGGCAGTGGTTGGATTGGAAGCCCCCGTGCGTCACCAGCGTGTCCGCCCCGCACCGCAGCGCGTCGGCCACCACGTACTCCAGCTTGCGGACCTTGTTCCCGCTGGTCTCCAGCCCGGTCAGGTCGTCGCGCTTGAGCAGGAAGCGCTCGACGCCGATCTGCCGCGCAAGGTTCTTCAGCTCCGCCACGGGCGTGGGCAGGTTCGCCAGCTCCAAACGCGCCGGCTCGTTGGGGTGCATGCGCACCGTGATACCTTCGGCGTCGCGATGATGAAAGAGCGTTCACCGCAGAGGCGCACCGGGCGCGGACCGGCGCGCTCGAGCGGCAAGGCCGCCTTCGCGTCCTCTGCGCCTCTGCGGTGCGATGTCCTGTGGAGAACCGCTAGCGGCCAGCCATCGGCAGGTGGATGGTGAAGGTGGTGCCCTTGCCGAGTTCACTGCTCACGTCGATCCGGCCGGCGTGGTGCTCGACGATTTCCTTGCAGATCGCCAGCCCCAGGCCGGTCCCCTTGGCTTCGCCGCGTCGGCCGGCGCACTTGGTGGTGAAGAACGGCTCGAAAATCTTGCCCAGCAGTTGCTCGGGGATGCCCGGGCCGGTGTCGATCACCTGGATCTTCACCTCGCTGCCCTCGGCCGACGCCTTGATGGTGAGCGACCCGCCGCGGCTGCCGAGCATCGCCTGGCGGGCGTTGATCAGCAGGTTGAGCAGCACCTGCTCGAGCTGCACCGGGTCGCCGTTGACCAGCAGGTCCGGCTCGACGCGCACGCGCAAAGCGATGCCGTCCTTCTGCGGGTCGCGCGCCAGCACCAGCAGCACTTCGTCGATGAGCTGCTGCACCGAGACCTCGGCCGGCGAAGATTCGCCGCGCGCCAGGGCCAGCATCGACGCGCAGATCTTCCCCGCCTTGGTCGAGCCCTGGAACGACTTCGACAGCGCCTTCTTGATCAGCGCCATGTCCGGCTTGTCGCTCTCGGCGCTGGCGAGCGCGAACTGCGAGTAGCTGACGACCGGCGTGAGCAGGTTGTTGAACTCGTGGGCGATGACCGCCGCGATCGTGCCGATCGTCGCCAGCCGCTGCGACTCGGTGAGCTGGTCGCGCAGGTACTCGAGCTGTTCCTGCGCGGCGACAAACTGCCGCGCGAGTTGTGCTTCATCCTTCGCGGCGGCGGTTGAGGGATTGTCACTCACGGTCAGTTGTTATCGGCGACGCGACGGGGGCGGCTTCAGAAGCGGATGGCGCGCGGCGAAACGTTGATCCACCAGTGCGGCAGCACGCGCGTTATCGGGCCGTGCGTCAATCTTGCCGTGGGTTGGGCGACTTTCTTCCCGTGGCTTGGGCGCCTCGCCCAAGCGTTTGCCGCGGCAGCGGAAGGGAGGCGAAGGAGCGGCTGGCCGCCGCGGGTGCATGGGCGGGGCGCCCATGCCACAGGTGGGGCGACTTTCTTCCCGTGGCTTGGGCGCCTCGCCC
>DASQDR010000127.1:0-66246 GCA_035634055.1 Tepidisphaeraceae bacterium | reverse complement strand
CCCGCCGCCGACGCCGCGGCGCCCGCGGCGCTCGCGGCGGGCGCGGCGACCGACACCACCGAGACCGCCAACCCACGGACCGGGACTTCAACGGCATCGGATGCCTCCACCAACGACTTCGCATCTGAGCCGACGACCGTGGGGGTCGCTTCGGATCACCCAGAGCAGCCAGGCACTGAACAGGACCCGAAGGGAGACCAATGACCATGCACCAGACCAATTCCGAGAACCCCGTGGCCCCGAGCCGAATCAAGCCGGTCGCCGGCAAGACCATCCTCGCCGCCAGCAACGGCGGGGACGACCGCGGCTTCACCGAGAAGGCGATGCTCCTCGGCATCGACCTCGGCACCAGCCGCTCGTCGATCGTCTCGATGAACGGCACGCGCAAGACCGTCGAGAGCTACGTCGGCTACGCCAAGGACCCGGTCTCGCGCAAGATGCTAAAGGCCGACGTCATCTACGGCCGGCACGCGCTGGACAACCGCCTGGCCGTCGACCTCTACCGTCCGCTGGAGAAGGGCGTCGTCAAGGGCACCCGCGAAGAGGGCGGGCTGGCCGGCGACGAGCAGTCGAGGAACCTCAAGGCCGCCAAGGACCTGCTCCGCTACATGGTCGACCTGGTCCACCCCGGGCGCGACGAGGTGCTGTTCGGCGTGATCGGCGTCCCCAGCCGCGCCACCAGCCGCAACAAGCAGGCCATCCTCGAGATCGCCAAGGAAGTGCTCGACAGCGTCATGATCGTCTCCGAGCCGTTCACCGTCGCCTACGCGATGGAGCGGATGAGCGACGTGATGGTGATCGACATCGGCGCGGGCACGACCGACCTTTGCCGCATGCACGGCACCGTCCCGGGCGAGGATGACGAGATCAGCTACACCGTCGCCGGCGACGCCGTCGACCAGCGCCTGCTCGAGCTGATCATGGAGAAGTACCCCCGCGCCCAGCTCACGCAGAACATGTGCAAGACCTTCAAGGAGCAGTACGGCTTCGTCAGCGACGCCAAGGACAAGGTCGAGGTGATGATCCCCGTCGACGGCGCCCCGACCCCGCACGACATCACCTACGAGCTGAAGCAGGCGTGCGAGATCCTCATCCCGCCGATCGTGGAAGGGATCCGCAAGCTGGTCAGCAGCTTCAACCCCGAGTTCCAGGAAAAGCTCCGCCCCAACATCCTGCTCTCCGGCGGCGGCGGCATGCTCGACGGCTTGAACAAGCGCATCGAGGACGCCATGAAAGTGATCGGCGGCGGCCGCGTGACCGTCGTCGAGGAACCGCTGTACGCGGGCGCCGATGGCGCCCTGAAGCTCGCCATGGACATGCCCGGCGAGTACTGGCAGCAACTGCGGTAAGCGGCGCGCGGCCGTAGGGCCCAACGCCTCCGTCAGCTCGAAAGCACCGGAACGACCGAGCGGCTCTCGCCGTCTCGGTCGTTCCTCGTTTCTGGGAAGCGCCGGCGCCGTTACGGCAAAACGCTCGCCTCGACACCGCTACGCGCGGCGGCGCGGCAGGCGACGCCCCCGCGCGGCGGCGCGAGACTCAATTATCCCCGCACGCGGCGATCACGGCAGGCGCACTTCGTGCGCGGGCTCCAGCGTCACCGGGCCGATCAGGCCGGACGGCGGGAGCGGGTCTTCCTTTTTCCAGAGCCGCCAACTGCTGAACGTCAGCCGCCCGCTGGGGCTCGGCTTGCCGGCGAGAAGCCACTGCGGCCAGCTCTTGAGCGTGCCGTTCCTGTTGCGGTCACTGTCCTCCGGCAGGTGCTCGTCGCCGATCAGGCGGTTGGGCCAGAGGTTGACCACGTCCACCTCCAGCGCGTTGTCGCCCGCGCGGGCGGCGGGGGTAATCTCCAGGCGGTAGGGCGGGCGCCAGAGCAGGCCGAGGTCCTTGCCGTTGAGCCGCACCTTCGCCATCACTTGCACGTCGCCGAGGTGGAGGTAGAGCTTCGAGCCGGGGCCGAGCATCGGCTGCGGGATATTGACGGATTTCACGTATGTGGCGACGCCGGAGAAGTGCTTGACGCCGGCGTCGGCATGCGAGCTGAGCGAGGCGAGCGACTCCAACTCGATCTGCGGCGGCGCGCCCCAGCCGCTGGGGAAGCGCACGCGCCACGGGCCGGCGACGTCGTGCGGTGACGCTAGCGCGGGAACGTCGGCCGAAGCGGTGCTGCCCGACGCGTGGCGGATCTCGTATCGCCCGCCCGTGCGCGCCTCCAGCGTGAGCCGCCCGTCGTCGCCGTAGTGGAGCAGCGCGGGGGCCGCGGCCGTCGAGCCCTTGAGGCGGAAAGTGTCAGTGTCGATCCCCTTGAACTGCACCCGGCGGCCGTCAAGGAGGTACTCCATGACCAGCGTTTTGACGACCCCCCAGGCGGGGTCGTCGCCCTCGGCGAGGCGGCCGACGGGGAACTCGGCGTCGCCCTGGTCGAGCAGGCGCTGGACCTTCTCGCGCACGTCGCGCGTGCGCGCCGCGTCGCCGGGCGGGCCGTACGAGGCGCTTTGCACGCGCGGGCCGGCGCTGGCGTCGCCTGCGCCCAGCGCCGGGGCGCCGTCGCGGGTGAAAGAGGCGACCGGCTCGACCCGATCGGCGGCGGGGGGAAAGACGACGAAGACCGAATCGCTCGGGCCCAGCGGCAGCACGATGCGCGTCGAGCGCTCGCGCCCGGTGAAGAGCGCGGCCCGGCGGACCTGGCCCGTCTCGGCGTTCCAAAGTTCCGGCGAGCGCCCGGTGACGCGGAACTCGCAATTGGCCACGACGGCCCGATCCCGGGGATTGGCGACGAAGTAAACCTCGGCGCCGTCGATCGTGCGGTGAATCCAATGAACGGCTTGGTCGCTGGAGAAGTCGGCTTGAACGTCCAGCTTGTCCATCGCCTCTTCCGCGGACATGCCGCCGAAGACCTTCCCCTTGCCGACGGCGCGCTCGCCGGCGGACGAGGTCGAGCCCCACAGCTCGGCGACCAGCTCGGCCAACTGCGCGTCGGCCTTGGGATAATCGGTGAGTCCCGGCGTCGCCTTGGGCGGTGCGCCGACGACCGCCGCGCCGGCGCGCACCAGGTCGCGGATGCGCGTGAGGATCGGGACGGTCATGGTGCCGGTGTGCGTGAGCGAGAGCAGCCGGTACTGCCGCCCGGTGGGGAGCGTGAGCTTGCCGTCGCGCACCGTCACCTGGTTGAAGGTGTCGGGGCCGCAGGCGTCGTAGTCGAACCCCTTGAGCGGCAGCGGCTGGAATCGGTAAAGCGGCTCTTCCGGCTGGAGCGCCAGCACGTCCGCCACCGGCTCTCCCTGCCGCAGCAAATGCTGGCACCGCGTCACGTAGGCGTGCCACGGGCCGGACCAGTCCCACCACGTGTTCGTGCGCTCGTAGTGAAGCCCCCACGGCCCCATCTGCATGCCGGGCTTGGGATCGATGAAGCGCTGGGCGGCGTAGCGGTGGACGACGAAGCGGTTGGCGCCCTGGCTGAAGGCGCGGTCGCCGATCCACTTGATCATGCCGGGGTGCCACAGCCACTTCTCGCGGTTGCCGGAGGTGAACGCCTCGGCCCCGACGACCTTGCGGCCATTCAGGTGCGCGGCGGACGACATGGACTTCACCGTCGGTTGAAAGTCGAGCCCCTGCCCGTTCGGCGTCCAGAATTCCGCCGTCGGCTCGTCGGTGAAGTTGGCGGCGTCGAAGTCGTGGCCGGCGGTGGTGTACGCCTCGAAGGTGAACCGCAGCCCCTGCTGTTTGGCGAGCTGCTGGAACTCGCGCACGTAGTTCTCGACCATCAGCTCCGAGACGGTCTTGCGCAGGTCCCACAAGAAGCGCTCGGTCATCTGAAGGCTGCCGAGCACGCGCCCCGAGAGGACAGGCAGCCAGGGAAGAATGTCGTAGCCGCGGCGGCGTTGGAACTCGGCCCGCATCGCCGGCGTCCAGGTCTGCCCGCCGCCTTCCCAACTGTCGATGTGCGTCGCGACCAGCGTCCCCTTGCCGGCCGGGCCCACGATGTCGTTGAGGCGCTTGACGAACGCGTCGAAGTGCAGGCGCGTGGCGGAGGCGTCGAGCTTGTCGGTCTCCGGCCCGCCCTGCCCCTTGGGGACGGGGCCGATGCGGCTGCCGTTCCACGCGTGGCCGAAGCGCAGCACCGTCCACTCGCCCGGCGGCGCGTCCCACGTGAGCTTCCCGGACGGCTCCATCTTCGACGTCAGGTCGATCACGCGCTCTTGCGCGATCACCGCGCTGGCCGGCGCCTCGGCGTCCAGCGGGGCGCTCCTGGTGCCGCGGTAGGCGACCCACGTCTTCCACTGGAGCGCCTTCATCTCGAAGTCTTGGATCTTGAAGCGGTTCTTCGGGTCGATCGCCGGCTCGGCGACGGCCATCACGGCGATGTCGCGATACTCCGGGCGGTCGGTGGGCTTGGGCAGGTTTGCGGAAAACCGCGCGCCGCCGGGGACGCGCGTCTCGCTGGCGATGACGGATTGCATCGCCTTCTCCGGCGGCACCCAGTCGCCGCCGCTGCCGAAGTAGCCGGCGCCGTTGTTCATGTTCAGTTCCATCCCGAGGCGCTTGGCCTCGGCGACGGTGTGCTTGAACATCGCCTGCCAGCGCTCGTCCATGAACTTGATGGGCCCGTCGGGCGTGCCATTTTCGACGTCGAGGATGATCGCCCCGCCGATACCGACGCGCTTCATCGCCTCGAGGTCGGCGGTGATCCCCTCGCGCGTGAGGTTCCCGCTCAGCCACGTCCAATAGACCCAGGGGCGTGCGTCGTCCGGCGGCTGGGCGAACGCTTGCTTCAGTTCCTTCAGGTCCGCCGCGAAGGCGGTCGCGGCACCGAACGACGCGAGCAGCGCCACGGTGGCGGCCGCGGCGGCGGCGACGAAGAAGGCGCGACAAAATCCCGCGGCCGCGGGCTGACGCGGGTTGCGGCACGACTGCACTGGCTCGGTCAACACGATCACCTCCTGGCTGAAGCCCGCGGCCGGCGGTCCGGCGAGGTCCAAGTCTCGCGTACGCGCGGGCGGGGCGGGCATCATACGGGCCGTTGCTCGATCCAGCGCATCGCCTTGCTCGCCAGCCGGTCGAGCGCGCGCACCGACTGCTCGAGGTGCGCCTCGGCGGTGTCCTCGATCTTGTTGTGCGAGATGCCGCGCAAACTCTGCACGAAGAGCATGACCGTCGGCACGCCCGCGCGGCAGACCTCCGCCGCGTCGTGCAGCGGGCCGCTGGGCAGGCGGTGGCTGACGCCGCACACCTCGCGGATCGACTCGTCGGCCATCTCGATCAGCTCCGGGTGGAACGGGAACGGCTGGATCTGCCACAGCTTCTTCCACGCCACGTCGATCTTCTCCTCCGACGCGATCCGCCCGCTGGCGTCGCGCGCGTCGGCGTACATGCGGGCGAGAATGGCGGCGTCGAGGTGGCGCTGGTCGAGCGTCATCTCGGCGCGGCCGACGACGGCGGTGACGATGCCCGGCTCGGTCGTCACCTTGCCGACCGTGCAGACGCCGCCGTGCCTGGCGGCGATCTCGCGCACCGCCAGGTGCAGCTTCGAGACGCCGGCGAGCGCGTCGCGGCGGTGGTTCATCGGCGTGGAGCCGGAATGGGCGGCCTGGCCGGTGAAGGCGATGGTGTGCCGCTCGACGCCGAACGTCCCGAGCACCGCCCCCATTGGCAGCCCCTTGCTCTCCAGCACCGGGCCCTGCTCGATGTGCAACTCGAGGTAGGCAGCGGCGCGGGCGAGCTCGCGCCGGGCATCGGGCGCGCGATCGAGGTCGATGCCGTGCGCGCGGGCGGCGTCGATCAGCTTGATGCCGTCCCGGTCGGTGAGGTTGCGCACCTCGTCCGGCACGAGCGCGCCGCTGGCGGCGCTGGAGCCGAAGAGCGACCGGCCGAAGCGGGCGCCCTCCTCATCGCACCAGTCGACCAGCCGCACCGTGACCGGCGGCGGCGCACCTTCGGCGGCGACCCGGCGCAGGACCTCCAGCCCCGCGAGCGTGTTCAGGCATCCGTCGAGCCACCCACCGTTGGGCACCGAGTCAATGTGCCCGCCCATGAGCAGCTCGCGGTCAGATTTGCCTTTCAGCGTCGCCCACATGTTTCCGGCCGCATCGACGTGAACCTCCACCGGCAGGGCGGCAAGCTTCTCGCGCAGGAAGGCTCGCGCGGCGGCCCACGTGGGGGTGAAGGCGACGCGCTGCGCGCCGTCGGCGTTGCCGGTGAGCGAGCGGAGTTCCTTCAGTTCCGCGACGGTCCGCCGCGGATCCAGACCGGCGGTCGAGCTGATCGTGCTGGACATGATGCGCGGCATTGTAACGGCCGGAGGCGCCATTCCGATCGCGCGCGCACGCGTGAGGGCGCGCGTCGCCGGGCGCGATTCCCCGCCGCGACTCGCGCCCGCCCACGCCCGCGCAGTCGGTTGGCATCACGGCTGCCGCTGCGCCTGCCCGACCCAGTGGCTGGCGATGGCCGACAGGTTCGGTGCCGCCTCGCCGTTGGGCTTGGGGGAGAAGAACTTTTCCTGGAGGTGCAGGATCTGCCCCGTGAGCTGCTCGCGCTGCGCCGGTGACAGGCCGATCTCCGGGTCGTGCTCCATCCGCTTGAGCAGGTCGATCACCGTGAACGGTGAGACGTGCTGCGGCACGGCGTACGGCTGCGGCGGCGGGGCGTCGATCTTGCGCCGGCGGCGGAGCAGCAGCATTGTCGCCACCGCCGCCGCGACCAACACCAGCGCCACCGTCGCCCAGAGCCAGCCGCGACCCTTGCCCAGCGGCAGGCCGGTCACGGCAACTTGCGGATCGACGTCGGCCACGTCGGCGTCGGCGTAGCGCTTGAACAGCACCTTCACGTCTGTCGATTTCGCCTGCGGGAATTTGAACGCCGCCTCCCCGCGCGTGCCGCCGGCGGCGGCGAGGTTGATCAGCCACGACCGCTCCACCTGCGGACGGAGGGGGTCGCCCTCGACGTCCATGCTGTTCACGGCCAGGCCGTTGTCGGCGATCTTCTCGACGGTGAAGCCGGGGATGTTGACGTCGAGCAGTCCGGCCAGATCGGGCAGCAGGCCCTTGGCGGTCGCCTTGATGTCGAGGGTGAGCTTGCCGTTGGCGGCGTCGCGCTGGTCGAGGATCTGCGTCACCTCGATGTTCTGCACCGGCCGGGGCGGGGCGGCGGCGGGGCGGGCGTCCACCAGCAGCACCTGCGACGTCACCGGAAGGATCACGGTGCCGGTGCGGTCGGAAAAATCCATGTCCATCGCGATCGGCGGGACCTTGTCCACCGCCGCGTCCTTCGGCTTGAGCAGCACGTACGCGACGGGCGTCTCGCGCCAGCCCGGCCTGCCGAACGGGCGCGATTCCACCTTTTCGTCGTACCACGTGATTGACTGGATCTCGAAGCGCTCGGCGAGCGCGCCGCGCACCTTCTTCTCGAAGTCGTCGCGGTAGTTGACCGGTCCCTGCCCGGACGGGCCGGGGTAGTAGTAGCCGCCGCTGCGGCTCTGCGGGTTGGTCAGGTACTTGTTGAACCCGCCCGACTCGCGGCCGACGGCCGCGGTGTGGCGGATGGTCAGGTGGAGCCCGAACGGCGCGGCGTGGCCGACGACCGGATCGCCTTCGACGGCGGCGTGGAGCTCCACCTCGGTCAGCAGGTCCGCGTAATACTGCACGAGCTTGCGCGCCGGCTCGGCGGCGGGGTGATCGCCGGCGACCTGAAGCCCCGCCTTGAGGAAGCGGTGCTTCAGCTCCGGCTTGATGCTGCCGGGGGCGTCGCCCAGCCACCTGGCGAAGCCGGCCATGTGCTTCTCGGCCAGCTCCTTGCCGGGGATCGCCAGCAGCGCGGCGCGCACCTGGTCGATCTGCGTCTGCGACGGCGCCGCCTGCCGCGTGAGGGCGGCCAGATCGCTGGCGCCCAGCGCGGCGTTGAACCACTGCTGGTGGACGAACGACGACTGCTCGCTCTCCTTCAGCGTCGGCAGCGCCGCCTGGTACTTGTCCGCCGCCTGGTGGAAGACGATGAACGCCTTGTCGCGCCGGGCGGTATAGATGGCCAGCTCCACCTGCTTGCCGTAGTCGTACTCGGCCCAGTCGAACAGGGCGGAGCCGAGGATGGTCATCAGCTTCCAGTCCTGCTCGCGGGCGACGCGGTGTTCGAGCAGTTCCACCAGCAGCGCGTAGCCGCGCGTCACCTCGGCGTCGAGCTCCTTGTCGGTGCGCTTGGTCTTGGCCTGCTGCTGGACCTGCGGCGACCGCCACGACGTCGCCAGCCGCTGCCGCATGGTCTGGAGCAGCTCCGCGAGCGTCTCGCGCTTCATCTTCTCCGGCGGGCCGAAGACGCTCTGCAAATCCTCGATGCGGAAGACCTCGGCGGCGGAGTGGGCGTTGGAGAAGGCGGCCACGAGCGCGCCGTCGCTCACCGGCTCGATCGGCAGGGCGGCCAGCTTCTTCAGCGTTTCCGACAGCTCCGCGAGGTTCCGCGCCTGCGCGCTGCGCGTGAGCGGGATTCCCCCCTCCGATTGCTGCATGTAGCCGTACGGGCCGTAATACATGCTGCTGCTGTAGCGGCGGGACATGCTGCTCTGGTTCGGGTCCCACGCGCGGCTGAGGCCCATCACCAGGCTGTCGGCGAGCGCGCCGGCGGTTTTAGAGTGAGTCTTGGCCAGCAGCTCGATGATCGGCATGGCGCTGAGCGGCTCATCGTCCTTGAAGTGCATCTCGGCGACGGCCGCCCGCACGCGCACCGCCAGCGACGGGTCGAGCTGCGCCAGCCACGGCTCCGGCGGCGCGCTCTCCAGCAGCACCTTGGCGTCGAGCGGCGGCGGCTCGTTGCCGTTGTTCATCTGCGGCGGCGGGCCCTCGTAGTAGGGGCCGTACATCTGGTTGCGCTGCCGCGTCATGTCGCGCTGCGACGGGCGGTTCCTGGCGTAGTCCGCCTCGTGGAGCCACGCCATCGCCAGCACGTTCAGTGCGGGCGCCCACCGCGCGGGCTCGCCGCCGGCGTTGGACAGGATGCCGTCGACGAGTTGCCGCTGCTGCCGCAGTCCCTTCTCGCGGCGGTCGGAATCGCGGTTCTGGAACGCCTGCGCGAGCGACTGCGCCAGGCTCGCCAGCACGCCGGTCCCCTGCTGCTGCTTCGACAGCCCCTCCTTGAACCAGCCGGCGGTGGCGTCCTTCGAGAGCGCGGGGAACAGCTCCAGCGCGCGGGCAACGGCGGCGTCGCGCTGCTTGGCGTCGGCCTGCTGGTGAATCATCTGCGCCTGCGACACCTGCCACGCCCGCGCCCGCAGCGCGTCCGCCTCGTCGCGCGCCTGCGGGATCTTGGCGAGCAGGAACTTCGCGTGCAGGTCGAGGAGCTTGGGGTCGTTCTCCGCCAGGTCGTCTTTCAGCGGCGGGAGGAACTTGCCGGACTCGAAGGCCCGCCCCGCGGCGGCGAGCACCTGCGCGGCACGGTAGCGGCTGGCCTCCTCGCTCCCGCCGAGGTTGCGGACGCCCTTGTCCAGCGCGGCCACGATCGGGTCGATCACGTCAGCCCTGCTGAGCGCGACCTGCACGAGCTGGCCGAGCGGCTCGGTGAGGTCGTCGTCAAAATCGGCCGGCGCGGCGTTCAGGACGGCGATGACATCCTGCGGCAACACGTGCGGCCCGCCGCCGCCGGCGCCCGGCCCGCCCTGCACCACCTGCGGTGCGCCGCCGCCGCTGACGATCACGCGGGCGCTGCGCATGCGCGCCTCCACGCCGGCGCCGCTCGGCGAGGGCGCTTCTGTCCCGCCCCCGCCGCTCTCGCCCGAGGCGAGCTGCTGCACGAGCTGCTTGTAGAGCTTCTTGGCGTCGTCGCCCTTGAAGCTGGCGATGACCTTCGCCACCTCGTCCCACCGCCCGGCCTGCACGTGCCGCTGGTATCGCGCGGGTTCGTCCGCCTTGGGGTCCTCCGGCGCGCTCAGCGCCTGGAGCGACGACTGCGCGGTCCGCCCGACCTTGGTCTTGAGGAACTTGTCGATCCGCGCCACCGGCTTGCTGGCGGGGCCGGTCGACGGGTTAGTGGCGGGACCGGTCGCCGGGCCGGTGGTGGAACCACTCCCGGCTGCCGCCGCCTGCGTGGCGGCAGACTCCGTGGCGGCAGCCTGCGTCGCGGGCGCAGCCGAGGTCTCGTCGACCACCCCCACGACCTCGCCGGCCACCGCCTCCGCCTCCCGCGTCGCCGGCTTCGTCTGCGCCAGGACCGCCGACGTCGCTGCCGCAAGGGTCAACACCGCAACCGTCTTCGACAGCTTTGTCATGAGCCACCCGTTCTATCCGCCCCGAGATCCCTCGCGAGTACGCTTCGGGATGACAACGTTCCTGCTGGCGGCGTTACCCCCAGCCACTGACCGCTAGCCACTGACCATTGTCCACTCCCTACGATCCCCCCTCCGGGCGATCGTTCTTGCCCGCGCCCTTGGACTTGTCCTCGGTGATCTGCTGCCGTGCGTCGCCGGGCTTTTTGCCGACCTTGCTGCGGCTCTCCTTCTGCTTGCGGCACTTGCCGGCGCAGTCGCCGTTGCCCTGGCACTGCTTGGGGAGGGGCAGGCCTTTCAGCTCGCTGATGTCCATGCGCGCCAGGCGGATGGAGGCCTCGAGGTTTTCCTGGTGCCCCTTGGCGGCGCCGGCGTCGCCGCGCGCCTGCGACTGCTCGGCCAGCAGGCGGAACTCTTGCCGCGCCGCCTCGGTCTGCTCGGTCCACTCCTCGGTCTCGGCCCCTTCCAGCCGCATCAGCCAGCCGAGGTAGTAGCGCATCGAGCCGGCGGTGGAGCGGATCTCGTCCTTCAGCGCCTGGCTCGCCGCGTCCTTGTGCGCGTCGGCCAGCAGCGCGTCCACTTCCTCGGCCGCCTCGGGCAGCTCGCCGAAGTACATGCGCGTCTTCGACTGCGCCAGCCGCGCCTTGAGCCGCGCTTCGGTGTCCTTTTCCGGGAGGTTCTGCAGCGCCCGGCCATAGGCGGCGTGGGCGGCCTTCCAGTCGTCCTTGGCCTCGGCGGCTTCGGCGACCTTGAGCTCGCGCGCGGCGCGGTCGCGGGCCAGCTTCTCCTGCCCGGGGCCGTAGTGGTAGGCCAGCAGCGCCACCGGGATCACGAGCCACGCGACGGTGAGCAGGCTACGCATGAACGGCTCCTTGCAGGTGAAGTTGAGGTGAGGATCGAGCGATCGGCGGCGACGGCGCGGCGGCCGAAGCGGTCGCGGACGTCGCGGCGGCGGCGGCGGACCTCGCGGCGGGTTCGGCGGCTTCGCGCGCCCTGCGCCCCGGCCTCCAGCGCGTGCCGAAGATCGCCAGCAGCACCGGCGTCATCGCGGTGATCGCGGCGCCGGAGAACGTCGCGGCGATGGCGGCCTCGCGGCGGCCGGCAGCGGAGTCGTCCTTTATCGGCAGCACCCCGGCCAGATCGCTGATGAGCTGCGTGGGGATGTTGCGGTCGTTGGCGTCGTAGTACGTCCCCCCAAGGCGCGTCGCCACCTGCCGCAGGGTGGTGCCCGCCTGCCGCGAGACGTGCCCGTCGATGAACTTCCCCGCCTTGGTATCGCCAACGCCAATCACCAGCGTGCGCGCGATCGACGGCGGCGGGGCGGGCATGCCGGTGTAGGGGACGGTGTCGCCGTCGCTGATCAGGATCAGCGTCGCGCTCTTCGGCCGCCACGGCTTGGCGAGCTTGAACGCCTCGTCGATCCCATCGAGCAGCGCGGTCTTGCCCGGGTCGAAGGCGTAATCCAGTGGCAGGTCGTCCACGATGTTCTTCACCACCGCCGGGTCGCGCGTGTCGATGACGACGGGCTTAGCCTTGGTGTAGAACGCGACCACGCTCACCCGCGCCTGCTCGAGCGAGATGCGCTCCAGCGTGGACATCAGCACCTTGGCCGCGCGCTTGGAGCGCATCTGGTCCTTGGCCTCGCCGGCGTCGGGCAGCTCCATGCTCGGGGAGACGTCCAGCACGATGAGGATGCGCTTGAGCGCGGCGTCGGGGATCTCCTTGGGGCGGCGGTACTGCGGGTCCATCTGGTAGAGCGTGACCAGGCCCCACGCCATCGCGGCCAGCCCAACCGCGCGGGCGGGCGGCACGAACCGCACCCACGGCCGCGGCGCCGCCGCCGGGCCGAACGCCAGGTGCGCCACCCGCCGCACCCGCCGCGCGTGCAGCCACTCCGCCAGCAGCGCCAGCAGCAGCACCGAGATGGCGATGGCGCTGGCTACCACGGCGTGTACCTCAGCCCGAACAGCGTCAGCAGGTGCATCGCCCCCGCGCCGAACCCGACCAGCGCCACGGGGGCGAAGAAGTCGGCGAAATCGCGGCTGGGCGGCTTGAGCCGCGCCGCCTGCATCTTGTCGATGTGGCGGAAGACCGTCGCCAGCGCCTGCGGGTCGCCGGCGGCGAACACCTCGCCGCCGGTGACGCCCGAGATCGTGTGCATCTCGTCGGGCAGCGGCTGGTCGGCCACCTGGATGATGTAGACGACGATCTTGTCCTTGCGCAGGTTGGACGCCACCTCCAGCGCCCGCCCGCCGCTCAGGTCGGCGCTGAAGCCGTCGGTGACCAGGATGATCATCCGGTCCCCCTGCGGGCGGCTGGCGAGCAGCTTGTGGCACTCGTCCAGCGCCTTGCCGATCTGCGTGCCGCCGAAGTAGTGCGGCATGCGCTCGGGGCGGAGGAACGGGGTGGAGAGCTTGATCGCCGAGGTGTCGCGGGTGATCGGCACCCAGTGCAGGACCTCGTTGCCGAAGATGGTCAGGCCGAAGGCGTCGCCCTTGCGGTGGTCGAGGAACTCGTCGATCGCCTTCTTCGCTCCATCGTAGCGCGAGCCGTCGCCGAACTGGGCGGTCATCGAGCCCGAGACGTCCATGCAGAACTGGATGTTGGTCAGCTCGCGCTCCGACTCGTTGCTGCTGAGCCGCTGCGGCCCGGCCAGCACCAGGATGCCGATCGCCAGCAGCAGCGCCGGCAGCAGGTTGAGCAGCGTGAGCACGCGCGGCAGGATTTTGCCACGGCGGACGCCGGCGTGGTCGAACGGCAGCACCACCTCGGTGCCGCGGCGGGTCCACTCCCACACGCCGTAGATCACGGGCACGACCAGCAGCAGCAGCACCAGCGGGTGGGCGAAGCTCATGGCGCGTTCCCCCCCGCGCCATGAGTTGCGCCGCGGTCGTCCGCTGCGCGGTGCGCGTCGCCGTTGCCTCGCGCGGATGCAGCACCCGTTGCCGCCGCCACCGCCACCGCAGCCGCAGTCGCTGCCGGCGCCGGCGTGGCGGCGCGGGCGCCCGCGTGGGAGCCGGCGAACAGCGCCTCGACCTCGTCCGGGTCCGGCACCGTGCGGTACGGCTCGAGCAGCAGGGCGACGTCGGTCGCCGGCACCTGCTTGCCGGGCGGGCGGTGCAGCCACTGCTCCAGCGCCCGGAGCAACTCGCCCGCCTCGTGGTGCCGGCGGAGGGTCATGATCGCCTCGCCCGGGCCCTGCTCCCCCAGGTTCAGCTTTCGCCGCCAGTACCACAGCAGCATGCGCTCCAGCCGTCCCTTGTCGTCGGCCGACAGCTCGCCAAGGGCGGCCTGGTCGATGAGCGGGCGCAGGCGGTCGGCGAACGTCGGCGGCTCGGGCGGCGGCTCGGCGACCGCGTCGCCGCGCTTTTTCCGTCCCATGCGGATCAGCGGCACCAGCAGCGCCAGCCAGGCGACCAGTGCCCCGGCCATCATCCCCCGGTACCCGCCGAAGAACGGCCAGCGCGCCCCGGCGTCGGGCACGAGTTGCCCCTGGTGGTCCGGCGCGAGCACGCCGGCCACGGTGACCGGCACCGCCGGCAGGTCCGCCGCCGGCGAGCCGTCGGCGCGGACGAGGTAGTGTTTGAGGTCGTGCGCGCCGGGCACCAGCCCGATGTAACGCAGGTCGTAGCGGATCTCCTCCGCCCGCGCCGCCGGCTGCGTCGACGCGACGCGCAGCAGCAGCGGCGCCTTGTCGGTCACCGGCCTGGCCTGGAGCAAGGTGCCGGGCAGCGCGACTTCAATCTTTCCCTCGACGCCGACGGTGGGAGAAGCCGGTGGCGCGGCGGCGGCGGGGGCCGCGGCGGGGGCGGCAGCAACACCGGCGATCAGGAGGATCATGACGAGAAGCCGGGTCATCGCGCTGCCCTCGCGCGAGAGTCGCGCTTTCTCAGGAACGCCCGCAGGTGCGGCAGGAACGGTTGGTCGGTCTGGAGCCGCACGTGATCCACCTGCCCGCCCTTCAGCTCGTGCGCCGGCGCGGCGTCATCGGTCCAACGCGCGCGGCCGGTCGTGGTGAAGGCGGCGCCCGTCTCCGCCTCTCGCGCGCGGAGGAAGCCGGCGCCCAGGCGGCCGCGCTCGGCCGGGTCGATCAGGTGCAGCACGATCACGTCGTGCTTCCCCGCCAGCGGCTTAATGGTTGCGACCGCGCCCGGCTCGTGCAGGTCGGACAGGACGATGATCAGGCTGCGGTTGACCGCCATCGTCTCGGTCAGCCGCAGCCCCGCCGACAGCGACGTGCGCTCGTCCAGCCGGTGGCGGCGCAGGCGGTGCAGCCACTGCATGATCTGCAGGCGCGACAGGCTCGGGCGGAGCTGGTACGCCTCGTCGCCGCACGCCACCAGCCCGACGGGGCTCAGCCGCCCGATCGCCGCCAGCGCCAGCCCGCCGGCGAGCTGGACCGCCCACGCGTACTTGCTCATCGGCCGCGACGACACGCACATCGACGCCGAGGTGTCCACCAGCAGGTAGACCGGCATGCGCTTCGGGGCCTCGTACTGCTTGACGTGCGGCTTTCCGGTGCGGGCGGTCACGCGCCAGTCGATGGACTTGATGGGATCGCCGAGCTGGTACAGGCGGGACTGCACGTACTCGATCCCCGCCCCGAGAAACGGCGAGTTGTCCGACCCGTAACTGAGCGAGTCCGCCAGCCGCCGCACCGACAGCGCGAACTGCCGTTCGTCCAGTTGGGCGACGCTGTCGAGCTTGGAAAGCATGGGAATAAGGAATAAGGCTGAATGATGAATGATGGAGGAGGAAAGTCGAAGGTGGACGAAGGCCTTTCTTCATCCTTCATCCTTCACCCTTCATCCTTTCCTCTCCGGCTAGCTCATCTCCGCCAGGATTTGCCGCAGGACGGTGGCGGCGGTGTGGCCTTCGGCCATGGCCTGGTACGTCAGGCGCATGCGGTGCAGCAGGACATCCTCGGCCAGGGCGAACAGGTCCTCGGGCACGGCGTAGTCGCGGCCGTGGATGAAGGCGCGGGCTCTGGCGCCGTTCACCAGCGCGATCCCGGCCCGGGGGCTGGCCCCCAGGTCCAGGTGCGGCGACTGCCGCGTGCGGCGGACCAGCTCTACGCTGTGCTTGAGGAACACGTCGCTGACGTAGACCTCCTGCACGCTGGCCATCGCGTCGACCAGTTCCTCGACGGTCGCCACCGGCTCGGGGTCGATCGCCTCGAACGCGGTCTTGGGGATCGCGCCGCGCCCGTCGCGCTTCAGGCCGAGCGACAGCGAGCGGCGCAGGACCTCCTCCTCCTCGCCCAGCGAGGGATAGCCCAGGCGGTGGCAGAGCATGAAGCGGTCGAGCTGCGCCTCGGGCAGCTCAAAGGTGCCGGACTGCTCGATCGGGTTCTGCGTGGCGATGACCACGAACGGCGCCGGCAGCGGCAGCGACTGGTTGCCGATCGTCACCTTCCGCTCCTGCATCGCCTCCAGCAGCGCGCTCTGCACCTTGGGCGCGGCGCGGTTGATCTCGTCGGCCAGCAGCAGGTTGGTGAAGACCGGGCCCTTCTGCGTGCGGTAGTCGCTGGTGCGCGGGTCGAGGATCTCCGAGCCGATGATGTCGGCCGGCAGCAGGTCGATGGTGAACTGCACGCGGGAGAACTCCAGGTCGATGGCCTTGGCGACGCTGTTGACCAGCAGCGTCTTGGCCAGCCCGGGCATCCCCTGGAGCAGCAGGTGCCCGCCGGTGAGCAGGCAGACCAGCACGCGCTCGACGACCTGATCCTGCCCGACGACGGTGCGCGCCACGCGCCGCCGGAAGGCGTCGATCAGGTTGGCCGGTTGCTCGCTTCGCTCGTTGGAAATGCCGGTCGCGGCGGTCGCCGTCATGGAGATGCCCGATCCCGCGCCACCGCCCGTGCCGCCCCGGTTCTTTCTCGCAGGGTTCACCCGCGGGAGGGGAGCAGCGCGCAGCCGCGCGACAGAAGCCCGTCGATCTACGCCCGAACACGATCAACCGCTGACCGGTCCCCCGCCCCCACGGCCCGCGCCCCCCACGGCCATCCATCGCCGCCGGCGTCCGACGCCGGACAATTGCCCCCCCGCACCGCCGCCCCGTCAACAAACGCCGGAACCGCCCCGAGCGCGCGCGACGAAAGCCCCATCACCCGTCCCGGCCGAGCGGCAGAATCTACCGCGCGCCCGCCGCCACCGGCAAAGGAATTCCTCGCAAGGGAAACCGACCAGCTCCTCCCGCGGCACAATCCGCACCAACTCCGTAGCTATAGACGCGGAGGTGCGCAAAAGTTTCCCGAGCATGGCATGCGTCACGCGGCGGTTGGCGACGGCGCGGGCGCCACGGCACCACGGCCGCCGGCCGAAGAGGCACCCGCTCACGCGTTTCAGCGCCCGCCCGCGGCTCACTCACTCTGCCACGAAGCGCGTCCCCCTGGCCGTGCGGACCAGCTTCGGGCCCGTCGGGTTGGCGCGCGCGACCGCAGCGCGCGCCTCGCGGGCGCGGGCGCTGGTGATCAGCCAGGCGAGCAGGGCGAAGCTGGCGAACCAGACGCCAACGGCCGCCGCGTCGTACTCCTTCTTTAGCAGCGCGTCGAACAGCCCGTGCAGGAAGATGGGCGCGAGCAGGATCGCGGTCATGGCGATCACCCAGTCGTAGGGGTCGCGCCAGTCGTCGAGCTGGTCCTGCTTGCGCCAGATCATGATCCCGCAGGCGCCGCTGAGCAGCACGTGCAGGCCGCAACTGGAGGCGAAGCGGACCAAGTAGATGTCGCCGCCGACCAGGCCGTTGTAGAAGTTGGCGCTGTAGTGGATCCCCTCGGAGATGCCGAAGCCGGCGCCGCTCGCCATTCCGACCAGGCACGCCTCGCGCCAGCCGATCTCCCACGGCACGCGCTTAATCAGCCAGAGGACCGGGATGCACTTGATGATCTCCTCGCACACCCCGACGCCCAGCACGAACCCCAGCAGGCTCGGGCCGAACGGCGCGCGCGGGTCCAGCGCTGCCCGGTACCACAGGCCGATGCACAGGCAGGCGCCGAAGTACTGGATCAGCAGCAGCAGGCTCACCCCCAGCGTGGCGGTGAAGGCGCCGCTGGCCAGCAGCAGCCGCGGCGCGGCATTCTCCGACGGCAGCGCGGACGTCACCAGCACGGCATAAACCGCGACCGCGAGCGCGGCGAAGGACCAGTGGGCCCAGCTCTCGCGCGCCAGCAGCGCCCCCTCAAGGCGGTGGCCCGGGAGGGTTTGCAGGTGTCGGTCCAGCGCCTTGACGCCGCCGCCGCCGTCCTCCTGTTCCTGGAATTCCTCGGTCATGCCGTGCTTCTCGAGCGACTTGCGCAGCGCCTGCTCGAGGTCCGGCTTGCCGGCGACGGTGAGCGCCACCAGCGGGAGGGCGAACAGCAGCAGCAGCCAGTAGACGTGCCCGCGCCAGGTGCGCTCGCGCTGCTGGACCCGCTCGTCCGGCGGGAGGTCGAGGTCGCGCGGCGGCGGCTTCTCGTTGAGCGGCTCGATCACGCGGAAGCCGCGGAGCGGCTCGGGGATGTCGCCGGGCTGCTGGACGACCTGCGCCGACGGCACCTGCGCGACGGGGCGCGGGGGGTTGAAGCCGGCGAGGCCTTCTTCATTGCTCGCGCCCACCGCGCGGGCGCCAGGACCGTTGCGGCCGCGCGACGGATCTGCGGCCGGGCGGCGCGCCGCGATCGCCGCGCGGAGTTGCGCCAGGGGATCGTCGGCATCGCCCTGGTGGTGCGAAGGGGCGGTCGGGGGCGTGCGCTGCTGATCGCGCGAGCCGGCGGAGGGTGCGGGCCGGCCGGAGGACGCACGCGCGGCGGCGCTGCCGTGCGCCGTTGGCGGCGGGGGGCAGGCGAGGTCCTCGTCACCCAGCGCGCGGGGCTCGTCGTGTTCGTCCGGGGGCGGCGCGGGCCGGGCCATTGGGTACGGCACGCGCAGGACCGTGCCGCACGCGGGGCACTTGCAGGAGAGCCCCGCCTGCTCGTCGCGGGCGCGGAGCTTCTTGCCGCAGTGACACACCAGCACGATCGGCATCGACACCCCGCTGGCCCCCGCGCCCGCGCGCCACCCGAGGACATGGATCGGCGCGGCGCGGTCGCCGGCAAAGTGTACCGCGCGCGGCGCGCTCGGGCGACGGGTGGTACGCCGGTGGGACGACCACGATCTCGTTACGCCCGGGGGCGGGGCAGCCGATAGCACTGGAAGGCCATGCTTTCGGCGCGGGCGTACTCATTCCGGCAGAAGTCCAAGCTGGCGATCTCGCTGTCGTGGATCGGCGGGTACGTGAACGTGGTGCTCTTCCTCGCGTGCGGGGCGTTCGTCTCGCACATGACCGGCAACGCCACGCAGTTCGGCGTGGGGCTGGTGCACGGCCCCGCGGGGCAGGCGCTGCACTTCGGGCTGCTCATCCTCTGCTTCTGGTTGGGCGCGGTCTCGTCGGCGCTGATGGCCGAGTCGGCCCAGCGGCGCGGGGCGCGCTCGAAGTACGTCCTGCCGATGGCGGCCGAGGGATTGCTGCTGTCGGCGCTGGCGGCGCTGCTCGCCTGTCCGCCCGGCGCGCTGCCGCACGCCCCGGCGCTGCTCGACGGGCTGGCGTTCACCGCGGCGTTCACGCTCGGCTTGCAGAACGCGACGATCACCGAGATCAGCGGGGCGGTCATCCGCACCACCCACCTCACCGGCGTCATCACCGACCTCGGCCTGGAGAGCGTCCGCTTCCTCAACGGGTACCTAAACCGCACGCGCGGCCGCCGCTGGGCGCGTGCCGGTCGGGCGCTGCGCGCCAGCCAACGCCACCCGTCCGCCCAGCGCCTGGCGCTGCTGTTCTGCGTCTTCTGGTCCTTCATCGCCGGCGCGACCACCGGGGCCTGGATGCACTTTCACTACCCCCGCGTGGCGATGCTGCCGGCGGTGGCGTTCATTGGCTGGATCATCCTGATGGACTGGTGGAAGCCGGTCGCCGGCGTGCGCGAGCTGGACCTGCTCAGCGACCCGGAGCTGCGCGCGCACGGGATCGTCAAGGCGCTGCTGCCGCCGGACCTGGGGCTCTACCGCCTGACGCACCACCGCGCCGACCGCGCCCACCAGCCGCCGGACTTCCAGCAGTGGCTGGCCCGCGTGCCGGCGCACTGGCGGGTGGTGATCCTGGCCATCAGCCCGCTGACGTACTTCAACGAGAACGGCGCGCTTGCCCTGTGCGACGCGGCGGAGCACTTGCGCGCCCAGCACCGCGCGCTGATCATCAGCGGCATCACCGCCGCGCAGTACCGCACGCTGATCGGCGGCGGCCTGCTGGAGGTGACCGAGCCGGAAAACCTCTGTCCCGACCTGGAGTTCGCCATCGCCCGCGGCATCGACCTGCTGCGGCACCCGATGCCCCGCGCGGGTCGCTCGGCCGTGACCCCGGCGTAGCGGCCACGGCGCGAAACTGGGCTCTTGCAGGCCCGCTCACCGTCGCCGCCCTGCCGCGAAGCGCGCCCGATCGCACGTCCCAGGCTGCGGATGCTTGGACGCGTCGGCCATCCAGCCTCCCGCGATCGAGCGTTATCCTCGCTCCTCCCTCGACGCACCGCGGCGCACGGCGGCCTTGCCAAAGCGATCGACGATGGTGTCGACGATCTTGTCCAGCCGCTCGCTGCGCTGGGTCTTGGGGTCGGCGAAGAGGGCGAGCTGCTGCCCATCGGTCGTCAGGCTCTTGGCCGCCATGCCGATCAGCCGGACCGGCTGGAAGGACTTGCCGGCCCACTCGTTGAAGACCTGCCGCGTGATGTCCCACAGCGCGTCGGTGCGGTCGGTGGCCTCGGGCAGCGCGCGCGAGCGGGTGATGGTCTGGAACTCGCCGAAGCGGATCTTCAGCGTGATGCCGCCGGCGCGAAAGTGGTGCTTGCGCAGCCGGCGGGCGACCTGCTGGACCTGGTCGTGCAGCTCGTCGAGCACCGCCTGCGGGTCCGGCACGTCGATGCGAAACGTGCGCTCCTGGCTGATCTGCTTGGCCTCGGAATCGGTGACCACGTCGCGGTCGTCGCGCCCGTAGGCGAGGTTGCGGCAGCGTTCGGCGTCGTCGCCGAGCAGGCGCTTGAGCGTCGCGTCGGTGGCGCGGCGCAGGTCGCCGATCGTGCGGATGCGCATCCCTTCCAGCCGCGCCGCCGTCTTCGGGCCGATGCCCCAGATCTTGGTCACCGGCAGCGGCGGCAGCACGCGGTCGACGTCCTCGTGGCGGATGACGGTCAGCCCGTCCGGCTTCTCCAGGTCGCTGGCCAGCTTGGCCAGGAACTTATTGGGCGCGACGCCGACCGACGCCGTCAGGCGCAGCTCGTCGCGCACGCGCGCCTTGAGCTTGCGCGCCACGTCGATCGGCGACCCGTGCAGCCGCTCGCTGCCGGTGACGTCCAGGAACGCCTCGTCGATGCTCAGCGGCTGCACGATCGGCGTGAACGATTCCATGATCGCGAACAACCCGTCCGACACCTCGCGGTAGCGCCGGAACCGGTTGGGCACGACGATCGCGTGCGGGCAGAGCCGCCTCGCCACGGCCATCGGCTGCGCCGAGTGACACCCGAACACGCGCGCCTCGTAGGAAGCGGTGGCGACAACGCCGCGAAGGTCGTCGGAGCCGACGAGCACCGGCTTGCCGCGCAGGGCCGGGTCGTCGAGCTGCTCGATCGACGCGAAGAAGGCGTCCATGTCCACGTGGAGAATGGCACGGGCATCGGCGGGCACGAGCGCATTGTAGCGGAGGGGAACTGAGCGAACGTTCAACATTTGGCATCGAAGTTCCAACAACAGCGAACGTCGCTACGAAACAAGTCTAGCGGTTGTCGCACCGATTGCCGAGCATCCGCGCGCGCAACGGCGCCGTCGCCTCGCCTACACTCGCTCATGGCGTCACTCGGAACCGCCGCCGCCGCGTCGCTGCGGCTCAGCGTGCTCGATCAGTCCCCGATCGCCGAAGGCTCCACCGGCGGAGCGGCGTTGCACCACTCGGTCGAGCTGGCGCGGCAGGCGGATCGGCTGGGGTACCACCGGTTCTGGCTGGCCGAGCACCACCAGACGCCGGCGCTGGCATGCGCCAGCCCGGAGGCGATGATCGGGCAGGTGGCGCAGGCGACATCGTCGCGGTTGCGCGTCGGCAGCGGCGGGATCATGCTGCCGCACTACAGCCCGCTGAAAGTGGCCGAGACGTTCAGCATGCTCGCCGGAATGTACCCCGATCGGATCGACCTCGGGCTCGGCCGCGCGCCCGGGACCGACGCGCCGACCGCCTTCGCGCTCCAGCGCGACCGCCGGCAAGCGGCGCCGGACGATTTCCCCGAGCAACTGGACGAGCTGCTGGCGTACCTGGAAAACCGCGTGCCGGCCGGGCACCCGTTCGCCCGGCTCACGCGCCTGCCGGGGCGGCCGGAGGCGCCGGTGCCGTTCCTGCTCGGCTCATCCCCCATGAGCGCCATCTGGGCCGCCGAGCGCGGGCTGCCGTACGTCTTCGCAGACTTCATCAACTCGAGGGGCGCGGCGCTGGCCCGCCACTACCGCGACGCGTTCGTGCCGACGGCGCACCGCCTGGAGCGGCCGGCGGTGATCGTCACCGCGTGGTCGGTGTGCGCCGAGACCGACGAGGAGGCGATGCAACTGGCGTCGAGCTTCAAGATGCTGATGGCGCTGCTGCACCGCGGGCAGCTCATCGCGGTGCCCCCGGTCGAGCGCGCGCTGCGCTTCCTGGCCGAGGAGCGCGTCCCGCTGGACGACATGCCGCCCGGCCGGCGGGCGATCATCGGCTCGCCGCAAACCGTCCGCGCCGGCATCACCGCCCTGGCCCGCGAGTACGGGGCGGACGAGGTGCAGATCGTCAACATCATGCACGACCACGAGGCCAGGCTGCGATCGTACGAGCTGATCGCCGAAGCGTTCGAGCTCTCGCCGGCGGCGGCGAGCGTATAACGGGATCGGAAACGCGCGTCGGCGGCATCACGCGCGGGGCGTCGACGCCTCCACCGGCGTCTCCACCACGCGTTCCTGCGTCGCGCCTATGACTTGCACCGCCGGGTGCTGCTGCTGTTGCGCGGCGGGCACGGCGGAAAGGGTCAGCAGGCGGAACGGCGGGCGGTTGGGGAAGTTGCTGCGCATCACCGGGATGCCAACGTTGTAGACCGGCACGCCCGCGGTGGTCTTGCCCTCGGCCGCGCCGCGGTGGGCGTGGCCGTGGACGCAGGTGGTCACCTGGTAGCGATTCAGCGGTTCCTCCAGCCGCGAGCAGCCGAGGAACGGGAAGATCTGCTCCGGCTCTCCCTCAACGGTGCCGCGGATGGGCGAATAGTGCAGCACGGCGATTCGGTGCGGCGTGCGCAGGCGCTGGAGGGCCGCCTCCAGCTTCATCGATTCGTTGAGCGCCTCCTGCACGAACTGCTTTATGCCGGATTCTCCGAAGGCCGACAGCGTTCCGCGCCCGAACCCGCCGCCGAACCCTTTGACACCGGCGAAGCCGACGCCTTGGATCTGGAACGCCTCGCCGTCCAAGAGGTGGATGCCGGTGTCCATGAGGATCTTGCGAACCTCGTCGGCGTGGCCGGACTCGTAGTCGTGGTTGCCCAGCACGCCGACGGTGGGAATCTTGGCTGCCGAGGAAAGCTCCTTGGCCAGCACGTGGGCCTCGTCGGGTTGCCCGAAGTCGGTCAGGTCGCCGCAGAGGACCATGATGTCGGCGGCCTCGGCGATCTGCTGAAACAGCGGCGCGAGCTGCCCGCGATGATCGACCGAACAATGCAGGTCGCCCAGGGCGGCGACGCGGATGGTGTCTTTTCCGTTGGTGGACATGCTCTGGGCGCGGCAAGCGGCGTGCCGGGGATGACTGCCGCGCCACGGCTCAGCCTGCGGTTGCCGTTCCCCCGGCACGCCGCTCGCAACTTCAGGGCCATGCATATGCAGCAGTCGATCTCTTCCCCGGAGCAACTCGACCCGCGGACGCGGCAGTTTTACCTCGATTCAATGAAGATCCTGGATGAGGCCGGCGTCGGCTACCTCGTCGGGGGGGCCTATTGCCTCGCCCACTACGCCGGCATCGTCCGTCATACCAAGGACTTCGACGTCTTCGTGCGCAAAGCTGACTCCCAGCGAGCCTTACAGGCGTTCGAGCGGGCGGGATACCGCACCGAACTGGTGTTCCCCCACTGGCTCGGCAAGGCGTTCCGTCCCAAGAGCGAGGACTTTGTCGATGTTATCTTCAGCTCCGGCAACGGGTTGTGCGACGTGACGGACGAATGGTTCGAGCATGCCGTGGATGGGGTGGCCCTAGACAAGCCCGCTCGGCTGATCCCGCCGGAGGAGGTCATTCGCACCAAGGCGTTCGTGCAGGAACGCGAGCGCTTCGACGGGGCGGACATCGCCCACGTGCTCTACCAGCAGGGCCCGACACTGGATTGGCCCCGGCTGATCAGGAACTTCCAGGGCCATAGCCAGGTGCTGCTGGCCCACCTGATTCTTTTCACCTACATCTACCCGCGCGAGAAGGACCGCGTGCCGGGCGAGGTGATGGACGAGCTTTACCGACGCGTCCGCGCCGAGCCGCCCGCGGCGGACAAGATCCTCCGCGGGACGTTCATCTCCCGCGAGCAGTACCTGATGGACCTCCAGGACCGCGACTACGCCGACGCCCGCCTCGAGCAGCACGGCGGGCCGATGAAGGCCGAGGACGTCGCCCACTGGACGGCGGCGATCGGGACGATCAAGTGAGGCCGCGCGCCCGCGGGCCAGCGATTCATAACCGTCGCGCGAAGTTGGCGGCGCCGGCGAGGGCGCATTTTTCGTACGTGACCAGGTAGACCGGCATTTTGGCGATCACCGCGCGGAGCTTGTCCGGGCCCTTATCGTGCAAAGCGTCGAGGAACAGCGGCGAGCGGAGCTGCTCGACGATGCCGATGGCGATGCCGCCGCTAAGGTAAATGCCGCCGTTGGCCAGCAGCTTCAGCGCGAGGTTGCCGCTCTCAGAGCCGTAGAAGCGGACGAACGTTTCCATCGCCTCGACGGCCGCGCGGCTGGAGCGGTCGGCGGCGGCGGCGGCGATGGCCTCCGGCGTCGGGTCCGGACCAGGCATCGCCGCCGACGGGCCGAGCTGCGCCGGCGTGATCAGGAAATCGTAAATCCGCCGCAACCCCGGCCCCGAAAGCACGCGCTCCCACGTGGCCAGCCCCTTGGTCTGCTGGACGTAGCGGAGCAGGGCGACATCGCGGTCGGTGCGCGGGCAGAAGTCGGCGTGGCCGCCCTCGGAGGCGAACGCGCGGTAGCCGCTGATGCCTGGCTCCCACACCAGCCCCGCCTCACCGAGCCCGGTGCCGGCGGCGATGACAGCGCGGTTCCCTCGGGCGACCGGCTCGCCGGCGTGGATCGTCAGGAAGTGCTGCGGCTTGAGCACCTCGATCCCCTCGGCGTGAGCGACCAGGTCGTTGATCAGTGCGACCTTCGGCACGCCCAGCTCCGCCGAGAGCGTTCGCTCGTCGAGGTGCCAGGTGAGGTTGGTGGGGGTGACGCGCCCGTTAGCGACCGGCCCGGCGACGCCGAAGCAGGCGCGGTCGATCCGGCGCAACTCGGCCGGCGCGGCGGCGAGGAACTCGCGCACGATCCCGCTGAGGCCTGCCCGCCCCTGGTTCTTGGTCACCGCCTCGTGCCGCTTGTTCAGCTCCGCGTCGTAGATCGCCAGGCGGCTGTTCGTGCCGCCAATGTCGCCGGCCAAGATCATGCCCGGATCAATATGCCGGGCCGCGCGTGGCGTCAAACGAGAGCGATGAAACCGCGGATGAACGCGGATGAACGCGGATCCGAAGCACCGATAAGGTTCACTGCCTCAGCCTCTTCGCTTATCTGCGTTCATCCGCGTTCATCCGCGGTTTCATCACCTTTCCGGCAGGCGGCGAACGGCGCCGGGGACTTGGGGTTGACCGGTGTCAGCACTGGCGACGGCGGCGAAGCACATGGCCAAGCCGTCCAGCGTGTCGCGCGCGTCGTTGTACGGTCGGCGGTTCTCGTCGATCGCGCACAGCAGCTCGGACATCGTGCCCAGGAACCCCTCGCGGAACCAACTGCCTTCCAGATCGGGCGTGGCGTAGCCGTCGCGGTTGTAAAGCGTGACAGTGTGGGCGTTGATCTCCCGCCCGCGGATGTCGATGGCGCCGTCGGTGGCGGCGATGAAGATCGCGTCGTGCATGCCGACGGGCGTGAAACCGTCGAACACCAGCGTCGCCTGCGCGTCGGCGTAGTCGATCATCACCTGTGCCAGCAGCGGCGGGCGCGCGGATTGACCCTGGGCGCGGCGGACGGAGGCGGTCACCCGCTCCGCCTGCCGACCGCGCATGAAGCAGTGGACGGCGTCAAACCAGTGGATCGCGTAGTCATAGAGGATGATGTGGTGGATGCCGTCGAACGGCAGGCCCGCGATCCAGTCGTGGTTCCAGTGGCAGTGCAGGTGCGCGCCGAGCACGGAGCCGACGAGGCCGCCCTCGATCGCCAGCCGCGCGTAGGCGACGTGCGGCGACCAGCGCGCGTTCTGGTTGACCGCCAGCCGCACGCCGCGCGCGTCCGCCAGGTCGCACAGGCGCTGGCCGACGTCCAGGTCGAGCACGAACGGCTTCTGGCTGAGCACGTGCTTGCGCGCGTCCAGGGCCAGCGGGATGAGGTGCTCGCGCTCGCGCGGGTGCGTGGCGATGTCGATCACCTCGAGGTCGTCGCGCCGCAGCAGTTCGGCCGGGTCGGTGTAGACCTTCGCATCGGGATAGAACTCCGCGCGGCGCGACTCGGCGCGCGCGGCGTCGCAGTCGCACAGCGCGACCACGCGGTAGCCGGCCGCCTGGTACGCGCGCAGGTGCGCTTGGCTGATCCCGCCGCAGCCGATCAATCCGATCGGCGGGCTGTAACTCCGCGGCGGCCGCGGGCGGTAGGGAAGCTCGGGCGCCGGAATCTCCGCCAGCTCGATATCGTCCGCCAAGCCGTAGTTCTTTGGCATCGGTCCTACTGGTGCTGAGGGTGCATCCCGCGGGTGCCCGCGCGGTTGACGCGGGAACGTAACCAACCGCGGATCGGCGCCTGCGCGTGCGCGCGCGTTAGCGGACCTCGCGACTATCGAACCGTTGCCCCGCGCGCAGGATCCGGTAGCGCTGCCCGAGTCGCTCGCACTCGCCGCGAAAGGCGTCGGTCGAGGCGGTGTTGAAGTCGAACATCTCGTAGTGGCACGGGATGACCACCCACGCGCCAATCTGCTTCGCCAGGTGCGCCGCCTCCTGCCCGTTGAGGTTTCCGGCGACGCCGCGGCTCGGGTCGCGACCGTTGATCGGCAGCAGGGCGAAGTCCACGTGCATCGGCCGCAGCAGGTCGACCATGCCGTCGTACCAGACGGTGTCGCCGCTGTGGTAAACCGTGTAGGGGCCGACCGTCAGCACGTACCCGAGGTAGCGGGAGTGCCCGTGGGCGTCGCGCTCGATGCTCTCGTGTGCGGCGGGGACGCCGTGGAACGCGATGTCGTGCGTGATGTACGCGTGCCCCTCGGTGACGCCCTTGAGCCGCGACGCCTCGACGCCCAGCCGCCCGGCCGCGGCGGCGCGGAAGGGCTCGGGTACCACCACGATTAGCTCCGGGTTGGCTTGCAAGATCGGGCGAACCGTGTCGGCGTCGAAGTGGTCGCCGTGGTCGTGCGTGGCGGCGACGATCGACACGAAGCCGAGGCGGGCCGGGTCGATCACCCGACGGGTCATGCGCACGCGCGGCCGGTCGGTGCCGGCGTGCTTCTCGGTCAGCGAGTCCGACAGGTACGGGTCGAGCAGCACGAAGGTGAAGCCGTCGGTCAGGAGAAAGCCGCTCTGCCCGAGCCACCAGATGTGCAGGCTCGGCGACCCGCGGGTGGCCAGAACGTCTGCGATGAATTCGTCGTCGCTGAGCAGCGGCTCGATCACAACATGAACTCCATGCCGGCGCCGCTCCGGCCGCGCGCCCCCGTCCGCGGCGGATTCTATCTCCGCCGCTCGGGCCACCCAACGTGCGGATTGCCCGGCCGGCGGAGAAGAGGTGTTGGCCGCAGATGGGAGAGGATGAGGATTGAGCATTGGAACTTGAACGGCGCCGGTTGGCGCCGTTCAAGTCTTCAATCTTCAATCCCCAAGCCTCGCCCGCGCCCCCAATCTGTGTCTCGCGCAACTCGTTTGTTCAAGCTGGGTAAAGTCTAACGCGCGGGCGCCGGAGCATGAATAAATCGTTGCCTCGGCGGGCCAGCACCGCTATGTTAGCGGTCGCCTCCCGGCGTGGGTGATTCCGGGCGCGCCCGTTCCCCCTTGTGGCGCGTCCCGCGTGTCGGCCGGGAGTCTTGTTCTCGAAAGCGTTCCTCGCGACGTGGCTGTGGTTGTCGCGCGGGTTTGCCAGCACGAATTAACGGATTGCACGCCAGGCCAGGGAGATCGCGAGGCCGCCGGAGGGAGCTGTATGTCTCAAGGTCGCCGGGCCGGTCACGCCGCGCCGCGTTCGCAGTCGTCGTCGTCGTCGTCGTCGCATCGGGTGAAGTCGAATCGCGCGCAGAAGCATGAGCGCGCCCGCGGCTGGGGCGGGATGCCCGAGCGGCTCGAGCCGCGCTGGCTGATGGCGGCGCGCATCGTCGGCAACGCCGCGGTCTTCCAGACCATCCAGGCCGCCGTGGACGCCGCGGCGCCCAACGCGGTGATCAACGTCGATCCTGGCGTTTACTCCGAGCTGGTCAACATCTACAAGCCGCTGACGCTGCGGGGCGCCAAGGCGGGCGTGGACGGGCGCTCCAACGCGCGCGCCGACCGCGCGGCGGAGTCGGTGGTCAACGGCAACCTTAACGCCACCGGCACGCGCAGCACGTCGTTCTACCTCAACGCCGACGGCATCGTCGTCGACGGTTTCACCTTCGAGGGCCAGACCGCCACCGGCACCTACGGCGCCGCCGTGCACATGTCGCCCAACCGGGCGGGCGTGCAGTTCCTCAACAACATCGTTCAGAACAACGCCACCGGCATGCACATGTCCAACGGCAGCGCCACCGCGCCGCTGGTCATTCGGGGAAATCTGTTCCGCAACAACAACAACGAGGGCCCTCACAGCGGCCGCGCGCTCTACACCGACGGCGGCATCTCCGGCGGCACGCTGCGCAACGTCATCATCGACCAGAACGCCTTCGTCGGGAACAAGGGGTTCGACCCGACCTTCCAGGTGCAGCCGGCCGTCGGCTTCGAGGCGCTGAGCCAGGCGTCGGTCCAGACCAACATCCAGGTCACCAATAACATCTTCGACAACAACGGCAAGCACCTGCTCGCCTTCAACGCCAGCAACCTGACGATCAGCGGCAACTGGTTCCAGGAAGCGTGGGACACCACCAGCGCGGGCATCCGCTTCGAGGGCGGGATGCACGACGTCACCATCCGCCAAAACAACATCTACGGCAGCGGCGCCCGCGCCATCCGCATCGACCGCAAGGCCAGCTCGGGCAGCAACTACAACTTCAGCATCACGAACAACAACTTTTTCCGCGTCGGCGAGGACGGCGGGGCGGAGGACGCCGCGCTTCTCACCGGCACGTCGGACGACCCGACCAAGGTCGTGCTCGACGGCCCGCTCGTCGCCTCGGGCAACTGGTGGGGCGCGTCCAACGGCCCCGGCGGGGACTGGGGCGGGCCGCTCGGCTCTGGAGACGACGTCCTGACGCGCAATGCCGGCAACCGCGCCCACATCAGCGGCGTCGGCTCGTTCGCCACCGCGCCGGTCGTCGAGCGACAAGGGGCATGGTGGGGCACGCCGTCGGTCACCGGCCACGCAATTCAGTTCGAGGACCACGACCACGGCGGATCCGGCGTCGCCTACAGCGACACCACCGGCGGCAACTCCACCGGCAGCCTGCACCACTACGAGAGCGTCGACATCGGCACCACCACCGACGCCGGTGGCGGGCACTACGTCGGCAGCGTCAAGGCGGGCGAGTGGCTGGAATACACCATCCGGGTCACCGCCGCCGGCACCTACACCTTCAACGCGCGCGTCGCCTCGTCCGGGGCGGGCGGAAATTATCACCTGGAGCTGAACGGCACCAACATCTCCGGCACGCTCAGCGTCCCCAGCACCGGCGGATCGACCACCTGGACGACGACCACCAAGACCGGCGTCAACCTGCCCGCCGGCGTGCACGTGCTGCGCATCGCGTTCGACAGCAACCCCAGCGGCGGCTCGACCGGCAACTTCAACTGGTTCCGCTTCACGCCCACCAGCGTGCAGCAGCCCCCGGCCGCGCCGACCAACCTTGCGGCGACCGCGCCGCAGCCGACCAAGGTGACGCTGAGCTGGGCCGACAACTCGACCAACGAGACCGGCTTCATCATCGAGCGCAAGACCGGCGCCGCCGGCGCCTGGGCGCAGATCGGCACCACGGCCAGCAACATCGCCACCTACGACGACCTCACCGTCGCCGCCGGCACGCAGTACTTCTACCGCGTGCGCGCCAACAGCGCGGCGGGGCAGTCGGCGGATTCCAACGAGGCGCAGGTGACCACGCCGGTGCCAGGCGTCACGTACCTGAGCGACCTCCCGTGGCTCGGAACCCCAACCAACGGCTGGGGGCCGATCGAGAAGGACATGAGCGTCGGCGGCAGCGGCGCCAACGACGGCGGCGTGATCACGCTCAACGGCGTCACCTACGCAAAGGGGCTCGGCACGCACGCGGCCGCGGAGATCCTCTACAACCTCGGCGGGCAGTACGCCACGTTCGTCTCCGACATCGGCATCGATGACCGCCAGTCCACCGGCGGCACCGCGATCTTCCAGGTCTTCGCGGACAACGTGAAGATCTACGAGAGCCCCGTGATGGGCGCGACCAGCGCGACGCAGACGATCAACGTCAGCGTCGCCGGGGCGCAGCAACTCCGGCTGGTCGTCACCGACGCCGGCGACGGCACCAGCTTCGACCACGCCGACTGGGCGGGCGCGCGCCTGCTCAGCCCGAGCGGGCCCGTCGCGCCGGCCGCGCCCAGCGGGCTCGCGGCCACCCCTGCGAGCACCGCGCAGATCAACCTCACGTGGACCGACAACGCCAGCGACGAGGACGGCTTCAGGATCGAGCGCTCGCTCAACGGCACCGACGGCTGGACCGAGATCGGCACCGCCGCCGCGAATGCCACCGGCTACAACGATTCCGCTTCGCTGTCGGGAGGCGCGAAATACTACTACCGCGTCCGCGCCTACAAGGCCGGGCTGAACTCCCCCTATACGGCTGTCGCCAACGCCACCACGCAATCCGTCCCGACCGCGCCGGCCGCGCCGAGCAACCTCGTCGCCACCGCCGCCTCGCACGCCCAGATCGACCTGACGTGGGCGGACAACTCGAGCAACGAGACCGGCTTCGTGATCGAGCGCTCGCTCAACGGCACCGACGGCTGGAGCGTGATCGCCACGCCAGCGCAGAACGCCACCAGCTACAGCGACTCCACCGGCCTGTCGGCGGGGACGCAGTACTACTACCGCGTCCGCGCGACCAACGGCGTCGGCCCGTCGGCCGATTCCAATGTCGCCAACGCCACCACGCAGGCCGCGCCCACGGCGCCCGCGGCGCCGTCAAATCTGTCCGCGACGGCCGTTTCCTCCCCGCAGATCAACCTCACGTGGGCAGATAACTCCGGCAACGAGACCGGCTTCATCATCGAGCGCTCGCCCGACGGCGCGACCGGCTGGGCGCAGGTTGGCACGGCCGCGCAGAACGCCACCAGCTTCGCCAACACGACCGGCCTGTCCGCCGGCACGCAGTACTTCTACCGCGTGCGGGCGACCAATGCCGTCGGCCCGTCGGGCGATTCCAACGTCGCCAGCGCGACCACGCTCAGCAACGCGCTGCCGACGGGCTGGGCCAACGGCGACATCGGCGCGGTCGGCACGGCCGGCGGCGCGACGTTCTCCGGCGGCGTCTACACCATCAAGGGCGCGGGCAGCGACATCTGGAACGCCGCCGACGCCTTCAACTTCACCTACCTCCCGCTCAACGGCGACGGCTCGATCACTGGCCGCGTCACCGGCATCACTAATACGAATTCGTACGCGAAGGCGGGCGTGATGATCCGCGAATCGCTCGCCGCCAACTCGAAGCACGCCGCGCTGCTGATGACCCCGACGCAAGGGATCGGCTTCGTCCGCCGCACGTCCACCGGCGGCGCCAGCAGCGTCACCACCACCGCCGGCGTCGCCGCCCCATACTGGGTGCGCCTGGTGCGGGCGGGCAGCACGATCACCGCGTTCACGTCGAGCAACGGCACGACCTGGACCAACGTCGGCAGCACCACCATCACGATGGGCACGAACGTCTTCGTCGGCCTCGCGGTTACGTCGAAGAACACCGCCGCGTTGAACACCGCGACGGTGTCCGATGTGGCGATCACCGGCGCCGCGGCCCCCGCGCCCGCCGCGCCGACCGGGCTCGCCGCGCAGGCGATCTCGCCCACGCGCGTCGACCTTACCTGGACCGATGCCTCCAGCGACGAGACCGGCTTCAAGGTCGAGCGATCGACCGACGGCGTGAACTTCACCACCGTCACCACCACCGCCGCCGGCGCGACCGGCTACAGCGACACGTCCGCCGTGCCCGGAACGGCCTACACCTACCGCGTGCGGGCGACGGGCGCGGGCGGCGATTCCGCGGCGTCCAATACCGCCACCGCCACCACCGCGCAGGTGCCGCCGGCCGCGCCGACCAACCTGGCCGCCACGGCGGCCTCCTCCACGCAGATCGACCTGACGTGGGCCGACAACGCCAGCAACGAGACCGGCTTCATCATCGAGCGCTCCCTCGACGGCGCCACCGGATGGACGCAGATCGCCACGCCGGCGCAGAACGCCACCAGCTACAGCAATTCGCTCGGGCTATCGGGGGGCACGCAGTACTTCTACCGCGTGCGCGCGACTAACGTCGCCGGCGCGTCCGCCGATTCCAACGTCGCCAGCGCCACCACGCCCACCGGCCCGTCGCTGCCCGCGCCGTGGGCGGCGGCCGACATCGGCACGGTCGGCGCCGCCGGCAGCTCGTCGTTCGCCAGCGGCGTCTACACTGTCAAGGGCGCCGGCAGCGACATCTGGAATGCCGCCGACAGCTTCCAGTTCATGTACCAGCAGATCACCGGCGACGGCACCTTCACCGCCCGCGTCACCGGCATCACCAACACCAACGCTTACGCCAAGGCGGGCGTGATGATCCGTGAATCGCTCGCGGCGAACTCCAAGCACGCCGCGCTGGTGGTAACCCCCACGCAGGGCGTCGGCTTCGTCCGCCGGACCAGCACCGGCGGCTCCAGCAGCGTCACCACCACCGCCGGCGCCGCCGCCCCGTACTGGCTCCGGCTGGTGCGCAGCGGTGCCACCATCACCGCGTTCATCTCCAGCAACGGCACGACGTGGACGCAGGCGGGCACCAGCACCGTCTCGATGACCTCCACCGTCTACATCGGCTTGGCCGTCTGCTCCAAGGTGCCTGGCACGCTGAACACGGCGACGTTCGACAGCGTTGGTTTCACGGCGGCGTGAGTGAACGTGAAGATTGTGGATTGAACACTTGAACGGCGTGACGAGCGCGAAGTTTCAATCTCACTGCTACCGTCAAGCCTCCCGTCGGGCCCGGCCTCACCCTCTCCGTGGCCGGCGAGAGGGCTGGGCGATCGCTCACGCGCCCAGCGCTCGGCTGACGACCTCTCTTGCTTCGCTGAAGATCGTCTGGAGATGCTCCGCGCTGCGCAGGCTCTCGGCGTAGATCTTGTACACGTCCTCGGTGCCGCTGGGGCGGGCGGCGAACCAGCCGTGGGCGGTGGCGACTTTCAGGCCGCCGATGGCGGCGCCGTTGCCTGGGGCGCGGGTGAACTTCTGCGTGATCGGGTCGCCCGCCAGCGCGCTTGCGGTGACGGCGTCGGGCGAGAGCTTGCCGAGCGCCGCCTTCTGCGCCGGCGTCGCCGCCTGGTCCACGCGGGAGTAGTACGACCGGCCGAACTGCTGCTCGATCTCGCGGTAATGCTCGCCGGGATCCCTGCCCGTGCGAGCGGTGATCTCGGCGGCGAGCAGGCCGAGGATCAGGCCGTCCTTGTCGGTCGTCCAGACGCTGCCGTCGCGGCAGAGGAAGCTGGCGCCCGCGCTCTCCTCGCCGCCGAAGCCGAGCGACCCGTCGAACAGCCCGGGCGAGAACCACTTGAACCCCACCGGCACCTCCAGCACCTTTCGCCCGAGCGCGGCGGCCACCCGGTCGATCACGCTGCTGCTGACCAGCGTCTTGCCGATCGCGGCGCCGCCGGGCCACTGCGGGCGATTGGCGAACAGGTAACGGATCGCGACCGCCAGGTAGTGGTTCGCGTTGAGCAGCCCGACGGAGGGCGCGACGATTCCGTGCCGGTCGGCGTCGGTGTCGTTGCCGAAGGCGACGTCGTACCGGTCCTTCAGCGCCACCAGGCCCGCCATCGCGTACGGGCTCGAACAGTCCATCCGGATCTGCCCGTCGTGGTCCACGGTCATGAAGCTGAAGGTGAAGTCCACGCGCGGGTTCACCACGGTCAGGTCCAGGCCGTACTTCTCGGCGATCGGCTGCCAGTAGTGAACGCTGGCGCCGCCGAGCGGGTCGACGCCGATGCGCACTTTTGCCGATCGGATCACGTCGAAGTCGATCACGCGCGCCAGGTCGTCGACGTAAGGCGAGATCAGGTCGGCCGCGTGCGTGGTGGGGGCGGCGAGGGCGCGCTCGTACGGGACGCGTTTCACCTCGCGGTTGCCGCCGGCCAGCAGCGCGTTGGCGCGGTCCTGAATGACCTTGGTCACGTCCACGTCGGCCGGCCCGCCGTGGGTTGGGTTGTACTTGATGCCGCCGTCGCGCGGCGGGTTGTGCGACGGCGTGACGATCAGCCCGTCGGCAAGCCCGCGGGCGCGCCCGCCGGCGTTGTGGGTGAGGATGGCGCGAGAGATGACCGGGGTGGGGGCGTACTCGTCGCCGCGGGCGATCACCGTCTCGGCGCCATTGGCCGCCAGCACCTCCAGGCACGTCCGCGTGGCCGGCTGGTCGGCGGCGTGGGTGTCCTTGCCGAGGTAGAGCGGGCCGTCGATTCCCTTCGACGCGCGGTACTCGCAGACCGCCTGCGCGATCGCCAGGATGTGCGCCTCGTTGAAGGACGCGCTCGCCGGCGAGCCGCGGTGGCCGCTGGTGCCGAAGCTAACACGTTGCGCCGCGATCGACGCGTCCGGCCGCTTCTCGAAGTAATCGCGCTCGAGCTGCGCGACGTCGACGAGCAGTTCCTTCGGCGGCAGCTTGCCGGCCAGCGGTGAAATGGCCATCGCGTCCTCCATCTCTCTGCCCGTGCGCGCGGTCGCCGCCCCAGCGCCGCTAGCCGCGGGCGCGGCGGTAACGTTCGATCAGCGCGTTGGTCGAGCTGTCGTGCTTCAGTTCCGCGCCCGCCGCGCTCGCCTTCAGCTCCGGGATGATCTGCTTGGCCAGCACCTTGCCAAGCTCGACGCCCCACTGGTCGAAGGCGTCGATGCCCCAGATGGCCGCCTGGGTGAAGACGGCGTGCTCGTAGAGCGCGATCAGCTTCCCCAGCGCCGCCGGCGTCAGGCGGTCGATCAGGATCATCGACGACGGCCGGTTCCCCTCGAACACCTTGTGCGGCACCAACTCGGGCGCCGCGCCCTCGGCGCGCACCTCGTCGGCGGCCTTGCCGAACGCCAGCGCCTCGGCCTGCGCCAGCAGGTTGGCGGTGAGGTAATCGTGGTGCTCGCCGAGCGGGTTGAGCGAGTGGACGAAGCCGATGAAGTCGCACGGGATCAGCTTCGTCCCCTGGTGGATGAGCTGGTAGAAGCTGTGCTGCCCGTTGGTGCCGGGCTCGCCCCAGTAGATCGAGCCGGTCTGATAATCCACCCGCCGCCCGTCGATCGTCACGCTCTTGCCGTTGCTCTCCATCGTCAATTGCTGGAGGTAGGCGGGGAAGCGCTTGAGGTACTGGTCGTACGGCAGTACGGCGGTGGTCTCGGCGCCGAAGAAGTCGGCGTACCAGACCGTCAGCAGGCCCATGATCGCCGGCAGGTTCTGCCCCAACGGCGCGGTGCGGAAATGCTCGTCCATGGCGTGCGCGCCCTTGAGCATCTCGCCGAAGCGCTCCGGCCCGACGGCGATCATGGTGCTCAGGCCGATCGCCGACATCATCGAGTAGCGCCCGCCCACCCAGTCCCAGAACTCGAACATGTTGGCCGTGTCGATGCCGAACTTCGCCACCTCCTTGGCATTGGTGGAAACGGCGACGAAGTGCCTGGCGATCGCCTTCTCGTCCTTGGCCGCGGCCAGGAACCACTGCCGCGCCGACTGCGCGTTGGCCATCGTCTCCAGCGTGGTGAAGGTCTTGGACGAGATGACGAAAAGGGTCTCGTCCGGCGCCAGGTCGGCGGTGGCCTCGGCGAAATCGGTGCCGTCGACGTTGGAGACGAAGCGAAAGGTGAGGTCCCGCTTCGCGTAGTGCCGCAGCGCCTCGTAGGCCATCACCGGCCCGAGGTCGGAGCCGCCGATGCCGATGTTGACGACGTTCCGGATCGGCTTGCCCGTGTGCCCCTTCCAATCGCCGGAGCGGACGCGGTCGCAGAAGCCGGCCATCTTGTCCAGCACGGCGTGGACGTCGGGGACGACGTTCTTCCCGTCGGAGACGATGCTCGCCCCCCGCGGGGCGCGCAGGGCGACGTGGAGGACCGAGCGGCCCTCGGTGAGGTTGATCTTCTCGCCGCCGAACATCGCCTCCACCTGCCGCCGCAGCCCCGATTCCTCCGCCAATCGCACGAGCAGGCGGATCGTTTCGTCCGTGACGCGGTGCTTGGAGTAATCGAAGTACAGTCCCGCCGCGTCGAGCGCGAGCCGGGTGCCGCGGGTGGGGTCCTGCTCGAACAACTCGCGCAGGTGGCGCTGCTTGACCTGCTCGTAGTGCGCCTGAAGCGCCTCGAAGGATTCGCGCTGACGGAGCGGCGTGACGTTGACGGCAGAAGCGGCGGCGGAGGCGGTCGGCGTCGGCATGGCCGCTACGCTACCCGCAATCGCGGCCGCCGTGAACAAAGCACCGCCGCCCCACGCGCCGCGCCCGCGGGACCAGTGGTGCGGCGGCACCGGCCGTGGCGGAGGTCGCAGAAGTCCTGGAAGTCGCAGAAGAAGAACCGCGCATCGCGCGCGGGCGGCGCGGTGGTATCCTCCCGCGTCATGCAGCCACACCGCACCACGCGTTCATCCGGCCGCCGCCACGGGCAGTTCATCCTGTGCGCCTTCGCGGCCGGTCTCACCGTCGTCATGGCAGCCGGGCCCGCGCGCGCCGCGGAACCGCGATCCGGCGCGACGACAACGTCGGCGACGACGCCAACAACGGCGACGACGGCAACGACGATGCCCGCGACCACCGCCTCGTCCCGCGGCCCGACCACGCAGCCGTGGCAGATTCCGAGCTATCCCGTCACCTACGCGCCGCCCAGGGTCGAAAAAATCACCGAAACCCTCGCCCGCGTGCGCGACCGGCTGGAGGCGGCGACCGGCTCGTCCATCATCGACCGCGAGACGCGCCAGCCCGTGACCGACCTTTCCCAGCCGATCCCCAACGTCGTGCTCGACACCGGCCCGGAGCGTAAGTTCGTTCCGTACTCGTATCCGATGGGCGTGATCTATTCCGGCATGCTCTACGCCAACGAGGTCACCGGCGACCCGAAGTATCTCGACTTCGTCGCCAAGCGCTACCAGTTCTTCGCCGACAACCTGCCTGCGCTGTCGCGTTGGCCGAACGACCCCGAGCGGCGCAACCCGTTCCGCCCCATGCTGGAACCGACCAACCTCGACGCCTGCGGCGCGATGGGCGCTTCGATGGCCCGCGCCAAGCGCATGAAGGTCGGCCCGAACCTGGACGAGACCATCAACCGCTTCGTGGATTACGTCCACACCAAGCAGATGCGGCTCGAGGACGGCACCTTCGCCCGGCCGGACCCGTTCCCCGTGTCGCTCTGGCTCGACGACGCGTACATGAGCGTGCCATTGCTGGCGCAGCAGGGAAAGATCACCGGCGACCGACGCTACTTTGACGATGCTGCAAACCAGATCCGCGGGTTCCACAAGCACCTGTTCGTCCCGGAGAAAGGCCTCTTCACCCACGCCGGCAACATGGCCAACGCGGACAATCACCCCAAGTACTTCTGGGGCCGCGCCAACGGCTGGTACATCGTGGCAACGGTGGAGCTGCTCGACCTGCTGCCGGAGGATCACGCTGATCGCGACGCGCTGATCCGCATCCTGAAGGACCACGCCGAGGGGATCGCCAGCGTGCAGTCCGGCACCGGCCTGTGGCACCAGATGCTCGACCGGCACGACTCGTACCTCGAGACCTCGTGCACCGCGATGTTCACCTACTCGATGGCCAAGGCGGTCAACCGCGGCTGGCTCAACGCCGCCGCCTATGGCCCGGTCGCGCAGGCGGGGTGGAACGGGGTCGCCAGCAAGATTGACCCCGGCGGGCGCGTCCACGGCACCTGCATCGGCACCGCCTATGCCAACGACTACGTCTACTACTACCACCGCCCGGCCATCGACGACGTCCACGGCTACGGCCCCGTCCTGCTGGCGGGCGCGGAGATGATCAAGCTGATGAAAAGCGACCGCTTCAGGATCGACAGCGGCCAAACCCGCCCGACGATGCACGTGGAGAAGGAAGCTGCGAAGTAGGTTTTCCTGATGTGCAACCCGGTCGTCGCGGCGCAGGCGTGAAACGTAAAGCCCCTCGATCGCAACGATCGAGGGGCTTCACGTGCTTACAAGTCGGGGCGACAAGATTTGAACTTGCGACCTCTAGACCCCCAGTCTAGCGCTCTAAACCAAGCTGAGCTACGCCCCGGGTGCGTTGCGGTTGCAGCTATGTCAGTCTAGACGGGCAGGTCAGCATGTCAACCGCGGCCCTGCCGTGCGAAGGGCCGGCACCGGGGCGGTGGGAGGCCGTGGGGCGGGTGCCGGATTGCGTCGTGCGGCGTGGGGGCCTACAGTCCGCCCGCCCGGGCGAGAACGTTATTCGAGGTGAGGCGACGCGATGAAGGTGTTGTTGATCGGCGGCGGCGGACGCGAGCACGCACTGGCCTGGAAGCTGGCGTCGAGCCCGCACGTCACCGCGCTCTACGCCTGGCCGGGCAACCCGGGGATCGCGCAGCTCGCCGATTGCGTCGGCAAGGACGTCACGGAATACGCGGCGATCGAGAAGTTCGCCAGGGAGAAGCAGGTCGGGCTCGTCGTGATCGGCCCGGAGGAGCCGCTGGCGGCGGGGCTGGCGGACCGGCTGATCGCCGCGGGGCTCAAGGTCTTCGGGCCGACGAAAGATGCCGCGCAGCTCGAGGCCGATAAATGGTTCGCCAAGGAGCTGATGCGCCAGCAGGCGGTCCCCACCGCCGAGGCGCGCAGCTTTACCGACGCCGACGCCGCCGAGGAATACGTCAACCAGCGCGGCACCAGCGTGGTGATCAAGGCGGCGGGGCTGGCCAAGGGCAAGGGCGTCACCGTCTGCTACCGCCCCCGCGATGCCGTCGCCGCCATCGACCAGATCATGCGCCAGCGCGCGTTCGGCGCGGCCGGCGAGCGCGTGGTGATCGAGGAGATGCTCTCCGGCCCGGAATGCTCGATCCTGGCGTTCGTCTCGCAGCGCTCCATCTACCTCATGGAGCCCGCGCAGGACCACAAGCCGGTCGAGGACGGCGACATCGGGGCGATGACCGGCGGGATGGGCGCCTACTCGCCGACGCCGGTCATCACCGAGAAGGTGCTGGCCACCGTCGAGCGCGACATCCTCGTCCCGATCGTCGACGGGCTGGTGCGCGATGAGATCAAGTACCGCGGCGTGCTCTACGCCGGGCTGATGCTGACGATGAACGGCCCGAAGGTGCTGGAGTTCAACTGCCGCTTCGGCGATCCCGAGACCCAGCCGCTGATGATGCGCCTCCAGAGCGATTTGCTGGACGTCATGCTGGCGACGGCCGACAACAAGCTGGACCAGGCGCAGCTGCGCTGGGACCCGCGCCCGGCCGTGTGCGTCGTGGCGACCAGCGGCGGGTATCCGGGGAAGTACACCAGCGGTGTGCCGATCACGGGGGTCGATGAAGCCGACGCCATGCGCGACGTGAAGGTCTTCCACAGCGGGACGAAGCTCGAGAACGGCAAGCTGGTCACGGACGGCGGTCGCGTGCTGGGCGTCACGGCACTGGGCGACACCATCCAGAAGGCGCAGCAGCGCGCGTACGAAGCGATGACGAAGATCCACTTCGACGGGATGCACTACCGCAGTGACATCGGTCACCAGGCACTCAAGCTGACGCGGTGAACGCGAGCGAGCTGGGGGACGTGGTCCGGAAACGAATACATCTGTGGATGTCGCTCGAACAGAGACCTTGAAACCAGGCGCCAGCGAAGATCCCGGATCTCGCTCCAGCGAGAACGCGGACTCGCACGAGCAAAGACCCGCATCTCGTACCCGCGAATCCCGTTTCGCGCGGGGCGCACGATCAAGATCATGCCCCTCCACCCCATCGCTTCCCTCGACGACCCGCGCGTCGCGCCGTATCGCAACCTCAAGGACAAGCAGCTCGAGCGGCAGGGGAAGCTGTTCATCGCTGAGGGCGAGCACCTCGTCCGGCGGCTGCTCGCCAGCGACTTCGAGGTCGTCTCGGTCCTGCTCGCGCAGCGGCGGGTGGATGAGATCGCGCCGACCGTCCCGCCCCACGTGCCGGTCTATGCCCTCGCGCAAGACCGGATGGACGAAATCATCGGGTTCCAGTTCCATTCCGGCGTGATGGCCTGCGGGCGAAGAAAAGCGCGACTGACGCTGGACGACGTGGTGCCCAAGGATCGCCCGCGGCTCACGCTGGTGATCTGCCCGGAGATCGCCAACGTCGAGAACATCGGCTCGCTGATCCGCCTGTCCGCCGGGTTCGGGGCCGACGCGATGATCCTCGGCGAGCGCTGTCACGACCCGTTCTGGCGGCAGTCGATCCGCGTGTCGATGGGAACGATCTTCGCGCTTCCCATCCTGCACACCGACAACTTGACGCGCGACTTGCACCGCCTGCGCCGCGAGTGGGGCGTGGAGCTCTGGGCGACGGTGCTGGACGAGTCGGCCGAGCCGCTGGCGACGGCCACGCGGGCGGCGAAAGTGGGGCTGCTGTTCGGCAATGAGGCTCAGGGCCTCGGACCGGAGTGGGTGGCAGCGTGCGATCGGCGGGTGACCATTGCGATGCACCACGGCACGGATTCACTGAACGTGGCCGTCGCGGCGGGGATCTTTCTGTACCACTTCACAAGGTAGAGTTGAAGCTTTGCTCCCTCTCCCGGTACGCCGGGAGAGGGCGGGGGTGAGGGCCGGGCTGCGGATGAGAATTGGAACTTGAACGGCGCGCGGGGGTCACAGCCGTTCAAGTTCCAATCGTTAATCCTCAAGCGTCATCCCCGGCCCGGCCCGCACCCTAGCTCTCTCCCAGAGTACTGGGAGAGGGGACCGGGGGCGGTGGCGCTTAGTTCTGCCCGCCACTCGTCGCGCTGGCCTGCTGGGCTTGCGGGACGAGGCTCGGCGGGACAATCTGGGCGGCGACCTTGCGGTACAACTCGTTCTGATCCACCGGGCTGTAATCCGTCGGCGTCACGACCTTCAGTTGCAAGTTCGGGTCGGTCGACAGCTCGCCCTTGACGCCGATGAACTGCCCCAGCGCCTGCCCGTACTTCGGGTCATCGCTGCGGATGTAGCAGACGGTCCGGCCGGTCGAGGGGTCAGTCAGGCGGTAGAGCATCTGCTGGCCAAACTGGAGGCTGCTGGTGCGCAGCGTGCCGACGGCGATGTAGACCTGCACGTCGTGCTGCTTGATCTGCTGGGCGATCTCTTCCTGCTCGGCCTTGAGCGCCTGCCGCCTGGCCACGGATTCCTGCTGCTGCTTCTGCACGGCGAGGAACTCCTCGCGGGCGGTGGAGCGTACCTTGAGCGTCTGCACGCGGAAGTCGGCGATCCGGCGCATCGATTCGGGCAGCTGCGGGTTGCCCACCAGCTTCGTGTAGGAGCCGAGCAGCTCGGCGACCGGCTGCTGCTCGATCGGCTTGTTGGAGGCGGCGGTGAAGTCGGCCTCCAGCTTGTCGAACTCCGCCTCGGCGCTCACCGGTTGCGTGGTGGCGGGGCCGGCCGCTGTGGCGCCCTCGCCGGCGGGTTGCGTGGCCGGCGGCGCGGCGGCGGTGGCGCCTTCGGTCGCGGGGGCGGCCGGCTGATCCTGCTGCGCGACCGGCTCGGCCCGGACCGGCTCGGGCGTCAGGTCGGGGCTTGTCGGCGCCGGCTTCTGCTCACCGGCGGCGGTCGCCTCGCCAGCGGCGGGCGAGGCCGGCGCCGGTTGCTGCTGCGCCACGCTGCCAGGGATGCGCTTCACCAGCTCGACGTGCTTCTGGTTCACGTAAACGTACGCGTCGGTCGGCGGGGCGATCTTGTAGTACTCGTCGACCTCCCCGAGGATCTTCACCTGCTGCCCGAGGGCCAGCTTCGACTGCACGGTGGTCTTCATCGCGTTCAGCTCACCGCCGGCGCGGACGTTCACGTCGTCGCGGTTCACGGTGCCGCTCTGCCCGTCCGCCGCCTTATCGACGAACGCCTTGGCGACGTAGCTGAAGGTCCCCTGCGGCGGGACGACCTTCAGCCAGTCGAACTTCGCGCCGACCACGGTCAGCTCGTTGCCCGTGTTGAGCTTTGCGACCGGGTAGTAGTTGTCACCGGCGCCGCTGCGGACGTAGACGTTGTCGGCGGTGATCTTGGCGATGGCGCTGTTGGGCGCGGTATCGATGGCGGGGGAAACCTGGTCCTGCTGCGCCAGCGCGGCGGTGGACGCCAGCGGCACGGCGGCCGCGGCGAGGGTCAGGCTAAAGGCGGTGGTGAGAGCGAACCGGCGGGCCATCGTGCACCTCCGTGTGCGGTCCGGGCTCGCGGACGGCTCCAGCCGTCGCGATTGGGTGATTTGGTGGGGCGGCGTCGCTTGCCCGGACGCGACGCCGATCCCCGTTGTTCTTGCCCCGATGCGGCAGGAACATAGCCAAACCACTCTAAAAGTAAAGCAGGAACGGGAAATTCCTGCGCGACGGCGCCCGCGCCGCGGGGCCGCGTGTTGTGCCTTACGCGGCGCGGGAGGCGGCCGAACCACGCTGGCGCCACACTCGCGCCGCGCGTCGGGGGTCAGCCGCTACAATCGCCGGCCCATGACGTCGGTCCGCTTCGAACACATCACCAAGGTCTTCCCGCCCGCCACGCGCGCGCTGGACGACATCGACTTCGAGATCGCCGCCGGCGAGCTGTTCTTCCTGCTGGGGCCCAGCGGGTGCGGTAAGAGCACGCTGCTGCGGCTGATCGCCGGGCTCCACCCGCCCACCAGCGGGCGAGTGCTGTTCAACGATCGCGACGTCACGCACCTGGGGACCGAGAAGCGCAACGCCGTGATGGTCTTCCAGAGCTACGCCCTCTGGCCGCACATGAGCGTGCGCGAGAACGTGCGCTTCGGCCTGGACGTGCGCGGGGCATCGAAGGACGAGCAGCGTCGGCGCGTCGACGAGGTGCTGGAGCTGGTCCGCATGCGCGACTACGCCGACCGCCGGCCCAACCAGTTGTCCGGCGGGCAGCAGCAGCGCGTCGCGCTGGCGCGGGCGCTGGCGGTGCAGCCGGCGTGCCTGCTGCTGGACGAGCCGCTGTCCAACCTCGATGCCAAGCTGCGCCACGAGATGCGCTCGGAGATCCGCCGCATCTGCAAGACCGCCGGCTTCACGACGATTTACGTCACCCACGACCAGAAGGAGGCGCTCAGCGTCGCCGACCGCATCGCGGTGATGAGCGCGGGCCGGCTGGTGCAGGTGGGGACGCCCAGCCAGCTTTACCACGAGCCTGCGACGCGGTTCGTCGCCGATTTCATCGGTCACACCAACCTGCTGCCCGGCAAGGTGATCGAGCAGCGCGACGGCCACGTGCGCGTGGAAACGCCGGCGGGCGTCATGGTGGCGGCGGCGAAGCGCGACCTGCCCGGCGAGGTGACCGTGAGCATCCGCCCGGAGCAGATGGAGATCGTCCGCGCCGACGGCACCGCCGCCCACGCCGGCACCGGCGCGCGCAATCGCCTGGTCGGCCGCCCGGTGGAAACAACCTTCCTCGGCGAGGCCAGCGAGCACGTGCTGGTGGTGAACGACCACCGCCTGCGCGTGGTGAGCGCGCCGCCAAGGTTCGAGGTGCCCGAGCAGATGACGGTGGAGTTTGACGCCGAAGACGTGGTGGTGCTGACGGAGTAAAGGCCGAAGCGGTGGCAGAATACCAAACGAGAAGGGACGAAATCCGAAACAATATCAAATAAAGGCAGAGGGCAGAAAACGAAGAGGGAGGAGCCCTCAAGGACGGTTGATCGCCATAGTTTCCCCCTTCCTGATTTCCCCTTGCTTCGACATTCGATATTCGACATTTGATATTTCCCCTCCCCTCATGCATTCCATCCACACCCTCATCATCGGCGGCGGCATCGCCGGGGCGTCGCTCGCCTGCTCGCTGGCGGAGCGCGGGGCGGGCGCGGGAGTGGGATTGGTCGACGTCGACCTCTGGGGCAAGTTCTCCTCCAGTGAGCTCAACGGCGGCGGCGTGCGCTGCACGTTTGCCGAGCCGATCAACATTCGCATCTCGCTGGCCTCGACGCGGTACTACATCGAGCACGCGCGGAAGTTCGACTTCCGCCAGCGCGGGTACTTCTGGATGTACGACGAGGCGCTGTGGGAGGAATCGAAGCGCTTCCTGCCGCTGGTGCGATCGTTCGGGCTGCCGGTCGAGGAGCTGACGCGCGAGCAGGTGAAGGAGAAGTTCCCCATCCTCGGCGACGTGTCCGACCTGGCCGGGGCGACGTTCACCCCCTTCGACGGGCGGCTCTCGCCGCACCGCCTGAGGATGCACTACCTCGATCACGCGCAGCGCGGCGGCGTGCAGGTGCTGGACCGTTGGCAGGTGCTGGCCATCGACGGGACGTGCTGCCCGTACGTGGTGCGCCTGGGGCGAGTCAACCCGCGCGGGATCCGAAAGCTCCTGGAGCGAGGGGATGCGGCGGCGAAGCCGCGCGAGGGCGGCGAAGGAGAGGAACTCGTCTTGCGCGCCGATCGGGTGGTCAACGCCGCCGGTCCGTGGGCGCCGGAGGTGGCGAAGCTGTACGCCTGCGCGCTGCCGGTCACCCCGCTGCCGCGGCAGGTCTACCTGCTGAAGCACCCGACGGTGAACCTCGAGCCGCTGCCGTTCTTTTTGGATTACCCGCAGGACATCTACTTCCGCCACTACGAGCGCGACCGCCAGCCGTGCACGCTGGTGAGCTGGTCGGACCCGGACGAGCCGACGCGCGTTGACTTCACCAACCACGGCGCCGCGTATTATCGGACGCGCGTGGCCGCGCTGCTGGAGAAACGCATTCCCGCCATGCGCGAGGCGGAGCTGGTGGGGGGCTGGGTGGGGCACTACGAGCTGTCGCCGGACAAGGGGGCGATCGTCGGCCCGGTCCTCGGCCGCGAGGGGATCTTCAACTACGTCGGCCTGAGCGCCCACGGCGTGATGCAGAGCCGCGCGCTGGGCGAGGGAATGGCCCACCTCCTGACCGCCGGCGCCTGGCCGGCCGAGATGAACCTCGACGAGCTCACGGAAGCCCGCTTCGGGCCCCGCAAGCTCCTGAGCGAGTCGATGTACGTCTGAGTCGCGGCAACCCGCCGGCATCTTATCGGACGCCCTTAGCGCCCTCCGCTCCGTCAAGCCTTTCCCAGGCCCGCAATCAGCTACGCGCGGAGAAATTTGCAACGCGCGTCTTAAGCCGAAGGTCATGGGCTCCGATGACATGGGGGCAGCGATCGTTTGTTACGCGAAGCTGCCCTCGTGCAGGCCATGACCGTGCGGTCGGCCGAACGGCATGTCGCCGGCACGGGCGAGGGTTGTGGAGTCTTCATTAGAGGAGCCATGGTCATGAAGACGATTCTGAAGAAGTTGGTCAAGGACGAGCAGGGTGGCGAGGTTCTCGAGTACGCCCTGATCGCCGGTCTGATCGTCGTCGCCGCTGTCGCGGTCATCTCGTCGGTCGGCGGCAAGGTGTTCGCGAAGTGGAACTCGCTGAACGACGGCATGTAATGCGTCGTTCGTGACGAGCCGCCCGCGAGAGCGGGCGGACGAGCGCGAAATCGCGAAGAAACAGAGCGGCCGTCGGTCGGTGAATTCGGACCGGCGGCCGCTTTGTCGCGCGCGCGTGCGTGCGTGTGCCTGTGCGCGCTCCGGCGCGCCGACGCCTTGCGACCGCCTGCCGATTCCTGAGCGGCCGCCGGGTGGCCGCGCGTCCGGATCAGATCCGCCAGATGCACCCTTCCTCACGCCGCGCCTAAAGGCGCCCGCCGCGCCAACCGATCCATCGACTGGGGCGAGGCGTGCCGCGCGGTACGCCCAGGGCGTCCTGCGGCGACATCGGCGCAAGAGGTATTGAATGTTGAAGCAACTGATCATCGACGAGCGCGGCGGCGAGGTCCTGGAGTACGCCCTGATCGCGGGCCTGATCGTGGTGGCGGCGGTGGCCGTCATCTCGTCGGTTGGCGTCAAGGTGTTCGCCAAGTGGAACTCGCTCAACAACGGGTTCTAACGCGATGACGACCTACACCGTCCTGATGGCGGCGCCGGCGGTGGGGCTGCTCTGTTGCGCGGCCCTGATCGACGTCCGCAGCCGCCGGATCCCCAACTGGGTGACGTTCTCGCTGGTGCTGTCCGGGCTGGCGCAGAGCGTCGCCTTCAACGGCGCCGTGTCGACGCCGGGGCAGGCGATCCTCGGCCTGTGCGCCGGGTTCGCCCTGCCGTTCGCGATGTTCGCCATCGGCGCGCTCGGCGGCGGCGACGTGAAGCTGCTGGCGGGGATCGGCGCGTGGTTCGGCGCGTCGGCGGTGCTCCAGGTGTTCTGCCTCGAGGCCGCCGTCGGCATGACCATGGTGCTGGCGCAGGCGGCGTCGCAGGGGCGGTTGAACGCCCTGTTCCGCAACAGCGCGGTCCTGGCGGTCAACCTGGCGCACGTGAGCGACGTGGGCGTGGACCACGTGCGTGCAACCGGGCAGGCGAGCAAGAGCATCGACCGCCCGCTGCCGTACGCGGTGCCGGTCCTGATCGCGGTGCTGATCTTACTGGCGTGGAACTGGACGCCCGGGAGCATGTGAGATGCGAGACGATTCAAGCAAGTTATCGGTCCGCCCCGCCCGCCCGACAGGTTCGCTGCCGCGCCGCGCGCGGTTCCGCAGCGGCAACGCGGTGCTGGACATGGCGTTCGTGCTGCCGGTGCTGCTGATGGTGTCGTTCGGCGCCGTAGAGTACGGGTACGCGATGTTCGTGAAGCACACGCTGCACTCGGCGGCGCGGGAAGGGGCCCGGGCGGCGATCGTCGCCGGCGCCGACGCCGCCGCCGTGCAGAAGCAGGTGGATAACGCGATGGCCGTCGCCGGCTTCCCGCAGTCGAAGTACACGCGCCCGCCGACGATCGAGCTTCAGAAGATCAACACCAGCACCTGGTCCACCGCCTGGACCGGCGCGACTGCCGGCGACTCGATCCGCGTGACGGTGAAGACCACCTGGAGCTCCGCCGGCATCAGCGTGCTGCCGAGCTTCATGGGCGGCATTCCGCCGACGAAGCAGTTGACCGGCGGGGCAACCATGCGGCGCGAAGGGTAACCGCCCGCGCGCTGGCGGCGCGCCCGGCAACGCTCCGACGAGAGCGGTAGCCGCGCGGTCGCGTGAGGTACATGACGAAACGGCGCGGGCGGACCTCCGGGTCCGCCCGCTCCTTTTGCCCGCCGCGACCGCGCCCGGCACCGCGCGGGCGAGCGGGGTTGGCCCGACTGCCTCCCAAAGCTGTTTCCCGCCGCCCGTATCAGCGTTGCGCGGGGGTGGGGTCGGTCCGATATCCCGAAGCTCCCGCAAATTCACAAACCTTCTAAACCGCAAATCCGAACCATCCGACCAACAGAGGGCGAAGATCAAGTTTGGCACACGGAGAGACTGTTATGAACTGGAAGACTTGGGCACCGTTGATCCTGGCGATCGTGTTCGCGGTCGGAGCCGCCAAGGCGGTCCACGACTGGATGCTGAAGAACAAGGCCGCCGCCGTTCCCGCCGGCAAGTTCACCAAGGTCGTCGTGACCAAGGCTGACGTCACGGCCGGCAAGGCGCTGACGGTCGAGGACCTGACGCTGGCGCAGGTGGAAGCTGAGACCGCCCCGTCGACCGCCTTTAAGACGGTCGAGGAGGTCGCCGGGCGCGTCAGCGAGACGCTGATGGTCAAGGGCCAGCCCGTCGTCGAGGCGATGCTCGCCCCGACCGGCAGCGGCAGCGGCCTGCAGGCGCTGGTCCCGCCGGGCATGCGGGCGATCACCATGGAAGTGAACGAGTTCAGCGGCGTGGCGGGCATGCTCACGCCCGGGTGCCGCGTGGACATCCTGGCGACGCTGAACAACGGCGGCGACGGCGAGCAACTGGCCAAGACCATCGTGCAGAACGTCAAGGTGACCGCGGTCGGTCAGCGCACGTCCGCCGGCGGGGCGGAACAGCCCCCGCAGCAGCCGGGCGAGGGGATGGCCAAGAGCGTGACCATCCTGTGCAGCCTGGCCGATGCCGAGGCGATCGACCTCGCCTGCTCGACGGGCCGTCCGCGGCTGGTCCTGCGGGGCGGGCGCGACAGCACCGTGGTCGCCACCGCCGGCGTCTCGATGGGCGAGCTGCGCGGCGCACCGGTCGCCGCGGCGACCCCGCCGCCCGCGACGCAGCCCGCGCCGATCGCGTTCGCACCGGCCACGCAGCCGGCGCCGCTGCCGACGCTGGTTCGCAGCGAGCCGGCGAAGCGCACGATCAAGGTCATCCGCGGCGGGCAGGAGAGCACCGTGGTGATGAACCTCCCGAACTCCGCCGGCGCTGCCGCCCCGGAGGGCGCGATGACCGAGACGCAGGTGGAAGACCCCTTCGATAGCGAATGAGCGCGGTAGCGCGCTGACAGACCAAGAGCTGACACGACAGACACGGAAGGCCGGGGAAATGCGACGTCAACTTGCACAAGGGATTGCAGTCATGAACCCGAAGAAGAGCAACCGATTCACTCGCCGCATGATGCAGAAGGTGGTGCTGGTCGCCGGCGCCACGGCGATCGGGCTGGCCACCGCGGCCGGCACCCCGGCCCTGGCGGACGCGCCCGACGCGCTGTCGAACCCGCCCGCCGCCGCCACCGCGGCCCCCGCTGGCGCCCCCGGCGCCGGCACCGCCTCGGGCGGCGCGGGCGAGACGGGCACCGGCGCCGGTCCGACCACCCGCGCCAACCGGCTGATCGCCAACGGCGTCAGCCCGGACGGGCGCATCACCGTCCCGGTCAACAAGACGGTCCTGATCACCACCACCCAGCCCTACAAGCAGGTGAGCGTCGGCCAACCGGACGTGGCCGACGTCAACATGATCAACCCGAACAACATCCTGGTCACCGCGAAGAAGAGCGGGACCACGCAGTTGATCGTGTGGGACGACGCCGACCGCACGCAAATCGCCGACATCACGGTGACGATGGACGTCGCCGGCCTTCAGGGCGACATGAACGCGATGTTCCCCGGCAGCACCATCAAGGTGACGCCGATGAACGGCGGGATCGCCCTCCAGGGGCAGGTCCCGGACCTGGCGACGGCCGAGAAGGCGAACACCATCGCTCAGCCTTACAGCCAGAAGGTGATGAACCTGCTGGAGGTGGGCGGCGGGCAGCAGGTGATGCTCCAGGTGCGCTTCGCCGAGGTCTCCCGCAGCGCCGCCAACGAGTTGGGCATCAACCTGTCGGGCACGGTGGCCAACCCCGGCAACTTCTCGGTTACCGCGGGCAGCACCCCCGGCACCGTCGGCAGCCCCACGGCGCCCGCCGCCGGTTCCATCAACGCCTCGGCCGTCTTCGGCAGCGTCGCGCTCGACGCGGCGCTGTCGGCGCTGCGCAACAACAACCTGGCGCGGGTTCTGGCCGAGCCGAACCTGACCGCGATCAGCGGGCAGGAAGGCAGCTTCCTCGCCGGCGGGGAGTTCCCCATCCCGGTGCCGCAGGCGGGCCTGGGCGGCGGGAGCACGATCACCATCGATTACCGCGAGTTCGGCGTGCGGCTGCGGTTCATCCCGATCGTGCTCGGCGACGGGCGCGTCCGGCTCAAGCTCACCCCCGAGGTGAGCGAACTGGACTTCTCCAGCCCGCTCACGATCGAGGGATCGCGCATCCCGATCGTCAACAAGCGCACGGTGACCACGACCGTCGAGCTGGCGGACGGGCAGACCTTCGCGATCGCGGGGCTGCTCAACCAAACGGTGAACGCCTCGAGGAACGCCACGCCGCTGCTCGGCGACATCCCGGTCATCGGGGCGCTGTTCCGATCGACGCGGTACGCCCGGCGCGAGACGGAACTGGTCGTGCTGGTGACGCCCAGGCTGGTCGAGCCGATGAATCCGAACCAGGTTCCGCCGGTGCCGGGCGAGCAGTGGCGGCACCCGAACGAGGCAAAGCTCTTCATCAACGGCGACCTCGGGGACGAGATGGCGCCGCGGGCCAGAGGCACCGTGCCGGGCACGCCCCCCGCCAACGGGCCGCAGGGCGCGACGGGCTCGCCGCGCTACCGCGGCGCCTACGGGTTCACGCCGCCCCCGCGGGCGACGACCGCCGGCAGCAGCGAGTAAGTCGGGCGGAACCGGGCGCGATGACCTGCCCGCCGCCGCCACCGCCGCCCGCGCCTCGACCGGCACGTGCGGCGCGCGGCCGACCAACGGGCAGACGCAGGTGACGCACAGCAACGCAGGGTGAGTGACTATGTACGTTCAGCTCAACAGTGTGATCGTCGACGCGGACACGACCAACCGAAACGAGTTGGCGAGCTTCCTCGGGCAGTTCGGGATCAACCCGATCGCCCAGCTCGCGACCGTGGACGGGCTGCCCGCGCTGCTCGGGCGGGCGGACGCGCCGCAGCTGGTGATCGTCAACCTCGACCCGGGGGCGCACGAGAACCTCAAGAAGGTCGGCAGCCTGCCGCGCGAGTTCCCCAACATCAGCTTCTTCATGATGAGCCACGTGCTCGACGCGAACCTGCTGATGGAGGCGATGCACCTGGGGGTCAAGGAGTTCATCCCGCTCCCGATCGCCGAGGAGAAGTTCGCCGCCGCCGTCGAGCGCGTCGCCAGCGCCCACGGGATGGGCAAGCGGGCGAGGACCATCCACGTCATCCCGACGATGGGCGGGTGCGGGTCGACCACGGTCGCCTGCAACCTGGCGGCCCTGCTGGCGCAGCGGAACAAGACCGCGCTGCTGGACCTGGACCTGATCGGCGGCGGGGTGGCCAGCTACTTCGACGTCCGCCCGCGCTACACGCTCAGCGACGTGATGGAGTCGGCCGAAAAGGTCGACAAGCAGTTGCTGGACAACGCGCTGGTGGTCCACGCCAAGAGCCAGTTGGCGATCCTGGCCCGCCCGGACCTGCCGGAGGACACCCTGCGGGTGAACCAGCCGGGGTTCCAGCGGCTCAGCAACGTCCTGGGGCGCATGTACGACTACGTCGTCATGGACTCGCTGATGAGCATCGACCCGCTCTACGCCGAGGCGATCAAGGGCGCGGACGTCAACCTGATCGTGATGCAGCTCAACGTCCCCTCGGCGAAGAACGCCGAGCGGTTCGTCGGGGCGCTGCGGCGGATGGGGATCGACTCGGCGAAGATCAAGATCGTCGTCAACCGCTACGTGAAGAAGGGTTGCGACATCGAGCCGGACGAAGTGGAGCGGGCGCTGGGCCTGAAGATCGCGTGGATGATCCCCAACGACTTCAAGAACGCGATCGCGGCGATCAACTACGGCGAGCCGGTGGTGCTCCGCGCCCCGCGGAGCGAGATCAGCACGAGCCTGCAGGGCCTGGCCCAGCAGATCATGCAGCGGCAGCAGTCGGCGGCGGCGTAGCGCCCGCGCCCGCGGCCGCAAGCGCGAAGGCGCGCGGCGGCAGCGTGACGCGACGACGGTGACGCCACGACGGTGACCAGGAACAGCGACAGCACGACCGGAAGCAGTTGAAAGGGTAAGAAGATGGGTCTGTTCACGAAGAGCAAGCCGGCCATTCCGCCCGCCCCGCCGAAGCTGGGGCAGGACGGGTCCGACATCGTTCCGCCGCCGGCGACGGCGGGCCCCGCCATCGCCAAGCCGGTGGTCCCGCCGCCGCCCGCACCGCTGGGCGAGCGTGCGGTCTACATGCAGCAGCTCCGCGTGCGCATCCACCAGCAGCTCGTCGAGCGGCTGGACGTGCAGAACCTCAAGACCCTGCCGCCCGACACGGTCCGCGCCGAGGTCCGAATCCTCATCCGCGAGCTGTGCCAGAGCGAGAAGGGGCTCTTGTCGTCCACCGAGCAGGAAAAGCTCATGGACGACGTGATGGACGAAACCTTCGGCCTCGGGCCGCTCGAGACGCTGCTGAAGGACCCGCTCATCAGCGACATCATGGTCAACCGCTTCGACCGGATCTACGTCGAGAAGAAGGGGCGGCTGGAGCGCGCGGAGGTGCGCTTCCGCGACAACTCGCACCTGCGGCAGATCATCGACCGCATCGTGGCCCAGGTGGGGCGGCGGGTGGACGAGATCAGCCCGATGGTGGACGCCCGCCTGAGCGACGGCAGCCGCGTCAACGCGATCATCCCGCCGCTGGCGCTGGACGGCCCGGCGATGTCGATCCGCCGCTTCGGCTCCAAGCCGCTCCAGCTCGAGGACCTGATCCGCCACGGCGCGTTCCCCCCGCCGATCATGGACTTCATGGCCGCCGCCGTGCAGGCGCGGTGCAACGTGCTGATCTCCGGCGGCACCGGCTCGGGCAAGACGACGCTGCTGAACTGCCTGTCGCGCTACATCCCTTCCGACGAGCGCGTGATCACCATCGAGGACGCCGCCGAGCTCCAGCTCCAGCAGCCGCACGTCGTGCGCCTGGAGACGCGCCCGCAGAACATCGAGGGCAAGGGCGAGGTCAACCAGCGCGACCTGGTGAAGAACTGCCTGCGCATGCGGCCCGACCGGGTGATCATCGGCGAGTGCCGCGGCGCCGAGGCGCTGGACATGCTCCAGGCGATGAACACCGGCCACGAGGGGTCGATGACCACCGTGCACGCCAACAACACGCGCGACGCGATCGGGCGCCTGGAGGTCATGATCGCGATGAGCGGCTTCGATTTGCCGATCAAGGCGCTGCGGACGCAGATCGCCAGCGCGATCAACATCGTGGTGCAGGCGCGGCGGCTGACCGGCGGCAAGCGCAAGGTGGTCAGCGTGACCGAGATCACCGGCATGGAAGGTGAGCTGATCCAGATGCACGATCTGTTCAGCTTCGAGCAGCGCGGCGTCGACGAGAACGGGCACGCGTTCGGGTTCTTCCGGGTGCACGGCATCCGCCCGCGCTGCGCCGACCGGATCGAGCACCGCGGGCTGCGCCTGCCGCCGGACCTGTTCGCCCGTCGCGACATCGAGACCGTTTAACGTCGCCAGCGCGACCGACGCAGCCCGCGCCCCGGATGGGGCGGGGCAGCTAACGAGAGATGCCATGGAAAGCATGTACCTTCCCATCATGATCGCCGCGGCGGTCGCCCTGCTCGTGTGGGGCGTCTCCGCCGCCATCAAAGGCGTCATGGCCGGCGAGAAGCGCCGGCTCCAGCAGCGCCTGACCTCGGAGGAACGCGGCGGTGGCGGCGGCGCGTCGTCGCAGCTCCCGCTCTCGATCACCCGCGACAGCAAGGAAGCGACCGGCGCCTCCGCCATGCTCGTCCGCTGGCAGCCGCTCGACGGGCTGCACCGCATGGTGGTGCAGGCCTACCCGAACGGCACCGTGACGCTCTTCGTCACCATCGCCGGCTTCTGCATGTTCGGGATGTTCCTGATGCTGCTGCTGGCGACCAACAACATGCTGATCGCCGGCGTCGCCGCGGCCCTCGGCGGGTACTTCCCGTTCCTGATGCTCGGGCAGAAGCGCGGTCGGCGGCAGCGCACGCTGGCGCTGCAGCTCCCGGAGTCGCTCGACTTCCTCAGCCGCGTGCTCCAGGCGGGGCACAGCTTCTCCACCGGCATCCAGATGATGAGCGAGGAGCTGCCCGACCCGCTCAAGAGCGAGTTCCGCCGCTGCTACGAGCAGCACAGCCTCGGACAGCCGCTCGAGGAAGCGCTAAAGGAGATGGCGACGCGCATCGAGTCGACGGACTTCGCCTTCTTCATCACCGCGGTGCTGATCCAGCGGCAGACCGGCGGCGATTTGTCGGAGGTGCTGAAGAACATCAGCAACATGATCCGCCAGCGCATCCGCCTCCAGCAGCACGTGAAGGCCAAGACCGCCGAGGGTCGCTTCACCGGGTACATCCTGGTCGCCTTCCCGGCGCTGATGTTCGTGATCTTGTCGTTCATGAACCCGACGTACGCCCACAACCTGACTGGCACCCCGATGGGCCAGAAGATGCTCGCCGTAGCGTTCGGCCTCCAGATGCTGGGCCTGTGGGCGATCCGGAAGATCACGACGGTTAGGGTGTGAGAGATGTCATGGGTCATGGGTCATGGGTCACTGGTCATTGGTCACTCGCGGCCGGCTGCCGGAGTAAGGGCCCTGCGAGTGACAAGTGACAAGTGACAAGTGACCTGATGAGACGACTGAGGACGAGACGAACGTACGGATAGAACCATGAACGAAATGATGCTCATCCTCGTGTGCGTGTTCGGCGCGGTGGCGATGATTGGGTTCGTCCTGGTCAAGCTGCTGGTCGGCGACGGGCAGGACAGCAAGCTGCGCAGCCGCCTCACCGCCAACAGCGTGGCGGACGCGCAGTCGCAGCAGCAGTCCAAGGCTTCGGTGGCGCCGCTGATGCAGCGCGTGGGGCAGGCGGCGGCGGCGCCGTTCATGCCCAAGACGCGCGAGAAGCAGTCCAGCATCCGCAAGAACCTCGCCTTCGCGGGGATCTACTCGCCCAACGCGGTCAAGGTCGTGACCGGCTTCAAGCTGATCCTGCTGGGCGGCGGCATCCTGGGCGGGTACGCCTTCGGCGCTGCCAGCGACCAGCTCCTGCTGGGGCTCTCGGTCGGCGGGCTGCTGGGGTACATGGCCCCCACGATGTGGCTGCGCATGCGCATCAAGGGCAACCAGCAGGCGCTCTCCTACGGGCTGGCGGACGGGCTGGACCTGATGGTGGTGTGCGTCGAGGCGGGGCTCACGATCGACGCTGCCATGCAGCGCGTGGGGCAGGAGCTGATGATCGCGCACCCGGCGATCAGCCGCGAGTTCGCCATCACCTACATGGAGACGCGCGTCGGGCTCGCCCGTGCCGACGCGCTGAAGAACCTTGGCACCCGCACCGGCAACCCGCCGCTGCAATCGCTGGCGTCGATGCTGACGCAGGCGGACCGCTTCGGCACCTCGATCGCCGGCGCCCTGCGCATCCACGCCGACACGCTCCGCCAGCAGCGGCAGCACGCGGCGGAGGAAATGGCGGCCAAGGCGTCGGTCAAGATGAGCTTCCCGCTCGTGCTGTTCATCTTCCCCGCCACCTTCATCGTGCTGGCCGGGCCGACGGTCATCGGGCTGATGAACAGCGGAATGATGTAAGCGCGCCGCACCGCCGCGGCGCGGCGCGAGCCCGGGGGACGCAAAGAAGTTTCAGGGACGGACGCAAGGACGACTCACTCACTCGAACGGACGAAAGCGAGAGGACACGATGAATCTGACGAACGTGATGACGTGGCTGGCGGCGACGGTGACCGTGCTGGGGATCGGCGCCGGGTGCCAGAACGAGGACCACAACGGCTTCTTCAAGGGTGACGCCGCCGGCGAGCGCGTCGCCAAGTTCGCCGACGTGCAGGCCGCCAACGGCGCCCGCAATGACGCGATGCTCTACGCCCGCCACTTCGAGGGCGGGCACCTCAACAGCCTCGGGCGTCAGAAGGTGCTGCTGATGCTCTCCGACTGCGACAACTGCGCCCCGATCACCGTGCACCTGGTGCGCGTCGGCGAGGGCGAGCTGCTCGAGCAGCGCCGCGCGTCGGTCGAGCTGTACCTTAAGACCGTCGAGGGCCCCAACAAGCTGACCTTCCACCCCGCCCACCCGGGCCTGATCCGCTTCAACAAGACCGAGAGCGGCGAGGCCGGCGGCGGCAGCGGCGGCGCCGAATCCAGCGCCTCGGCCGCTCCGATGCTCGGCACGAAATAGCGGGTGTCTTCCGGAGAGGGAGAAACCCCCGTTGAGGGTGCGGCCCGGGACGCGTGCGCAAGCATGCGTCCCGGTCGCGTTGGGGGAGGACTGTCGGATTAAGAGGCACGGAGGCAGTTAGGCACGGAGGCGCGAAGGGAGTGAGAAGGGAGAAAGGGAGGGAGCGAATTCACTTCCTGCCTCAGTCCCTTTACCCCACTTCGTCCCTCCGTGCCTCCGCCCCTCCGTGCCTCCGCCCCTCCGTGCCTCCGTGCCTTTCCAAGTCCGCACCCAGCCCTTCCTACTGCACAATCCCCTTCGTCAGCCGCAGGAACACGTCTTCCAGCTTGAGCTGGTGCGGGGCGACGCTGTGGACCGCGATCTGCCGGGCGACCAGCACCTCGACCAGGAACCCGTGGTGCAGCGACGGGTCGCGCAGCGTCACCATCAGCTCCCCGTTCTGCGATTCGACGCGCTCGACGCGGCCGTCGTGCTCCAGCGCAACGCGCGCGATCGCGGCGTCGCCGACCACCTTCACCGAGATCACCGGGTGCGCCCGCGCGCGGGCCATCAGCTCCTCAACCGTGCCGGCCACGATCAGCTTCCCGCGCTCGACGATCCCCAGCTTGTTACAGAACTCGCCCAGCTCCGAGAGGATGTGGCTGGAGACCAGGATGGTCTTGCCCAGCCGCTGGAGCTCTCGGATCAGCTCGCGGATCTCGATGCGCGCCCGCGGGTCCAGCCCGCTCGCCGGCTCGTCCAGCAGCAGGATCGGCGGGTCGTGCACCAGCACGCGCGCGAGGCTCAGCCGCTGCGTCATCCCGCGCGACAGCGAATCGGTCAGCGCGTCCTGCTTGTACTTCAGGTCCGTCAGGTCCAGCACGTCGCCGACCACCTTCTTGCGCTGCCGGCGGGGGATGCCGTAGGCGGCGGCGAAGAACTCGAGGTACTCGCTGACGGTCAGGTCCTCGTAGCTGCCGAAGAAGTCGGGCATGTACCCGACGTTGCGGCGGACGAAGTCGCCGTTGCGCGTGACGTCGCGCCCCAGCACCTCCGCCGACCCGTGCGTCGGCTGGAGCAGCCCGGCCAGGATCTTCATCGTCGTGCTCTTGCCCGCGCCGTTGGGGCCGATGAACCCGAACACGTCGCCGCTCTCCAGCTCCAGGTCGAGGTGATCGAGCGCGACGAGCTGCCCATAGATTTTCGTCAACCCACGCGTGCGAATGGCGGGCGCCGTCGCGCGCGACGGCAGCGGCGGGATCGGCAGGACGGTTTCGTGCCGCCGGCCCGCGCCCGCCTCAACCCCGCCGTCCGCCGTCAACGGCAAGGCCGGGACGCCCACGGGTTGTTCTTGCTCGACCCTGCTCATGTCGTCCTCTCGCTCAAGCATTTGCCCTGCTACCAGCCGGGCGCCGTGGCTCGGAGGCACGCAGCGACGGCGCGCGAGGCGGTGAGAAAGGGCGAATGGGAGGAAGTGGATTCACTCTCCGCCTCGACTCCTTCTCACTCCCTCCGTGCCTCCGTGCCTGTGCCTCCGTGCCTCTCCCCTTCACTCCATCGTCACCACCGCCCGCACCACGCCCTCGTGCGCGGTCATCATCTTCGGCTCGTCGTTCAGCTTCACCCGCTCCGGCGCGGCGCCGCTGAAGCGGGCGTAGACGCAGGCGGCGTCGTCGCGGTCGCGGAGCATCTGCTCGATCCGGTCGGTGCGGGAGACGGCCAGATCGCCCGCCGTCGACACGCTCGGGCGCGTCGTGGAGGCGACGTCTCCGTACGCGACCTGGTATCGGGTCGACCCGGTCGGTCGGGTCGAGGCGAAGCTGCGGTCGCGCGTGTCGAGTTCCCCCGAGACCTGCACCGTCGCCCCCGGTTCGATCCGCTGGCCCACGCGGAGGATCCCGCCGCGCGTGCGCACGACGACGTCCTCCAGCGCGACTTCCGACTGGTTGGTGATCGTCCCGCGGACGGACCCGCGCGTGCGGTTGCCGCCGGCGGGCCTCGTGGTCGCTCCGCCGGCGCCGCCCTCCTCGCGCGTCAGCTTGGCCGCCAACAGCGGCGCCGCCTGCGCGTAATCGACGCCCCGCAGAAAGCGCAGGTTCCACACGTTGATCGTCATCGGCAGCGGGCGGCTGCCGTGGTAATCCTGGTGGCAGTCGATCTCGGTGAGCATGGCGTTGCCACCATAGCGGTTGGTGTCGGCCACGGGACGCCACCAGGTCTCCGCGTCGAACCCGACGTCGTAGCGCCCGGTCTGCGGGGAGTAGATGCCGGCCAGGTCGACCGCCGCCACGCGCGCGCCGCCCGCCTGGTCCAGCACGGTGAAGGTGCGGAAGTGGACGTCGCCGCTGCGCAGCACCCGCCCGACGGAAATTGCCGCCAGCGTCACCACCGCGATCCACCCGCTGGTGGTCACCCAGGTCCACGGCTGGCGCCCGAGCCACTTGAGCACGAACCAGTCGACCGGTCCGACGACCAGCATGAGCGCCAGCAGGACGGCGGCGAGGTAGGAGAAGCCGAACGACCCGGCCCCGGGGACGTCGCTGAGCCAGTCCAGCGCCTGCCGCTGGGCGCGGACGCGGCGGGCGTCCTCGGTCTGGTCGTAGTAGCCGCGGCCGGACTCGTCATCGCGCGATTCGGCGACTTCGATCACGCCGCGCAGCGCCTGCCGCCAGAAGGCGGTGCCGCCGCGGCGATCTCCCGGGCCGCCGCCCGACCCGCTGTTGAAGACCAAGGTGGACACGTCCGCCGGCAGCGCGACCACCTGCCCGAACCCGACCCAGCGCCGGTACCCCAGCGGCTCGACCCCGTCGCCGAACAGCGCGACCGGCTTGGCGTCGGTCGCCACGTTCGTCACCCGCCGCCCCTTCAGCCGGCCGAAGCGCGCGGGCAGTCCCATGGTTTCGACCGCCTTGGGCGGCAGGTCGTAGGTGGTGTTCTCGCCGTACGCGCACGGCAGCACCTCGACGATCGGCCCGGTCGCCGGCAGCGGCTCGGCGCCCGGCCAGAGCACCAGCACGCCGCCGCCGCGCACCCACGCGACGATCGAGCGCTGCTGCTCGGCGTCGATGCGATTGAGGTCCGGCTGGTTGAGCATCAGGACGTCGATGGCGTCGTACCCCGCCGGCACCGCGGGCAGCCGGTTTGGCGGCAGGTAGCCGACCGATACGCTCTGCGGGTCGAAGTGCCCCTCCAGCAGCCGCTGGGAGCCGGAGCTTCCACTGAGCCCGATGAACAGGTCGTCCGGCTCCACGGCCACGGGCCCGACCGAGACGTCGCGGTTGATCCACGCCGGCTGGTCGCCGACGACCTGGTGGTACAGCGTCCGCCCGCCGTTGGCGTCGACGATGCCGACCGTTGACTGCTCCAACTGGTTCGACAGCGGCACGTACAGCGGCACCGTCACCGGCGTCGGGCCGATCGGCAGGCTCTGGTGGATCTTCACCGCGTGCCGCCGGTCGGTGGGGGCGTAAATGTCGAGGATCGCCTGGCGGTGGCGGGAGGTGTCGGTGGCGGTGACAAACAGCGGCGTCCACCGCCCGGCGCGGAACCGGCCGCTCCACCCAACGTCCACCGTGGCCCGCACCTCCGCCCGCGCCACGGCCGGCGACGCGAGCAGGAGCATCAGTGACAGCACGGCGCCGCGCCACGCCGCGCGCAGCAGCGGCCGGCGACCCCCCAGCAAGCGCTGGCCGAGGCGGAGCCTGACCTTCGACCGCGGATTCCGCATGCGAGCAATCCTAAATCCCCGCGCCGGCAATGTCCCGCCTCAGCGCCGGCGCGCCACCACATGCCCGCTGGGGCGAATCACGTGACCGCCGGACGCAACGACCCGGCCAACGGCTCGTGGCTCGTGGGCCGGTCAGCGAGGCGGGGTCAGTCACTCGGGGCGCCGGCGATACAGGTGCCAGTGAACACCGGAGAGGCCGGAGTGGGGGAAGGTGCGCTGAAGCTCGTAGCGCGCGAGGAGCGAGGCGATCTCGGGAGGGATGTCCGCGGCGGGGGTGGGGGCGTCGGCGATGAGCCACTCGGGGTGCTCGGTTGCACCGGCGGCGGTCCAGCGATCCTTGGTGACGTAGGCGATCGCGTCCGGCCGGCCGAGGTGGCGCGCGTAGAACTCGACGACCATCTGGTTGCGGCCGTCACGGGTGGAGCCGACGGTGGCGGGGCGGCCGGCGGTGCTGGCCTCGATGTGCCGCAGCGCCTCGAGGTATTGCCCGCGCCGGCCGCCGGTGAAGAAGGCGCGGTGGTTGACGGCGCTGCCGGCGAGGAACAGGCAGAGCAGCAGGGCGCAGGCGGTTTGCCAACTTCGCCCGCGCCGCCAGAGGTCGCCCATCGCGCCGGCGATCAGCAGGAAGTAGTACGGCACGGCCAGGGCGAAGTAGCGCGGGTAGACGTACGGGTGCCGCGTCGCCAGCAGGAGCAAGGCGGGGGCGGCGACGCAGGCGACGGCGTAAAGCACCCACTCCGCCCGACGCTGGCGCGCGAGGTAAACGATCGCCAGTTCCAGGGTCACGCCGATGACCAGCGCCGCCAGCAGCGGCGGCCCGCCGACCACCGCCGCCGCGGTTTCGCCCAGCACGCCGAACAGCGAGAGGCGCGGCCCGCCCGCCACTTCCATCCGCGAGAGGTCGATCGCGTACATCAGCGCGAAGAAGGCGAGGAACGGGCCGTGCAGTTGGGTCAGCCGAAGCGGCAGCCGGCCACGACCATCGCGCGACAACTGGATCGCCGACCACGCCGCCAGGCCGGCGTACACGTAGAGGAACGAGAGGTGCGAGAGCAGCGCGAGCGCGCCGCACCCGGCGAACGCGAGGCGGGCCAGCGACGACGGCCGATCGATCGCCCGCCGCAGGGCGAACAGCGCCAGCAGCGAGAAGAAGAAGCCGTAGGCGTACCCGCGCGCCTCGGAGCCGTAGTGGACGAGGAGGTAAGAGAAGCCGACGAGCATCGCGGCGATGACGGCGGCCGCGTCGTCGCCGCCGTCCCGTCGCGCTGCGCCGCTCATGCCGCCGGGCGTGTCGCCGCTCGATTCTTCACGCGCGGCGTGAGGCGCGCCGGTGCGGTCCGGGCGCCGCTGCCGCGCCAGCACCGCCGCGAGCCAGACGGAGGCGGTGCCGAAGAGGACGGGCGGGAGGCGGTAAATCGTCCAGTCGCGACGGTCACCGAGCAGGTAAAGGGCCAGGGTGTTGAGGTGGTGGTTGTTGTCGCTGTGCAGGCCGTAGAAGATTTGCGGGGCCGACGGGGCGAGGCGGGCGAACCGCCACGAGGCGATCTCGTCGATCCAGAATTCGTCCCGCGCCGCCGCCAACCGCAGCCCGCCGGCGGCGAGGGTGATGGCGGCGACGATCAGCCAGACGAGCCGCCGGCGTGGGGGCTCGCCGCGGCCGCCGCCGCCGCCGCCCGTCGTGATCGATCCTTCCGCTGCGGCCGTCGTCACGCCCGCCGGTTGTAGCCGCGGGCGGTCGGCGGACAAAGCGCCGCCGGCGGCGCTTGCCGCCTCGGCTGCGCATGCGGGGCGAAAAAGAAAAAGGGCCCGCACGAAGCAGTCGTGCGGGCCCGGACAAAAATTACGGTGGTCACAATGCTGGACGAGTCGCCGGCGAGGGTTACGCCACCGCCGCCGGTTCCAGGTGCTGGTTCCACTGCTTGGCCTTGCGCGCCTTCCAGCCGTTCTTGTGATAGGCGTAGCCGACAATGAGCGGCACGGCCAGGGTGGCCTCGCTGAAGACCATCTGCTCGTAGACCGTGTCGACCTTGCCCCAACTGCTCGCTTCCTTCAGCGTGCTGCTGCTCAGGGCGCCGTCTCGCACGTCGGCAACGGTGACCTGGATGGCGTACTTGTGCATCGGGGCGTCGTGGCCGAGCACCTCGGCGCAGACCACGATGTCCTGCGTGAAGTTCTTCGGCACGCCGCCGCCGATCATCAGCAGCCCGGTGGTCGGGTTCTTGATCTTCAGTTGCGTGAGCTCGTAAAAATCCTTGCCGCCGTCCCACGACGCGCGCGGGCCGTCGCCGCGGTTCACGAGGTGCGCCACCAGCCCGAACCCGGCGGAGCAGTCGCTGAACGCGGGCACGAAGATCGGGACATCGCGCTTGTAGCACTCGTAGACGATCGAGTCGGGCGTCTTGGGCCCGCCGTTCTTCTCCAGGTGCTCGCCCAGCGCCCGAATGAAGACGCGGCTGGAGTGCTGCCCCGGCTCCATCTCCTCGAAGACCTTCTGCGTGGTCTCGTCGCAGATGCGGAGCTCTTCCTCGTCGATCAGCGTGTCGTAGATGCGGTCCAGCGCGTGCTCGCGCAGCTCGCCGTCGTACAGCCCGCTCTTGAGCTTCTCCTCGGCGACGTAGTGCTTGAAGCCGAGCGCCTCGAAGAAGTCCTGGTCGACGATGTTCGCGCCGGTGGAGACGATGGCGTCGACCATGTTGTTGCGGATCATGTCGACGATCACCTTCTTCAGGCCCGCGCTGATGAGCGAGCCGGCGAGGGTGAGGATCACGCCGCACTCGGTGTCGCGAAGCATCATGTCGTAGATGTCCGCCGCCCGGTGCAGGTCGCGGGCGCTGAAGGCCATGTGCTTCATCCCCTCGACCACGCCGGCGATGCCGGGGTTCTTGGTGACGTCGAGGTGCTGGATCGTCCCGAGCTGAAGGAACCGGGCGCGCTTCTCCTCGGCGGAGTGCTTGGCCTTCATCGGGGTGACGTTGACGGTCGTTTCGTTCCGGGCCATCGCTGAATCCTCCTTCTGGGGGATCGGGAAAACACGTTCGCTACCAACGCAAAGAGCCACCGCGGGCCGCGCTACGGTGTGCGGCGAAGGTGCCGCGGGCATCCTCCTCCTGCCGGGGAAGACCTGCCCGCTCCCTCCGCGACACCCGCCATTGCGGGCCGGGGTGGCTCGGATCGTGCGAGATTGTCTTGGGTAATACGCACCCGTCAAGGGACCGTTCGGCGCGACGGAAAAATATTGCCGGGGCGGGGGAAAACCGCGGATGAACGCGGAGGGAGAAAGAGTAACCACGAATGGACACAAATGGACACGAATAGGAAACGAAAGAGAAAGAAGGCTGCTGAATGGATCGCGCTCTCTCTCCTTCCCATTTCGTGTCCATTCGTGTCCATTCGTGGTTCATCTCCCGCATCCGCATTCATCCGCGTCATCCGTGGTTCCAACAGTTCGCCCGCGCGCAAGTGGGTTCGCGTCCCGTTCGTGCGACAGGATGCGCGATTGAAAGGACGGCGGTCGTCGCTAGAGTACGCGCCGCACATGGAAGGCGGCGGCGGCGTCACGAATCGCGTGCGACTTTGGCTCCGCAGCGAGCGGGCGTTCGGGCTCGAAGCGGTGCCGCTGCCGAGAAAGACACAACGGGATCGCGTGGGCGGGATCGCCGCGCCCCGGCAACCGATCGAGCCGCCCGAGCCGACCTCGCGGGAGGCGCGGCGGGCGGACGAGCGCACGATCGCGCGGCAGGCGCAGAACGTGCCGCCGCCCGAGCTCTATCGCGACGTCGCCCGCCCGAGCGAGTACGCGCCCGGCGGGGGACTCATCGCCCCGCCCAGCAGCGAGCCGTTCAGCGCGCCGCTGCTGCCGACGGAGGAGAAGAAAAACCGCCTGCTCGCGCTGGACGAGGGCGAGGTCCGCGGCTGCACGCGTTGCCGCCTGTGCGAGGCGCGCAACAACACCGTCTTCGGCGAGGGGGACGCCGACGCGCCCGTCTTCTTCATCGGCGAGGGCCCCGGCGAGAACGAGGATTTGCAGGGCCGCCCGTTCGTCGGCAAGGCCGGCGAGATGCTCAACAAGTGGATCGCCGCCATGGGGCTGCGGCGCGAGCAGGTCTACATCGCCAACATCGTCAAGTGCCGCCCGCCCGGCAACCGCGTGCCGATGCCCGACGAGGTGGCCACCTGCACGCCGTACCTCGAGCGGCAGATCGAGATCGTCCGCCCCAGGGTGATCGTCACCCTCGGCCTGCCGTCGCTGAAGTACATGACCGGCGACGCCAAGCTGACCATGGGCAAGTCGCGCGGCCACTGGCGGCAGTGGCGGGGCGGCATCAAGCTGATGCCCACCTTCCACCCCGCGTACGTGCTGCGGCAGTACACCGAGGAAACCCGCGCCGCCGTCTGGAGCGATTTGCAGCAAGTGATGGCCGAGCTGGGCCTGCCGGTGCCGAAGCGGAAGTGATCTTCCGGTCGGTCGCGATGAGGGACGAACGAAGCAGGACGAACGAAGAATGAGAACACGAATGGACACGAATCTTCACGAATGGGAGAGAGCGGAACTTTTCCTCGATTCCATTCGTGCGCATTCGTGCAGATTCGTGTCCATTCGTGTTCCTCTTCCGCTTGAAGGATTGAACCGCACCGTCAGGAGGACCGTGCGGTGGCGCCAGGATGGCGATACGACTGAAATAAGAAGCGCCATTCCACGGGTCTGCCGATGAACATCTCCATGCTGTTGTCCTCCGCGCCGCCGCCGCCGCCGCCACCGCCCCCGCCACTCGCCGCTTCGCCCGTGCGTCAGCGGCGCTTTCGCCCCTGGGAAGATCGCGTTGTCGTCGGGCCGGGAAGATTTTTGCCGGGCGAAAATTTTGCGTTAGCTTCCCGCCCGCCGCGCGGCATATTTCGCGGCGCGGGTGCTGGTGGTCATGGGTGATGGACCACCGCCCGACGCGGCCCGCCCTGCCCGAGCAGCGCGGGCGCGGGCGTGTTTCGTCTGACGCACTTTCTGTTCGCTCAAGCGTAAAGCCGGAAATCCAAATGCTCACGACCCACTCGCCCTCGACGCGCGAGGCCGCCGTTCGTCGCGCCGCCGCCGCCGCCGCGGAATCTTCGCCCGCAACCGCGCACCCCGCGCACTCCGCGCACTCCGCAGGACATCACCCCGGCGGTTCGGGCGGCGCGGGCGGGGCGGGGGGCGCGGGCGCGTCGGCCGCTCCCGGCCTCGATCCCACCACCTGGCAGCGCATCCTCACCCAGGTGCGCCTCGCCCACCCGAGCCTCAACCGCGTCTGGTTCGACCAGATGAACCCGCGGCAGCTCACCCACGGCGTCATCCAGGTGACGGTCTCCACGCCCGCCCAACTGAACTTCTGCCAGAGCCAGTGCCAGCAACCGTTCACCCACGCCGCGCAGAACGTCACCGGCCGGCTGGTCGCCGTCAGTTTTCATTGCGACCACCTCCCGCGCGGCGGCGTGTTCAACGAGGGGGACCAGCCGCTCCCGCTGAACCCCGACTACGTCTTCGAAAATTTCGTCACCGGCCCCTGCAACCGACTGCCGCACGCGGCGTCGCTGGCGGTGTCGGAAAATCCGGGCAAGGCGTACAACCCGCTGTTCATCCACGGCGGCGTCGGCCTCGGCAAGACCCACCTGCTCCAGGCGGTCTGCCAGAAGGTGCTCGAGCGCAACGGCGACGCGCGCATCCTCTACCTCTCGTGCGACTCCTTCATCAACCAGTTCATCACCGCCGTCGAGAACGGCGACATGAACACCTTCCGCTACCGCTACCGCAACGTCGACATGCTGGTGATCGACGACATCCACTTCCTCGCCGGCCGCGACCGCACGCAGGAGGAGTTCTTCCACACCTTCAACACCCTCTACCAGAGCCATAAGCAGATCATCCTCTCGGCCGACGCGGCGCCGTCCGAGATCCCCGAGCTGGAGGAACGCCTGATCTCCCGCTTCAACTGGGGCCTGGTCGCGCGCATCGAGAAACCGTGCTACGAGACGCGCGTCGCCATCCTGCAGAAGAAGGCGCGCATGCGCGGGCTGACCCTGGCCGACGACGTCGTCTGCTACGTCGCGGCCAAGGTGGAGAACAACACCCGCGAGCTGGAAGGGGCCATCACCAAGCTCCAGGGGATGAGCCTGTTGAACAACGGCACGATCGACCTCGAGCTGGCCAAGGCCGCTTTGGGCGACAGCGCCACCGCCGAGCAGAAGCGCATCACCATCCAGCAGATCTTCGACGCCGTCACCAAGTACTACAACGTGCGGCTCAGCGACCTGCAGTCCAAGAAGCGGCACAAGTCGATCGCCTTCCCGCGGCAGGTCTGCATGTTCCTGGCCCGCCGCCACACGCGCTACAGCCTGGAAGAAATCGGCGGCTACTTCGGCGGCCGCGACCACACCACGGTGCTGCACGCCGTCCGCACCGTCGACGGCGACTGCAAGGAAGACCCGGAGATCAACCGCCAGATCGCGCACATCGATAATCAGCTCACCGGGGCGTGAGGTAACGGCGGGAGGCGGAGCGACGAAGGGGGAGGAGAGCGACGGAGCGACGGAGCGACGGAGCGACGAAGGGGAGGAGGAAGGCACGGCGGGGGACGGAGGGGGCGAGCGACGGAGCAACGGACGGGGGCGAACGCACGGAGGCACGGACGCACGGAGGCACGGAGGCAGGCAGGCCCTGCGGGGTGAAGCGTCGAGCGATGAAGCGTGATGCGCTGAACCGGTGACGGGCACCGCGCCGACGGGCCTTACGCTCCTCGGCACTCGCCACTTGCCGGGCCCTCACCCCTTCACTCCCGCGCTCCCACACTGCCTCACTCCCGCACTCCCTCGCTCCGGCGCTCCCGCACTCCCTCGCTCCCGCACCCTCAGTCCCTCAGTGCCTCAGTCCCTCACTCCCTCCCTCACTCCCGCACTCCCGCACTCCCGCACTCCCGCGCTGCCGCGCTGCCGCGCTGCCGCACTGCCTCACTGCCTCACTGCCTCACTGCCTCACTGCCTCACTGCCTCACTCCCTCCCTCCCTCCCTCGCGCCCGCACTCC
>DASQDR010000126.1:0-4447 GCA_035634055.1 Tepidisphaeraceae bacterium | reverse complement strand
CGGTTGCTGGTGCCGGCCGCCTCCGCCGCCGCCGCGGCCGTGGTCTCGCCCGCCGCGGCGGTCACCGCCGCGCCCGCCGCCGGCGCCACCGCGATCGTGCCCGCCGCGACCCTTCTGCCCCGGTTGGCGGGTGTTGAGCTGCGACGTGTGCGGCGGCTGGGCCAGCCCCAGCTCGTCGATCACCACCAGCCCGTCGCGCGAGTCGAACAGGTCGAGCTTCATCTCGTCCAGACCGAGGGCGGGATCCTGGCGGACGATGATCTTCTTCCGCGAGTCCGCCTCGATCGCCGCCAGCGACGCGCGCTTCTTGTTCAGCAGGTAAAAGCTGACGTCCGGGCAGACCGACAGCTCGATCCGCTCGACCTTCTCGTGGTGCGCCGCGATGGCGAGGCGGCGCATGACGTCCAGGCTCATCGATTCCGGCGTCTTGACCAGCCCCGCCCCCTTGCAGTGCGGGCAGTCGAAGTAGATCGAGCGCTTAAGGCTCGGGCGCATGCGCTGGCGGGTGATCTCGATGATGCCGAACTGGCTCATGCGAAGGACCTTGGTCTTGGCCCGGTCCTTCTTGAAGTTCTCGTGGAGCTTCTCCTCCAGCTCGCGGCGGTGGCGCTCGTAGCGCAGGTCGATGAAGTCGCAGATGATCACGCCGCCGAGGTCGCGCAGCTTGAGCTGGCGCGGGATCTCCTCGGCCGCCTCGAGGTCGGTCTTGAAGGCGGTCATCTCCGCGTCGGAGTGGTCGCGGAACTTGCCGCTGTTGACGTCGATTGCGACGATCGCCTCGGTGGAGTCGATGACCAGCGAGCCCCCGCTGGGGAGCGGCACGTGCCGGCTGTACATCTGCTCGATGTCGCGCTCGATATCGTACTTGTGGAACAGCGGGATCGGCTCCTCGTGCAGGTCCACCTTGTTGCGGGTGCGCGGGCTGGTGATCTTGATGACCTCCTTGACCCGCTTGGCGACGGTGGCGTTGTCGACGACGATGCGCTCGACATCGGCGCTGAAGACGTCGCGCACGGTCCGGGCGACGAGGTCGCCCTCGGTGTAGAGCTCCATCGGCCCCGGGCCGCTGTCGCGCTTCTTCTCGATCTGCATCCACAGCCGCGAGAGGTAGGTCAGGTCGCGCTGGATCTCCGCCTTTGACTTGCCGATGCCGGCGGTGCGGATGATGAAGCCGACGCCCTTGGGGGGCTTGAGCGAGTCGAGGATCTGCCGCAAGCGGCGGCGCTCCTCCTCGTCCTCGATCTTCTTGCTGACGCCCATCTTCCCCATGCCGGGCATCATCACGAGGATGCGCCCCGGGATCGACAGGTACGTGCTGAGGGTCGGACCCTTGGTTCCGATCCCTTCCTTGATGATCTGGACGATGATCTCGTCGCCCCGGCGCAGGCAGCGCTGGATGGGCGGTCGGTCGCGGCGGGCCATCTTCTTGCCGACCGACTCCTGGATGTCGCTACCGGCGCGGCCGAAGTAGGTGGGCATCAGGTCGCTGATGTGCAGGAACCCGTTGCGCCCCAGGCCGAAATCGACAAACGCCGCCTGGATCGACGGCTCGACGTTGGTGACGCGCCCCTTGTAGATGTTGCCGACGTGGGAGGTGGAGCTGGTCCGCTCCATGTAAAGCTCTTCGAGCTTGCCGTTGTCAACCAGGGCGATTCGGCACTCCTCGCCCTCGCTGACGTTGATCAGCATTTCTTTTGCCATTCACTATTCAGTTGTTAGTTGCCAGTTGTCATTTGCCGGGAGAACCCTCGCGGGGCTCTGCGACTGGCAACTGACAACCGACCACTGGCAACTCTTTCGTTCAAAATGCCTCAGGGATGAACTTCCGCGTTTCCTCGCGTAAGAAGTGCATCACCTGTCGTTCGCTGTCGAAGCTCATGACCTTGCGCGCCACGTGGCGCGCGTTTTCGAGGGTCGTCGAGCGGATGATCTTCTTGACCTCCGGGACGTCGGGGCCGTTCATGGAGAACGTGGTCAACCCGAGCCCGAGGAGCAGCAAAGTGTACAGCGGGTCGCCCGCCATTTCACCACACACGCTCACGCCGATGCCGGCGCGGGTCCCGGCGCGGATGACGTCGCGAACCAGGGCGAGCACCGCCGGGTGGGCCGGGCAGAAGAGCCCGGCGACCCGTTCGTTGGTGCGGTCGACCGCCAGCGTGTACTGCACCAGGTCGTTGGTCCCGATCGAAAAGAAGTTCACTTCCTTGGCGAAATGGTTCGCCATCAGGGCCGCCGACGGCACCTCGATCATGATGCCGATGGGGATGTCGCGGCGGAACTCGATGCCGTCGTCCTCCAGCTCCTCCATCACGTCGTTGAGCACCATCCGCGCCTGGCGCAGCTCCATCAACGTACTGATCATAGGGAACATGATGCGCACGTCGCCGAGGATGCTGGCGCGCATGATGGCGCGGAGCTGCCGCTTGAACATTGGGATGTCGTGCAGGCACATGCGGATGCTGCGGTCCCCGAGGAACGGGTTGCGCTCCGGGTTGGCCGCCCGGGCCTGCGTCTGCTTGTCGGCGCCGAGGTCCAGCGTGCGGATGACCAGGGGCTTTCCAACCGCGCGGCGCAGCGCTTCGGCGTAAGCGGCGAAGTGCTCCTCCTCGCTCACCACGTGGTCCGGCGGGGCCGCGAGGTGGAGGAATTCCGTGCGGTAGAGCCCGACCCCCTGCGCGCCGCGCGCCAGGGCGGGGTCGATGTCGTCGGGGAACTCGATGTTCGCCCACAGGCTCACCTCGTGCCCGTCGGTCGTACGCGCCGGCAGGTCCGAGAGGGTCTTGAGCTCGTTCTCGAAGCGGATCTGCTTCCGCTCCTGCTCGCGGTGCTCCTCGAGCTGCTCGGCGTCAGGGTTGACGATGATCACGCCGCGGCTGCCGTCGATGATGACCACGTCGCCGCCGGCCACCTCGCCGGTGATGTCCCCGAGCCCCACCACCGCCGGGATGCCCATCGCGCGGGCGACGATGGCGGTGTGGCTGGTGCGCCCGCCGACGTCGGTGGCAAACCCCTTCACGTGCAGCTTGTCGAGCTGGGCCGTCTGGCTCGGGAGCATATCGTGAGCGATGACCACCACGTCGCGCGTCAGGTGAGCCAGGTCCTCGCGCTTTTGCCCGATCAGGTGGCGGAGCAGGCGCTTCTCGATGTCGTAGATGTCCTTGACGCGCTCGGAAAAATAGCGGTCGGACATCTGCAGGAACCGCTGCGCGAAGCGGCGCATCACCACGCTGATGGCGTACTCGGCGGTGGCGCGGTTGGCGGTGATCTCCGCGGTGACGTCGGCGATGAGGAACTTGTCGGCCAGGATGCCGATGTGGAAGTCGAAGATCTTGCCGATCTCGGCGCCGTGCTTGGCCTTGGTCTCGTCGCGGAGCTGGATCAGCTCCAGCCCCCCGTCCGCCAGCGCCTTGCGCACGCGCGCGATCTCGGCCTGCACGAGCTGCGGCTCGACCTGCCGCTTGGGCACGACGAGGTCCTCGGCGTCCAGCACGATGGCCGTGCCGATCACCACCCCGGGCGAAACGCCGATGCCCTTTTTGATCTCCATGGAGCAGAAGGATGAAGGGTGAAGGATGAAGGATGAAAGGAGGGACGCCTCGAGCCCTTCTTCATCCTTCATCCTTCAGCCTTCATCCTTTTCCTTTCTCACTCTTCTTCGCCAAACTTGCTGTCGAACAGTTCCGCCAGCTTGGTGACGGCATCTTCGGCGTCGTCGCCGGCGGCGTCGATGCGCATCGGGGTGCCCTCGGTGGCGGCCAGGATGATCATCTGCATCACGCTCTTGCCGTCCGCCTCCGCCGGCTCCTCCCCGAGCTTGTGGACTGTGATGTCGCTCTGGAACTGGTTGGCCACGTCCACGAACTGCATCGCCGGCCGGGCGTGCAGCCCGAGCTTGTTGGAAACGACGATGTCACGCGAGGCGGATGGCATAGGAACCAGATGCTGAACGTTGAATGCTGAATGCTGAATGGATGCAGTTCATCATTCAGCGTTGGTCGTTCAGCATTTCCTTCATTTCCCCTGGTCCGCCTCGTCCAGCAGTTCCACGATCTTCTCGCGGGTGTCGCTCTGGCGGAGGAAGCGGCGGAACATGTCCTTCTGGAGGTTGCTGAAGACGATGTTCATCGCCTGGAGGTGCTGCTGCGGCTGGTTCTCGGGGCTCAGCAGCAGCACGATGCTGTAGACCGGCTGATGGTCCAGCGCCGCGAAGTCGATCCCGCCGGTGCTGCGGCCCATCGTGCCGGCCATCTTCTTCACCGCCGGGTGCTTCACGTGCGGCACGGCGACGCCCTTGCCGAAGCCGGTCGAGCCGTTCTGCTCGCGCTTGACCAGCGCGGCGACGACCTCCTCGACCGCGCCCGCGTCAATGGCGCCGGAGGCGGCGAGCGAGCCGACCAGCTCGCGCAGCGCCGAGTCCCGGTCGGCCGCCTGGAGGTCCGGGATGATC
>DASQDR010000125.1:0-1595 GCA_035634055.1 Tepidisphaeraceae bacterium | reverse complement strand
CGACACGATCGTTTGCTTGAGGTGCGTCATGGTGCGTCTCTCTTCGCGTGCAAAACCGGTTCGGTCGGCGCCGCGCGCGGGGAAGGAACAACAGGAGCGGCGGCGGCGTGACAATATATCGTCCACCAATGGCTTTGTCGCAGAATCGCCGCAAATTGTGCGGTTATTGGACCGGTCGGGCGGCGCATTCGACCGCCCTCACGGCGACATCTGCCCGTCCTTGCCGAAGTCGAAGCGCAGGGTGCGGAGGTCGCTCTCCACGCGGCGGACGCCGTCGGGGAACTCGACCGACTCCAGCTCGCCCGTCGCGCGGAAGTACCACCGGCTCACCCGTCCGCTGCCGTTCACCGACGCGGTGACGCAGCGCATCGGCTCGGTCTCGCCATTGGCCTTGCGGGCGCTCCTGGGGTCGGGGCGGACGACGATCGTGAGCGGCTCGGGCGCGCCGATGCACTCGGCCCCGCCGGGGAAGCTGTCGGTCCGCAGCAGCAGCGGCCCGGGCGCCAGCGTCCCCATCACCAGCGCCAGCGGACCGCCGGGGACGAACTGCGACGGGGCCGGCAACTTCCACTCGACCGTGGCGCTGGTGGCGGCGGCGGCGGCGCCGACGGACAGGGTGAGCTGACCGTCGCGCAGGTTCGCCGCCTGGCGGATCGCGCCGCCGGCGTCGCCTGCGCCGCCGGTGCCGATGGACGTGGCGCGCGACGCGTCGGCGCGATACTGCGCGCCGTCGGCGCTGATGCTCCAACTCGCCGTCACGCGCGTGGCGTCGCCGCCGGCGCCGCGGCGGCGGAGCTCGAACTCGCCGGCGAGGTCCTTCGCCGTCCACTGCAATCGCGACCAGCCGACGTGCGGCCGCGCGCTGCGGTCGGTCCAGAGCCACCACTGCTCGTCGGCGTCCGCCAGCAGCTTGCCGAAACCCGCGCGTCGCAGCCGCGCGGCCTCGGCGGCGCCGGCGTCCTCGAGCTGCGCGGTGTCGCTGGAGGAAAGGAACTGCGCCGACGCGGCGAGCTGCTTCCAGGCCCGCTCGAACGCCGCGCCGCCCCCGGACCACCCGCCGTGCATCACCGCCAGCAGCGCGCGGCCGGACGGGTCGGGCAGCAGGTAGGCGCGGGCGGGGAACGGCTCGACGCCCGGCCGCGGCGCCGCGTCGGCGCGCCAGCCGTTTCCCTCGGCCGTCACCTTCGCGTCGCGCCACAGTGCGGCGTCGCGCACGAGCAGCAGCGTCGCCAGCGCGCGGGTGGCGCGCTCGAGGCGCTGGGGGTCGTTCGCTTCCAGGCTGGGAAAGAGGACGCCGACGACCTCGACCGACGCCCACCGCTTCTCCACGTCCGCCGCCGCCGACGGATTCTTCTCCGCCGGCCTGGGCCAGAAGAGTCGGTCGGTGCGATTTGGATCGGAATTCGCCACGGCGGCGAACCCCTCGGGCGCGAGAAGTTGAATCCCTTCCGGCAGCGTCACGCCCGCCTCGGCCGGCGCCTCGGCGGCGGCGCCGCTGAGGGTGATGTTCGAGGCGATCTGCCGCACGATCGCCGCGTCCGCCGCCTCCAGCGCGCCGTCGCCGCTGAGGTGAACCACGATCGCGTGGAGCGACG
>DASQDR010000124.1:0-30044 GCA_035634055.1 Tepidisphaeraceae bacterium | reverse complement strand
GCCAGCTTCTTCAGCTCGCTGATGACCTTGCCGCGGCTCTCGAGGATCTCGTAGGCGGGCTCGAACGTTTCCAGGTCCACGCCCATCCCCTTGCTGGGGAGGTCGCGCACGTGCCCCATCGACGCCTTCACCACGAAGTCGTCGCCGAGGTACTTGTTAATCGTCTTGGCCTTGGCGGGGGACTCGACGATCACGAGGGACTTTTTGCCGTTCTTCTTGGCCATCTATTCCTTAGATGAAGCGATCGGCCCAAATGGTGCGGCCGCGACGGTGCTATCGGCGTGGCAAGGACAGACCTTTGCGACTTTGCCGATTCTCCTGCCCCTCAAGTGGGCGGGCAGTTTGGTAACTGTAGGCCACCCTGTCAAGGCGACGGGGCTGGGCGGCACTGAGTACTACGCCTCACGCACAGGCCAGTTCAGGTGTAGGCAAGTGCAAGTGACATAAAGGGTTAGAATGGCGTCCGCCGTCGCCAGAATCCCCTGCGGCCGCATCAACAAGATAGCCACCGTACCGGTGCACTCGCCCGCGCCACATAACGACCACGCCCCGGCGCTGCGGGCGCCGGGGCGTGGGGTTAGGTGACGTTATGAGGCTGTCCGACCGGCCTTAGCTGCCGGCCTGCGGGATGACCTCGCGCGGGGTCGCCGACATTGCCGGGGCGGCCGCGGCCGCCGCTGGCCGGGGAGCGGCTTCGGTCTCGGCAGGCACCGGCGGCTCGGCCAGGTGCTTGATCCGGAGCTGGAGGTGCGGCTGGAAGGCCGTTCCCGCCGGGATCAGGTGCCCGAGGATCACGTTCTCCTTCAAGCCCACCAGCATGTCGACCGCCCCGGCCAGGGCCGCCTCGGTCAGCACCTTGGTGGTCTCCTGGAAGCTCGCCGCCGAGATGAACGACTCGCTCTGGAGAGACGCCTTGGTGATGCCAAGCAGCAGGGTCTTGCCTCGCGCGGGGCGGGGCTTCTTGGCCTTGGCCGGTTCCTTGCCGGCGGCCTCGGCGCCCTCGTTGGCGTCCTTGTACTCCGCCTTGAGCACGACCTGACCTTCCTTGTAGTCGGTCCCGCCGGCCTCGGCGACCTTGACGCTCTGGGCGATGGCGTCGTTGCCGCCGCGGAACTTGAATTTGTCCAGCACCTCGCCCGGCAGGAACTTGGTGTCGCCGGCGTCCTCGACCTTCACCTTGCGGAGCATCTGGTTGAGGATGATCTCAATGTGCTTGTCGTTGATCTTCACGCCCTGCGAACGGTAGACGTTCTGCACCTCGGTCAGCAGGTATTGGTAGAGGGATTCCTCGCCCTTAATCCGCAGGATGTCGTGCGGGATGATCGGCCCGCGGATCATGGCGTCGCCGGCCTCGACGTAGTCGCCGGCGTGGACCAGGAGCTCCTTGTCCTGCGGGACGTGGTGCTCCTTCTCCATCCCGGTCTCGTTCTTGACCACGATGGTCATCTTGCCGCGCCGGCGGTCGGAGCGGATCTCGATGGTGCCGGAGATTTCCGCCAGCACCGCCGGATCCTTGGGCTTGCGCGCTTCGAAGATCTCGGTCACGCGCGGCAGGCCGCCCGTGATGTCCATGGTGCCGGCGGCCTCCTTCGGCTGGCGGGCGAGGAGCTGGCCGGCCTGCACCTTCTGGCCGTTCGACACCTCGATGCGCGCCTTGGACGGGAGGTAGTGGAAGTCGAGGATCTTGCCGTCGGAGCCCTCGATGGTGATGCGGGGGTGCCGCTCGCCCTTGTGCTCGATGACGACCAGGCGCGCCTCGCCGCCGCCACCCTTGCGCTCTTCCTCGAGGCGGACGGTCTCGCCCTCCTCGATGTCCTCGTAGCGGATGATGCCCGACTTCTCCGCCAGGATCGGCGTGATGTGCGGGTCCCAGGTGACGAGCTGCTGCCGCGGCTTCACCTTCTCGCCGTGGTGCGCCATGATCGTGGCGCCGTAGGGAACCTTGTACTTCTCGAGCTCGCGCCCCTTGGCGTCGACGACCGCGATCTCGCCGTTGCGCTTCAGCGCGACCATGCGCTTGGCGCCCTCGGCGTCGGTCACCTCGACGGCGTTGATGTCGCGGTGCTCGACGGTGCCGCCCGCCATCGACTTGATGTCGTTCTCGATCAGCGAACCCGTGGCCACGCCGCCGGTGTGGAACGTCCGCATCGTGAGCTGCGTGCCCGGCTCGCCGATGGACTGCGCGGCGATGATGCCGACCGCCAGCCCTTCCTCGACGAGCTGGTTGGTGCTCATGTCGATCCCGTAGCAGCGGGCGCACACGCCGCGCGGCGACTCGCACGTGAGCGGGCTGCGCACGCGGATGGTCTCGAGCTTGAGCTCCTTCAGGGCGTCGGCGATCTCATTGGTGATCGTCTGGTTTTCCTCGACGATCGTCTCGTCGGTGATCGGGTTGCGGATCGTGTCGCGGGCGGTGCGGCCGACGATCATGTCCTTCAGCTCGACCTCGACCGTCTCACCCTTGTAGATCGTCGACTTCGACACGCCGTTGAGCGTGTTGCAGTCGATCTCGTTGATGATGACGTTCTGCGCCACGTCCGCCAGCTTGCGGGTGAGGTACCCGGAGTCGGCGGTCTTGAGCGCGGTGTCGGCCAAGCCCTTGCGGGCGCCGTGGGTGGAGCTGAAGTACTCCAGCACGGAGAGGCCTTCGCGGAAGTTGGCCTTGATGGGCGTCTCGATGATCTCGCCCGACGGCTTGGCCATCAGGCCGCGCATCCCGCCGAGCTGCCGCATCTGGTCGACCGAGCCGCGCGCCTTGGAGGTCGCCATCATGTTGATGGGGTTGAGGTACTTCGGCAGCTTGCGCTTGAGGCCCTCCTCCTTGGTGATCGGGCGGTAGTCGTCGTCGCGGTAATCGTTCTCCAGGGTGGTCATCAGGTCGTCGGTGACCTGCTTGCGCGCGTGGCCCCAGAGGTCGATGAGCTGGGCGTACCGCTCCTGGTCGGTGATGGCGCCCATCCGGTAGTTCTTCTCGATCTTGTCGGCGCGCTTCTGGCCCTCGTCGAGGATGGTCGCCTTGGAGTCCGGCGAGCGGATGTCGGTGATGCCGAAGCTCAGCCCGGCGAGCGTGCTGCGCTTGAAGCCGAGCGACTTCATGTCGTCCAGCAGCTTGATGGTCGCGGGGCGGCCGAGCTGCGCGTAGCAGTCGGCGATCACGCGGCTCTGGCCCGCCGACGGCAGGGCGTAGTTGTAGAACGGCATCGCCTTGGGCAACTGGTCGTTGAAGAGGCAGCGCCCGACGGTGGTCAGGATGACGTTGCTGTTGAATTTCTCCGGGACCGGCTTGGCGACGTGCGCGGCGTCGCGGCGCTTGCGCTCGTTCTCCAGCGCCTTCCACGCCTCGTCGCGGGTGGGCACCGGGCCGGACTTGTCGCTCGGCACCACGTGGGTGCGATCGACGCGGACGAAGATCCGGCTGTGCATGCGGATCTTGCCCAGGTCCTGCGCGAGGATCGCCTCCTCAACGCTGTTGAACATCGAGTACTCGCCCTTGTCGTTCTCGCGGTCCACCGTCATGTAGTAGATGCCGAGCACGATGTCCTGCGACGGCGAGATAATCGGGCTGCCGTTGGCGGGCGAGAAGATGTTGTTCGGCGCCAGCATCAGCACGTGCGCCTCGGCCTGCGCCTCGATCGAGAGCGGCAGGTGGACGGCCATCTGGTCGCCGTCGAAGTCGGCGTTGAACCCCTTGCAGACCAGCGGGTGGATCTTGATCGCGTTGCCTTCCACCAGCACCGGCTCGAACGCCTGGATGCCCATGCGGTGAAGCGTCGGGGCGCGGTTGAGCATCACGGGGTGCTGGTAGATGCACTCCTCGAGGATGTCCCAGACCTCCGGGTCGCGCCGCTCGAGCATCTTCTTGGCCGACTTGATCGTGTCGGCCAGCCCGTGCTCCTTGAGGCGGCGGATGATGAACGGCTGGTAGAGCTCCAGCGCGATCTTCTTCGGCAGGCCGCACTGGTGCAGCTTCAGCTCCGGGCCGACCACGATGACCGAGCGGGCGGAGTAGTCCACGCGCTTGCCCAGCAGGTTCTCGCGGAAGCGGCCCTGCTTGCCCTTGATCATGTCCGTCAGCGACTTCAGCGGGCGGTTGCTGCTGCCGAGCACCGGCCGGCGGCACCGGCCGTTGTCGAACAGCGCGTCCACCGCCTGCTGGAGCATCCGCTTTTCGTTGCGGATGATGACTTCCGGCGCGTTGAGGTCCACCAGCTTCTTCAGCCGGTTGTTGCGGTTGATGATGCGGCGGTACAGGTCGTTGAGGTCCGACGTGGCGAAGTTGCCGCTCTCCAGCAGGACCAGCGGGCGCAGGTCCGGCGGGATCACGGGGATCACGTCCATGACCATCCACTCGGACTTGTTCTCCGAGTTGCGGATCGCCTCGATCATCTTCAGGCGCTTGGTCAGGTCCTTGATCTTCTGCTTGCTGTTGGTCTTCTCAATGTCGCGGCGGATGCGCTCCTGCTCGGTGTTCAGATCGAGCAGCCCGAGCAGCTTCTTGATCGCGTCGGCGCCCATCTCGGCTTCGAATTCCGCGCCATACTTCTCGTACGCGCCGCGGTACTCGTCCTCGGTCAGGAGCTGCTTCTTCTTCAGCGGGCTCTTGCCCGGATCGGTGACGACGTAGTCCTGGAAGTAGACGATCTTCTCGATGTCGCTGGTCTTCATGTCCAGCATCGCGCCGAGGCGCGACGGCAGGGCCTTGAAGAACCAGATGTGGACGATCGGGGCCGCAAGGTTGATGTGCCCCATACGCTTGCGGCGCACGCGGCTGTGGGTCACCTTGACGCCGCAGCGGTCGCAGATGATCCCCTTGTACTTCGTCCCCTTGTACTTCCCGCACGAGCATTCCCAGTCGCGCTCGGGGCCGAAGATGCGCTCGCAGAACAAGCCATCCTTCTCGGCGCGGTACGTGCGGTAGTTGATCGTCTCGGGCTTCTTCACCTCGCCAAAGGACCACGAACGGATGTCGTTCGGGCTGGCGAGCTGAATCCGGACCGAGCCGTAATCGTTAATGCGATCGTAGACGCTTTCAGCCATGATCGTTCTCTTTCTCACGTAGCGCGGGCAGGTCATCCCGCGGTTCAACTCTATTTTAATCCGTGATGCCGCCGCTAATCGCCAACAACAGGCACCAGCAATATCTGTAGTCCCTGCTCATCCTGAAGTTCGGCCTCGGCATTCGCCAGCACGTCGTAAAACTCGTATGTGCGAACGTCTCCCGGGGTCTTTACGAGCACCTGATACCAATCGTCTTCATGCAGCACGTTGTCGCTGTCCACATCGACCCGGTATTGACTCGGCTGCCGCTTGTCCAACGCCCGCTGCGCGAGCGAGGCAATCCGTTGTCTTTCCGCAACATCACTAAGCAGCGTCACGGCGTCACCTCCAGCATCTGAAAAGCTCGGTGAGCGTCACGAACCGCTTGCAGAGAGACACGGGAGTCCACGGTGGCCCGACGGTTGTAATCCGCGTCCAGCCGTGCGGCGTAGAGTCGCCGGTAGATGGCTCGAAGGTCGCGCACAAAGTGGTTCCCGCGCCCGCCGAAGTGCTCGCCAATCAGTTTCGCTTGCGCGTTGTGAGGCGGCGTCTGCCGATTTGCTGCCAACGCATAACCTGCGTCGATGAGCGCTCGCGTCAGGACGGAGTGAAAGGCGTAATAGGCGCGCGAGACGGCGGTGCGAACGTGCTCGCTCTGAGCACGCCGCGCCGCTCGCAGGCTATCCTGGCCAATCTCATCCCATTCCATCAACGTCACTCCAAGGGAACCGATCGCGCGGGCGCTCACATCAGGTCCGCATCCTCATCCGTCGCACCCAGCCCCTTCTTCTTCTCGAGCTGGATGTTCAGGCCGAGGCCGCGGATCTCGTTGCACAGCACGTCGAACGACACCGGGGTGCCGGCTTCGAGGGTGTTGGTGCCCTTGACCATGGACTCGTAGATCTTGGTGCGGCCCTCGACGTCGTCGGACTTGACCGTCAGGAGTTCCTGAAGGATGTACGACGCGCCGTAGGCTTCCAGGCCCCAGACTTCCATCTCGCCGAAGCGCTGGCCGCCGGTGCGCGCCTTGCCGCCGAGGGGCTGCTGCGTGATCAGGGAGTACGGGCCGGTCGCGCGGGCGTGGATCTTGTCGTCGACCAGGTGGTGCAGCTTCATCATGTAGAGGTAGCCGACCGTCGTGCGCTGCTCGAACGGCTCGCCGGTGCGGCCGTCGCGGAGCTGGATCTTCCCGCCGTAGGGCATCTCGACGTCGAGCTCGCGGTGCCCGATGACGGTGTGGTTGGCCTTGTGCGCCTTGCGGCGCTCGCGCACGGTGCGGTTGGCCTCGTCGATCGCCTTGTGGATCTCCTCCTCGCTGGCGCCGTCGAAGACCGGCGTGACCGCCTGCTGCCCGAGGACCGACATCGCCCACCCGAGGTGGGTCTCGAGGATCTGCCCGACGTTCATGCGGCTGGGGACGCCCAGCGGGTTGAGCATGATGTCGACCGGCGTGCCGTCCTCGAGGAACGGCATGTCCTCTTCCGGGACGATGCGGGCGATGACGCCCTTGTTCCCGTGACGGCCCGCCATCTTGTCCCCGACGCTGAGGGCGCGCTTGGTGGCGACGTAGACCTTGACCATCTCCAGCACGCCGCTGGGCAGCTCGTCGCCGCGCTTCATGTGCTCCATGCGGCGGTTCTTTTCCTTCAGCACCGCCTGCACGCGCGGCCAGAAGCGGGCGTAGGTGTTCAGCGCCTGCTCCTTGGCTTCCTTGGAGCCCTTGATCCACTCCTCCTTGAAGGTGTCGATCTGCTCCATGACGACGTCGACGTTCTCGCTCTGGGCAACCTTCTGGCGGGTGCCGGGGTCGACCAGCTGCGTGCCGAGGACCTCGTTGATCTCGCCCACCATCTGCTTGAAGATGCCGATGGCGCGGACGTTCATGTCGCGCTCGTACTTGTCGATGTCCTTCTTGAGCGCCTTCTTCTGCTCGTCGCTCATGTGCATGCGGCGGCTGAAGCGCTGGGCGCCGATGACGACGCCCTCCTCGCCGGCGGGCATCTCCAGCGAGTCGTTCTTCACGTCCTCGCCCGCGCGGCCGAAGATGGCGTGCAGGAGCTTCTCTTCCGGGGTCAGCTCGCTCTTGCTCTTGGGGGCGATCTTGCCGACGAGGATGTCGCCGGGCCCGACGCGGGTGCCGATGCGGACCACGCCGTTCTCGTCCAGGTTGGCCAGGGCGCGCTCGCTGACGTTGGGGATGTCGCGGGTGAACTCCTCGCGACCGAGCTTGGTCTCGCGGATCTCGACGTCGTACTCCTCGATGTGGATCGAGGTGAACGTGTCGTCCTTGACCAGCCGCTGGTTGATGACGATCGCGTCCTCGAAGTTGTAGCCGTCGTAGGTCATGAACGCGACGAGCAGGTTGCGCCCCAGCGCCAGTTCACCCAGTTGGGTGGCGGCGCCGTCGGCGATGATCTGCCCGCGCTTGACGCGCTGGCCCTTCTTGACGATCGGCTTCTGGTTCTGGCACGTGCGCTCGTTGAGCCCGACGAACTTGCGGAGGATGTACTCGTCGGCGTTGTCGACCAGGATGCGCGTGGCGTCGACGAACGTCACGGTGCCGGCGCGCTCGGCGCGGACGACCATGCCGCTGTTCTGCGCCACCGGCTTTTCCAGGCCGGTCGCGATGACCGGCGGGTCGGTCCGCAGGAGCGGGACCGCCTGCCGCTGCATGTTCGATCCCATCAGCGCGCGGTTGGCGTCGTCGTGCTCCAGGAACGGGATCAGCGCCGCCGAGACCGAGACGGTCTGCCGCGGGCTGATGTCCACGTACTGCACTTCCTTGCTCGGCACGGTCGCCAGGTCGCCCTGCACGCGGGCGAGGATCGAGCCCTTCTTGAAGTGCCCGTCCTTCTCCACGGCGTCGGGCGGCGCCAGGATCGACTTCATCTCCTCGTCGGCGCGGAGGTACTTGTGGTCGCCGTTGACCTTCCCTTCCTTGACCACGCGGTAAGGCGTGATCAGGAAGCCGTACTCGTCCAGGTCGGCGTAGATCGCCAGCGACGCGATCAGGCCGATGTTGGTGCCTTCCGGCGTCTCGATCGGACAGATGCGGCCGTAGTGCGAGATGTGCACGTCGCGCACCTCGAAGCCCGCGCGCTTGCGGTTCAAACCGCCGGGGCCAAGTGCCGACAAGCGACGCTCGTGCGTGAGCTGCGACAGCGGGTTGGTCTGATCGACCACCTGCGACAGCTCGCCGCGACCAAAGAAGAAGTCGATCGAGCTGCTGATGCTCTTGGAGTTCACCAACTCGGCGATCCGCCCGATCTCGTTGGGGTCCTTAAGCGACATGCGCTCCTGGACCGTGCGCTTGAGCTTGAGGAACCCCTTGCGCAGCTCCTCGCTGGCCAGCTCGTCGATCGTGCGCAGGCGGCGGTTGCCGAGGTGGTCGATGTCGTCGACGTACCCCTCGCCGCTGCGCAGCTTGAACATGTACTTCAGCGAGTTGACCATGTCCTCCGAGCGGAGGGTCATCACCGTTTCCGGGACGTTCTGGTCGAACTTACGGTTGATGCGGAAGCGGCCGACGCGGCCGAGGCGGTAGCGGTTCTCGTCGAAGAACTTTTCGTCGAACAGCGTCTGCGCCTTATCGAGCTGCGGCGGGTTACCCGGGCGCAGCCGCGCGTAGATCTTCAGCAGCGCCTGCTCGTGGCTGTCGGAGGTATCCTCGGCCAGGGTGTTGAGGATCAGCGGATCGCTGACCTTGGTGATCGCCTCGATGCTCTTGAGGCTCGACGCCTGGATCTTGTTCAGCGCCTCGCCGACCTGCGCGCCGGCCTTGACCAGCTCTTCGCCGCTGTCGGTGTCGATGATGGCGGTGGCGGCGTAGTGGGCCTGCTGGAGGTCGGCGACCTTCACCTTCTCGACGGTGTAGAACTCGCGGATGATCTGCTCGGTGGTGCTGTACTTCTTGTCCAGCGCCCGCAGGAAGGTGGTCGCGGGGATCTTGCTGGACTGGTCGATCCGGACCGCCAGGGCGTCCTTCTTGGTGACCGAGCACTCGATCCACGAGCCGCGCTCGGGGATGACGCGGCAGCCGTGCAGCGGGCGGTCGCCCTCCTGCACTTCGACCAGGAAGTCCACGCCGGGCGAGCGGTGCAACTGGTTCACGATCACGCGCTCGGCGCCGTTGATGATGAACTCCCCGCCGCCGATCATGATCGGGATCTCGCCGAGGTAGATGGAGTCTTCCATCACCTCGTCCTTGTCCTTGCGGACGAAGCGGACCTGGATGCGGAAGGGCATGCCGTAGGTCAGGCGCAGCGCGCGGCACTCGTCGGTGGTGTAGCGCGGCTCGGAGAGGTCGTAGCTAATGTATTCAAGGCGCAGGTTCCCGTCGTACGATTCAATGGGGAAGACCTCGCGCAGCAGTGCCTCCAGGCCGTCATTCTTGCGCTTGGTGGCGTCGACGACCTCCTTCTGGAGGAACTTCTGGTAGCTCTCGATCTGAACTTCGATCAGGTTGGGGATGGGCAGCGCGTCGCCGCGCTTGCTGAAGTCGCGCACTTCAGGCGTTCGCATCAGTTCTGTCCTTTTCCGTCAGGGGCGGGAGGAATCTTCATGCTCGTGCGGATGGCCGTGAATCCGCCCGTCGCGTCGGCACTCTATACCCCCGGCAAGGGCTCCATGCTGCCGACGCGAACGCTCAAGAGCGTTGAAGAAATTTCGCTAAGTCGACAAAACAAGCCGCTTTACGTCTCGGTAAGCGGCTTTGCGTCCGGGTGCGGCAACACTTTCTGCGCCCGGAAATTCGACTAAGGTTTCGAAGGATATGCGCTTAGCTCTCGGAGTCAAGCGCAAAAAGAAACGCCAAGACCCCTTCCCACCTTCCTCGCGGGGAGCCTTGGTAATTCGCCGACTTGTTCTTCTTCTTCCCGATCAGCCAACTGACCACCCAAACCTACCGCACGTTTTCTGAACCGTCAACCGATATCGGTTGTTGCGTCGTAGCAGAGAAAAACCGGTGCGCGCTCACGCAGGCGGTCGCGAGATGAATCGAATCCCCGGCCCCGAGTGGTGGGCACGGGTGAAGTGGGCAGGTGCCAACACCACGCCTGTTGCCTTCGCTACGCCTGGATGCGTTCCGCTTTAGCGTGATGGCGGCGGCGGCGGCGGCGGCTGTATCGGGAACGAGAAGAGGCGACCCGGGAACGGGTCGCCTCTTCGGTGTTGGCAATGCGTGCCGAGGGTCGGTCGCGCGGAAGGGCGAGCTTACTTGAGCTCGACGCTGGCGCCCTGCTCCTCGAGCTCCTTGCGGAGCTTCTCGGCCTCGTCCTTGGCCAGGCCTTCCTTGACGGTCTTGGGCGCGCCCTCGACCAGGTCCTTGGCTTCCTTCAGGCCCAGGCCGGTCGCCGCGCGGACGACCTTGATGACCTGGATCTTCTTGTCGCCGCCGCCCTTGAGGACGACGTCGAAGGTCGTCTTCTCTTCCGCCGGTGCGGCAGCCGCGCCGCCTGCGCCGCCCGCGGGGCCGGCCATCATGACCGCGCCGCCGGCGGCGGGCTCGATGCCGTGCTCTTCCTTCAGGTACGACGCCAGGTCGACCGCCTGCTTCAGGGTCAGGCCAACGATGCGATCGCCGAGTTCCTTGATGTCTGCTGCAACTTCCGCCATGACTTCATCTCCTCGGGAGGCAAAGCCTCCCCGCGAGCCGTAACGTGGCTCAAACGTGTCGAACATGTCGTCCTCGTCCGAGAGCTGGCTTCACGTCGAAGCCATTTAATCCCTGCGCGGGAGCAGTCGGGACGTCGGACTGGATTCAAGACGTGGTCACCGAAGTGACCATGCCGGTACTTCGTTGATGTTTACGTTGCCGGCGCCGCGTCGGACGCGGGGGTTGGTGCTGCTGGCGCTGCTGCTGCCTCGGGCGCGGCGGCGCCGCCGGATTTCTCGGCGCGTTCCTCGACCGCCTTGATGAGCGCGGCGACCTTGCCGGCCTGGCCCTTGAAGATCCCGCCGAGGCGCTGGCCCGGCGCGAGGATCAGGGCGACGACCTGCCCGACGGCTTCCTCGCGGGTCGGCAGCTTGCTGACCTGCTCCACGCCGGTGTCGCCGGTGTAGATCTCGCCGTCGAAGAAGATCCCGCGCAGCTCGATCTTGTCATCGTTCTTCTTCTCGTCCAGCAGCAGCCGCGCGATGGTCGCGACCGACGCCTCGCCGTAGATCACGGCGCTGGGGCCGTCCAGCAGCGCGTCGAAGCCCTTGAGCTTCCCGTCACCGGCGGCGCGCTTGGCCAGCGTGTTCTTCACCACGGTCATCCGCAGCTTGTTGTCGCGGAGTCGGCGGCGGATCTGGTTGTTCTTGGTGGCCGGGATCCCGCGCGGGTTGATCACCGCGACGGAGTCCACGCCCTTGAACTTCTCTCCCAGCTCGCGCTGGATCAGGCTCTTGACCTTTTTGCTCATTGGAACCTCTGGCGAGTTGCCAGTTGTTAGTTGCCAGTTGTCAGTCACACCCCGTCGCCGGCTGCCGCTCACTGGCAACTGGCAACTGGTCACTGGCAACACTTACTGAACGTTCAACTGCACCGCCGGCGTCATGGTCGCCTTGATGACGACCTTCTTGAAGAACGCCCCCTTGCTGGTGGCTGGCTTCATCTTGCGGATCTGCGCGATCATCGCGTTGATGTTGTCGTGCAGCTTGGCGCGGTCGAAGCTGACCTTGCCGACGACGCTGTGGACGTTGCCGCCGGCGTCGTTGCGGAACTCGACCTTGCCGGCGGCGTAGTCGCGGACGGCGGTGCCGACGTCGGCGGTCACGGTGCCCGCCTTCGGCGACGGCATCAGCCCCTTCGGGCCCAGCACCTTACCGAGGCGCCCGACGAACCGCATCATGTCCGGGGTGGAGATGGCGACGTCGAAGTCGGTGAAGTTGGTCTTCTCGACCTCCTCGACCAGCTCCTGCCCGCCCGCCTTGACCGCGCCCGCGTTGAGGGCCGACACCTTCAGGTGCTCGGGGCAGAAGGCGATCACGCGCTTAGTCTTGCCGACGCCGTGCGGCAGCGACAGCGACCCGCGGATCATCTGGTCCGCCTGCTTGGCGTCGATGCCGAGGGAGAAGATCAGCTCCACCGACTGGTCGAACTTGGTGCCGGGAAACGCCTTGACGGCGTCGATGGCGGTGTCGATGTCCACCGGCGTGGTGATCGCCTTCTCGGCGGCCTGCCGGTAACGCTTGGAACGTGCGATGACTTGGGGCATGCCCTTGTCGCTCCTTTGCCGGCGTTAACAGCTCCCGGCGGATAGCTCCCACTGTTACGGCCCGTGGTGCGGCCTTTGAATCGTGCGCGGGCGGGATGATATCCGACCCCAAGCGGAAGACAAGCGTGGCGAGCGGAAGGTACACTCGATCGGGTGACCGGCCGGGACCTCCTCAACAAGCTGCACGACCAGCGCCATCATGCCGATCGAGACCGTCATGGGCGATCACGGTTACTACATCGTGACCCGCTGGCGGACCGTGGCGCTGGCGCAGATGGTCGAGTTCACCGACATCGACCCGCCGAAGGCGCCCAAGCGAAAGCGGGCGTCCTGACCAGCGGTGATCCAGCTCAGCCTTCAACCGTGATCCCCATCGACCGCGCCTGCCCCGCGATCACCTTGGCGCCCTGGTCGAGGTCGAAGGCGTTGAGGTCCTTGATCTTTTCCTCGGCGATCTTGCGGCACTGGGCCATGGTGATCTTGCCGATCTTGTTCTTGTTCGGTTCACCGCTGCCCTTCTCCGCCTTGACCGCTTCCTTGAGCAGGACGCTGGCGGGCGAAGCCTTGAGCTCGATGTCGAACGTGCGGTCCTTGTAGACCGTGACGATGCAGCCGATGACCTTCCCCTTGAGGTGGGCGCTCATCGCGTTGAACTTCTGGATGAACTGCCCGGGGTTGACGCCGTGCTGACCGAGCGCGGGGCCGATCGGCGGCGCGGGGGTCGCGGTGCCGCCGGGCGCCTGGAGCTTGAACTGCTTGGTAATTTCCTTCTTGGCCATGGCTGTGCTTCGCTTTCGCGCGCGGGGCGACTGTTACGGTTCGATGATCTTAACGTCCACGTGCCGCCGGCCCGGCGAGGGGACCTGCGGAAACGGTTGCTCGATCCTCTGATCGGGGGCCGCGACGGAACCGCCGGAGGTTACTGCCGACAGCAGCCGGTATGCCGGCACGGTCAGCAGTAAAAGGGCGAGGATACTAATCAACCCGGCCAGGATTGACAAGGCCAGCAGCGCCACCCCCGGGATCGCCAGCACAAACAGGATGAACCGCGCCCACGAAGGCAGCCCGGTCACCCGCCCTCGGACCCCCTGAAACTGGCCGACGTATTGGACGTAGCGAAGCATCGACCCATTCTAGTCCGAGCGGGGCGAACGTGGGCGCGGCGGGCGCCGGGCGAAGAAAGTTGCCGGGGCCGTCAATGGCCGTGATCACGCGCGGGATCGACGGCGGCGCGACGCGATCGATGTGGCGGCGACAAGGGCGGCGACGCCGATCGAGGCCGGCTCCGGCACCGCCACGGTGTCGGCGGCCAAGCCGCCAGCGCTGATTCCGCCGGCTGTCGAAAAATCGCCGAGCGTCTGCCGGCCGATGTTGCGGTCGAGGAAGAAGTAGTCGTCGCCGTTGATCTTCCCGTTGTAGTCGAAGTCGCCGTTGGCCCAGCCGCTGGCGCCGGGGGTGTTCACCTTGTTGTCGATCGCCCAGTAGTCGTCGCCGTTCAGGACGCCGTCAAGGTTCGCGTCGCCGGCGTAGGTGTACATCACCATGATGTCGCCGGCGGCGAGCGTCTGGCCGCCGAAGAGTTGGCCGCCGGTGGCGGCGGCGACGCCGAGGCTGGTCAGGCCGGTGTCGGCGGCGGCCTGCCCCGTCATGATCCCGCTGCCGTTCCACGCCCCGCCGGCGCGCCCGTCCTGGAGCAGGCCGGTGATGCCGTTGTAGTCGCCGTTGCTCGCCGAGCCGAGCGAGCCGCCGGCGACGGCGAGCTTGTGGTTTTGAAGGTCGATCTTGCCGCCGCCGTTGATGGTGACGGCGTTGGTCTTGAGGAGCTTCGCCGCGCCCCCCGCCGCCAGCTCAACCGTGCCGCCGGTCGCGTTGATCGCTGGTGAGCTGATGAGCGACGAACCAAGGACCAGCCTGCCGGCGCTGGCGGTGGTGGCGCCGGTGTAACTGTTGCTGCCGGAGAGCGTCCAGGTGCCGCTCCCGGCCTTCTCGATCGCCAGCGTGGCGCTGCCGTTCTGGATGTTGCCGGTGATGGCGCCATTGCCAGCGCCTTGCAGCGCGACCAGCCGGGCGCCGGTGGCGGCCGACGTGAGCGTGCCGGCAATCGTCAGGGTCCCCGCTTCGGACTCAACCTGATAGACGTTGCCGCCGAAGTTGAGCGTGACGGCGCCCGCCAGCACGTTGTTGCCGCCGACGTTACGGATGGCGGCGCTGGGATTGGTGCGGCCGCGGAACGTGATGGCGTTGTTGAGCGTGGCGTTGTTGGCCAGCTCCAGGCGGGCGGTGGTGCCGTTGCCCTGCGGCCCGATGTCGATGCTGCCGCTGCCGAGCGCGCCGTTGGCCGCGGCGCGGACGGCGCCCGGGCCCTGGCCGACAGCGTCGATGATCGTCCCGCCGCCGAAGGTGTTGGTGTTGCTCAGCACCAGCGTCCCCGCGCCGTCCACGCGCAGCCCGCCCGTGCTGGACGAGATCACGCCGCTGAAAGTGTTCGTCCCCGCGTTGACGCTGACGAAACGCGCCGCGCCGTTGAGGCTCAAGTTGCCGGCGATCGTGAGATCATGGGTGGCGCCGGCGGCGTTGATCACCAGCTCGCTGGGGTTGAAGCTGGCCGATCCCCAGGAGACCGGGTTGATCCCGTTTTGGAGCGTGATCGTCGCGTTGGCGCCGCCGGCGCCGAACCCGCTGACGCCACCGGTCACGCCGAGCTGACCCGCCGCGCTGCCAACGGTGCGGGTGAGGTTGACGGCGGTCTCGAGGATCCCGCCGTTGATCGTCACGTTGCTGTTGGGCGACAGCGCGCCGCTCGCGAGCACGCGCAGCCGCCCCGCCAGGACGCTGGTCGCGCCGCTGTGGGTGTTGTTGCCCGACAGCGCGAGCGTGCCCGCGCCGCTCTTTTTCGTCACCGGCCCGGAGCCGCTGAGGGCGCCGCCGAGCGTGAGCGTCGCGCCGTCGGCGACGGCCACCTCCACGCCGGACGCGCCGACGTTCACGGGCACGTTGATCGCGTGGCTGCCGCTCGCCACCGACATCGTCGATGCCACCCCCGCCCCGTTGCTCATCGCCAGCGCGCCGCTGGCGCCCGACGTCAGGGTGTACTTGTGCACCGGGCTGCCGAAGCTGAGCGAGCCGACGGTCCGGGTGCCGTCGAGGGTGATAATGCTGTCGGCGGTCGGCGCGGCGCCGCCGCCAAAGTTCGCCTTGGCGGACACGGCGTTGGGGACGCCGGCGGTCCAGTTGCCCGGCGTATCCCAGTTGCCGCCGGTGCTGCGGTTCCACCCGTTGAGCGACGCGAAGTACGCCGCCGGGTCCCAGTCCAGCACCTTCAGCGTCGATGCGCCCTGCCCCAGGCCGACCTGCTGGTAGAACAGCGAAAGCTTCTTCTGCGCCTTCCACAGCGCCGCGTCGTAGGTTGGTTCCCAGGAGCCCATGTTCGCGGCGTCGAGCGTGATCGACTGCCACGGGTTCGGCGACGCGCTGCCCAGGCTGGCGACGGTGTTGTAATAAACGACGATCTCGTTGTCGCTCGTCGCGGGGTTGCTGTGCGCGCCCATGGACGTGTCGGTCGAGCGCGTGACGACGAGCACGCGGTTCGCCCCGTCCACCAGCACGATCGGCCGGCCGAGGTCGCGCACGGCAAAGGCGGAGGTGTCGATGGCGGTGTCGGACGTGCGGTTCGTCACCTGCGACGTCTTCCAGGCGCTGCCGTCGTGATAGACCAGCATGTACTGGCGGTTGGGGTTGCCGCTGTTGGTGCTTGGGTTCCACCCGGGCGCCCACCACGTCGCGACGATCGGGCGGTCGGCGTTGTCCACCGTCATCGACGTCTGGTTGATCAAGCTGCTGCCCTGCGGCAGGTTCTTGATCACCTCGCCCGACGACGCCGCCGGCCCGGACTGGATGATCGGCAGCGAATAGGCGGTGCCGTCGAACTTCTTCCAGCTCGTGCCGTTGTCCGGCGAGCGCGCGAACATGATGTTGGAGTTGGACTGCCAGCCGGGCGTCGCGCGCCAGGTCCAGCTCATCATGATCTCGCCGGTGGACGTGCGCGCCAGGCTGTTGAGGTAGCCGTTGACGCTGGTGGTCTGCCCGTCGATGACCAGCTTGTTGGTCCAATTGTGCGTGGAAGGGTCGTAGGTGTTGAAGTACTGGTTGCCGTTGCCCGATCCCCCGCCGACGCCGCCGTTGCGGTAGGTGAGCAGCAGCTTGCGGTTGGTGGTGGGATCGTTATCCGAATCGACCGCATCCGGGATGCTGTAGAACTGCGGGTACGTGACCGAATTCGTCGTCGTCCCGCCGCTGGGGAACAGCGTCGGGGCGTTGGCGGCGGTCTGGGTGGTGAAGTTGATCGAGCCGAGCGTCGACCCGGTCACCGGCGCGTTGGAGACGGCGTAGCGCAGCGACTGGTTGTGCATGTTCCACGACGTGTGCATGTAGCCATCGCCGTCGACGGCGATGCCGATCACGTTGTGGTCGTCGGTCACCTGGTTGGACGCGATGGTCAGCCCGCTGTCGAACGTCTGCCACGCCGAGGAGCCGAGCGCGCGGCGGCCGATCATCACCTTGAGCGCGGTGTTGTAGTAAGCGATGAACTGGTGGCCGCCGAAGGTGGTGAGGTTATTGGTGCCGATGGCGCAGGAGTTGATGTCGCCGGTGGCGTAGGCGTCGGCGGCGACGGTGGAGAAGGAGGCGTCCTGCGCGTGCGCCCGCGTCGCCGCCAGCGCGGCTGCGATCATCGCGGCGACGGCGGCGGCGGTCCGGCCGCGGCGACGCGTGCCGCGACGGGATGGCGTCCGGGTGCTGCTCATGGTGTTCATCTCGTCTGATGCCGGCGGCGGCGAACGGCGGCCGCGCCGACCGCGATCGCGGCCGCCACCGCGGTGGACGGCTCGGGAACGGCGGTCGCGCCCGCGACGCCCGCGCCTTCGATCCCCGCGCCCGCCGGCAGCGTTACGCTTCCCTGCATCGCGACGTTTTGGTCAATCCAAAAATAATCGTCGCCGTTGATCTTCCCGTTGTAGTCGAAGTCGCCGTTGAACCACGTTGCGGCCGCGGCCGAGCCGATGCTGCTGTCGATGCGGAAATAGTCGTCCCCATCGATTCGCCGGTTGAGGTCCGCGTCGCCAACGTAGGTGTAGGCGACCATCACATCCCCCGCGCCGAGGGTCTGTCCGAAGAAGACCTGCCCTGCGACGGCGGTGGCGATGCCCAGGCCGGTCAGGCCGTTGGACGAGGCGGCGAGGCTGCTGGTGATGCCGCTGCCGTTCCACGACCCGCCGCTGCGCCCGTTCTTGACCAGCGTGGTGATCGCCGCGAGGTCGTCGCCGCCGGTGACCGCCAGCCGGTTGTCCTTCAGGTCCAGCTTTCCGCCGCCGTTGACGGTGACGGCGGCGGTCTTGACGATCTTGCTCCCGCCCGCCGCCAGCTCGATCGTCCCGCCGGTGGCGTTCATCGACGATGACGTCGTCAGCGACGCGCCGAGCACGATCTTTCCCGCGCTGGCGGTGGTGCCGCCGGTGTGGGTGTTGCTGCCGCTCAGGGTGAGGGCGCCGGTGCCGACCTTGGTGACGCCGCCCGCGCCGGAGAGGTTGCCGGCGAAGGTCGTGTTGGCATTGCTGCCGCCGGTGGTGAGCACCGCGCCGCCGCCCAAGATGACCTGACTGCCCGTCACGCCGGCGAGTCCGCCCACGGTCTGGTTGTTGCCGTTGAGATCGAGCGTCGCGCCGCCGGCGGTCAGGTTGACGGTCGTCCCGGCCGGCAGGTACTGCGCGCCACCGACCAAAGGAATGGTATTGGTGGCGAACAGCGACTGGATCTGCTGCGGCGTGAGGGCGCCGTTGAAGAACTTCATCTCGTCGAGGTCGCCATTGAAGTGCCGTGCGCCGTCGCCGGCGGCGTTGTCGGTGTTGAAGCCGAGGCGGGTGAAGGTGGCGGTGTCGGCGTTGTTGAAGTCCGAGTAATTGAGCCCGGTGGCCACGCCGTCCACGTAGACCGACTTGGTGCTGCCGTCGCTGACGAAGGTGAGCATGTGCCACGCGCCGTCGGCGACGGGGGCGTTGCCCTGCACGAACCCGCCGCCCCACCGCACGGCGGTCGGGTTGGGGCCGAAGGTTCCGCTGATCGGGTTGGAGCCGAGGTAGAAGACGGAGTAGCCGGAGGTCCAGCCGGCGCCGCCCTGGTTCTTCGAGACCATCGCCGAGCCGCCGGCGGTGGTCTTCACCCAGGTGGAGAACGTCCACGCGCCGGTGCCGGCCTGGTCGACGATCCTGTTGGCGATATCGATCGACGAGCCCTGCCCATCGAGCCGCAGGGCGTTGCCGAACTTGCCGGCGACGAGGGTTGCGCCGCCGATGCCGGCGCTGGTGTGATTGGCGTGGTTGGCGGTGCCGTTCATGGCGGTGCCGCCCGAGCCGCCGTTGACGACGACGGAGTTGCCCGCGACGACGCCGCTGGAGACCGGGACGCCGCCGGGCGTGGTGACGTTGTCAAAGGAGTAAGCGCCCACCGCGGTCGGCGGCGTGCCGCTGGCGAGGCGGAGCGTCCCTCCCTGGACGGTCGTGGCGCCGGTGTAGCTGGCGGCGGCGGAGAGGGTGAGGACGCCGGCGCTCTTCTTGGTCAACCCGCCGTCGGGCGTCGCGCCCAGCGCGCTGTCGTGGATCAGGGGCTGCGCGACCGAGGCGTCGAACCCGTTGGTGTCGATGATCGCGCCGCCACTGCCCACCCGCGCGGCCGTCAGCACCCCGACGAGCGCCTGGTTGTTTGCCGCCGCCTTCAGCGTGCCCCCGTTGAAGTTCACCACAGCGTTCGCGCTGGCGTTGCTGCGCGCGATCGAGCCGGTGGTGAGCGTTCCGCCGTTCAGGTTCACCGTTGACGTGCCGCCAAGCGCGACGTTGCTGGCGTTGACCGCGGCCGATCCGCTGACTGTTAGTGACGCGCTGGTCAGGATCGGCGAGAGGACGATGCTGCTGGCGGTGGTGCCGGTGGTGCCGGCGGTCACGGAGACGGCGGAGTCGTTGATCGTCGTGCCGCCGGTGTAGGTGTTGTTGCCGGAAAGGACGAGGCTTCCGCCGGCGGCGTTGAGAGAGATTTTCCCACCGGTCGCGCCGTCGCCGATCGCGCCGCTGATCGCCAACCCGCCGGACGTGTGCCGCAGCGTCTGCGTCCCGCTGGTCTTGCCCGAGGTGATGCCGCCGGAGAGGGTCATCGCGGTGCCCGACGGGTTGACCACCATGAGCGTCCCGGTGCCACCGATGACGATGGGCGCGGAGATCACGTCCGCCTTCGCCTGCGCGTTGTGGAACAGCAGCCCGGGCGCCGAGAGGTTGTCGAAGATGAGCTTGAACGGCCCGCCGGCGGCGATGGTTTGAATGCCGGTGCCGTTGTTGGTGCTGCCGATCGACATCTCGCCGACGGTGATGTCCTGCCCCAGGTTGATAGTCTGGTTGTTGGCGCCGGTGCTGGCGTTGCCGACGTTGGCGAAGTCGCCCGCGCCATTGGGGAACGCGGGCGAGAGCGCGGACTGCCAGTTGTTGCCGTTGGTGACGCCGTCGGCGGGGTCGTTGTTCCACGAGAAGGTGTCGGCGATGCCGCGCGCCCAGTTGAACCCGCGGTCTGAGCCGTAGGCCAGGTCGCGGATGAGGTTCCCGTAAACCTGCACGCGCGCGTAGTTGCTGTCGGCCCCCCACGGTGCGCCCTGGGAGGTGGCGAGGATGCCGGCGAGCTTGTACTTGCTCCAGTCGTTGCGCTCCGAGTCGGGCGCGTCGAGCATCCACAAGGCGCTGCCGCTATCGCCGGACATCGCGCCGGTCTCGAGCAGGCCCAGGTCCTTCAGGCGCTGCTCGCCATCGGTCTGGGTGCTGACGAACGCGCCGTTGACCCAACTGACGTTGTAGCCGCGGTGGAAGGTGGCAACGTTGCTCGGCGACGGGGTGTCGATCCAGCCCCACAACCCGTAGCCGCCCATCTGCACCAGCGCGTTGCCCTCGCCGCTGCCGGTGTAGATCACCGACGAGGGGAGCGCGGTCATCGCCGGGTTGGACTGGAGCTTGATCAGCGCGATCTCGGCGCTGTTGGGCACCGGCACGATGAGCGAGCCGGGGATCCCCTGGAAGCTGAGGTTGCTGGCGGGCGCGTCGGTGCCGTAACCGGGGCCGCTGACCATGTGGCGAGCGGTGATGATCCAGCCGTTGCCGAGATAGGTCGCGGTGCCGCGGGTGCTGTTGTAGCTGTTGTTGACGATGGCGACGTTGGCGAAGTAGCCCGGGCGATCGGTGAGCCCGTCGGTGGACGTCGCGCCGCGCTCGGGGTGATCGGGGCCGTTCCAGACCATGGCGCCCGTCGGGCGCGCGGTCCAGCCGCAGAGCCCCGCCGCCGTTGCCAAAGCCAAGGCGCGCCTGCGGGTCATCGTGGTGAGTTCCGTTGTGAGAGAGAAGGAGTCCTGACGCTCGCGGTCGCCCGTCGGCGGCGGCGGCGCAAGGTCCCGGCGGCGCTGGCGAGCAGCAGTGCCATCGACGCCGGCTCGGGAACGGCAGAAGCGCCTTCCGCCAAGCCGCCGGCGGCTACTTCCGCGCCGGCGCCGGCGGGGAAGGTGGCGAGCGATTGCCGGCCGATGTTTCGGTCGATCAGGAAGTAGTCGTCGCCGTCGATCCTGCCGTTGTAGTCGAAGTCGCCCTTGGCGTAGCTGGGGGTGGTCGAGCCGAGGTTGGAGTCGATGCGGAAGTAGTCGTCGCCGTCGATGCGCCGGTTGAGGTCCGCGTCGCCGACGAGGGTGTACATCACGATCACGTCGCCGGCATTGAGGGTCTGGCCGTCAACAACTTGTCCGGCGGTGGCGGCGGCAACGGCGAGGCCGGTCAGGCCGGTGTCGGCGTCCGCCTGGCTGGTCATGATCCCGCTGCCGGTCCACGTCCCGCCGGTCCGCCCGTCCTGGATCATCCCGGTGATGCCGCCGTAGTCGCCGTTGACCGCCGCGCCCAGCGCGCCGCCGGAGACGATCAGCTTGTTGTCCTGGAGGTCGAGCTTTCCTCCGCTGTTGATCGTCACGCCGCTGGTCTTCACGAGCTTGCTTCCGCCGGCGGCGAGTTCGATCGTGCCGCCGGTGGCGTTCAACGCGGACGACGTGGTGATCGACGCATTGAGCAGCACCTTCCCGCCGCTGGCGGTGGTGGCGCCGGTGTAGCTGTTGGCGCCGCCGAGGGTGAGCGTGCCGGTGCCGACCTTGGTGACCCCGCCGCTGCCGGAGATGCTGCCGGCGAAGCTCGTGCTGGCGTTGTTGCTTCCGGTGGTGAGCGTGCCCGAGCCGAGGGTGATCAAGCTGCCGGCGACACCACTGAGCGACGCGATCGCCTGGCTGTTGCCGTTCAGGTCCAGCTTGGCGCCGCTGGCGGTGATGCTGACGACGGTGGAGGCCGGCAGGATCGGGCCGGCCGCCGGGTTCAAGATCGCGTTGCCGGCGAACAGGTCCTGCACCTGCTTGGCGGTCAGGGCGTCGTTGAAGAACTTGATCTCGTCGAGGTCGCCGTTGAAGTGGCGCGCGCCGTCGCCGCCCGCGTTGTCGATGTTGAAGCCCAGGCGGGTGAAGGTGGCGGTGTCGGGGTTGATGAAGTCCGCCATGTTGATCGCCTGCGCGACGCCGTCGACGTAGACGGTTTTCAGCCCCGCGTCGCTCACGTAGGTGAGCAGGTGCCATCCGTTGTCAGCGACGGGCGCGTTCCCTTGCACAAAGCCGCCTCCCCAGCGGACAGCCGTCGGGTACGGGCCCTGCACGCTGCCGATCGGGTTCTGGCCGAGGTAGAAGACCGAGAAGCCCGAGCCCCAGCCGGTGCCGCCCTGGTTCTTGGAGACGAAGGCGGAGCCGGGCGTGGCGGTCTTGATCCAGGCCGACATGCTCCACGACCCGGAGCCGCCCTGGTCGACGATCTTCGAAGGGATGTCGATCGACGACCCCAGCCCGTTGAGCCGCAGCCCGTTGCCGAAGCGCCCGGCGACGAGCGTCGCGCCGCTGTTGCCGCCGGAGTTGTTGGCGTGGTTCGCCTTGCCGTTGATCGCGGTCCCGCCCGACCCGCCGTTCGGCACCACGTAGTTCGTTCCAAGAATCCCGCTGGAGACGGGGTTGCCGACGGCGTCGGTGACGTTGTCGAAGGAGTAGGCGCCGACGGGCGCGATCGTCGCGGGGGCGGCCAGCTTCAGCGTGCCGCCGCTGATCGTGGTCGCGCCGGTGTAGGTGTTGGCGGCGGAGAGGGTCCACGTGCCCGCGCCCGCCTTGGCGACGGAAACTTTGCCGCCACCGTCGCGCACGACGCCGCTGATCTCACCGTTGCCGGCGCCCTGGAGCGTGACGGTCCGGTCGCCACTGCCGGCCTGGATGGCTACGTTGGTTGCGGTCGCACCCGGCGCCGAGCCGGTGAGCATGAGCGTGCCGGCGTCGGACTGGATCGCGTAACTTCCGCCGCCGAGGTTGAGCGTGATGGTGCCGGCCAGTTTGTTATTGCCGCTGAGGCTCTGGATGCCGACGGTGCTGTTGTTGCGCCCGCGGAAGTCGATGTTGTTGTTCAGGACGCGCCCGCCGGTGACCTCGAGGCGGGCGGAGGTGCCGTTGCCCGCCTCGCCGATGATCACGCCGCCGGTGCCCAAGGCGCCGTTGGCGTTGGCGCGGAGCACCGCCGGCCCCTGCCCACCGGCGTCGATGGTGGTTCCGCCGGTGTACGTGTTGTTGGCGCCGGAGAGGACGACGGCGCCGACGCCCTCGGCGATCAGGCGACCGGCGCCGACGACGTTGCCGGTGATGCCAAGCGTCTGCCCGCCGGTCATGTCGTTGTACAGGGTCGCGTTGTTATAAAGCTCCACGCGGGCGGCGACGGTCTGGTTGGCGGTGCTGCTGCTGACCGCGCCGATGCCGACCGCCCCGCCGGCGGTGCTCGCCAGTTGGAGCCCCGAGCCGTTGACGCCCACGGTGTAAGCGGTGGTGCCGGTGGCGTCGCCGGAGAACTCGATGCTGCCGACGGTGCGCGAGTTGCCCCAGTCAACGGTGGCGGCGGCGGCGGCGCCGACGCGGCCGAACTTCACCGCGTGGTCCCCGTACTTCGGCACCGCGCCGTTCCACGACGCCGCCGCGTCCCACCCGGCGCTGCCGTTGACGTTCCACGTGCTGGTGGCCGCGCCGGCGGTCGGGAGCTTCTGCCAGGCGCGCACCCACTCGACCTCGTAGTTCGCCGGGAACGAACTGTTCGGCGCCGGCTCGCCCGCCCAGCCGCCGACGGCGTGGTTGAGGATCAGGTACATGTTGGCGGAGTCGGCGATGGCGGCGGCGTCGGTCACCGTCTGCCGCAGGGCCCCGTCGAAGTAGAAGCGCATCGCCGTCGGCGTCCACTCGACGGCGAAGTCGTGGTACGACGTGGTCAGGTTCGGCGTGGACATCTGCCACCCGTAAGAGGCGTGGGCGTTGGAGGCGTTGGTGTAGTGGTAGTTCGCCCAGTACTGCGAGGCGGAATTGCTGCCGCTGCGCGGGAACTCCATGATGTCGATCTCGGGCGGCCAGCCGTTCTGGAGCGTCCAGAAGGCCGGCCAGCTGCCGACGACGTCCGACATCTTGATCCGGGCCTCGATGTACCCGTTGGTCAGGTTCAGCTTTCCCGAGGAGTTAATGGCGCCGGAGGTGTAGTTCCGCACCTGCCAGGCGCCGTCGGCCTGCCCGTCGGTGGCACTGGGGTGACGCTGGGCGATCGCCTGGAGATTGAGCGCGCCCCCGCCGATCTTGACCTGCGACGGGTCCATGTACGCGCGGTGGTTGTGCTGGTTCCCCCAGGTGTAGTTGTAGTTCCACTTCTGGGCGTCGAGGGTGGTGCCGTTAAACTCGTCGGCAAAGATCAGGCGGTAATCGCTCGAGGGCGGGGCCGCCGAGGCGATACCGTCCGCCGACGCGCCAACAGCGGCTGCCGCCAGCGCCGCCGCCGCGCGAACCGGCAGAATCCGCGCCCGTCCGGGCCATCGCGTCGCACGTCCTTTTGGAACGCGTAGCAGGTTCAACCGGATCCTCGTATGGCTGGGGTCGGCAGACGACAGTAGCGGGCAAGGCCGGCGCGCGTGCTGAAAAGATCAGCCAGCCCACGCATCATGCGTCATTTTCCCGACAAGTCAACGGAAAATCACGCTTCTGCGCGTTGCGTTAACGCCCTCGGCACTGGGCTTCGGGGATGGTGCCGCACCCCTCCCGGATGCCGCTTTAAGTCGTAAATGATCCAATTCCCTGCGGTTATGACCACCACAAAGCCGCAAGCAGGCGAACAGGCATCAGAAGCCGGCTCTTTCCGGGAAAATCCCGGAAAAAATTAAATTGGGCCGACTTGCCTTTCTCAGCGTATGTCCCATAATCGACCTTGGTTCGTTTTCCCTTTGTTACGTGTTGAGCAGTAGGCGGGCGAGTCAGTGCGCCCCCGCACCGCGCGTGCGGCGGGACGCCGAAACACATCTCCGGGAGAGTCGCGAAATGCAAAGCAGCAAAAAGACGGCGGGTTCCAAGCACCTCATCCTAGCGGCGGCGGCACTTTCGGCGCTGGGAGCGATCGGCACCCGGTCCGCCGGGGCAGCCACCCTCTACTGGGACGGCGTGTCCAGCGGCTGGAACCTCCCGGCGAGCTGGTCCACCGCCTCCGGCGCCACCACCCCCGACCCGGCGACCGTGCCCGGCATCGGCGATGACGCCATCTTCAACATCGCCGGGGCCAACGCGAACCAGATCATCAGCCTCAACGCCAACCAGGCGGCCAACTCCCTCACCTTCAACAGCACGGGGACGACCCTCATCCAGGGTAACACCGCCGCCAGCGCCAACCGCATCCTGACGCTCGGCGCCGGCGGCATCACGCTCAACGCCGGCGCGGGCGCGGTCACCATCGGCTCGACCACCGCCAACCAGGCCGCCTCCATCACGGTGGGCGCGTCGCAGAGCTGGATCAACAACTCCGCCAGCACGCTGACCATCGTCAACGCCGTCACCGGCGCGGCCAACGCGCGGCAGACGCTGACCATCGGCGGCACGGGCAATACCACGTGGGATCCGGGCAGCTTCATCAACGCCTCCTCCGGCGGCGTGCTCAATCTCACCAAGTCCGGCACCGGCACGCTGACCCTCGGCGTCACCGCATCCGGCACCGCGAATAACCTCGGGCACGGCATCCTCAACGTGACCGGCGGCACCATCAACCTCGGTGGGCGCGACCTCATCGTCGGCGGGCTGACCGGCAGCGGCATCGTCAAGAACGGTCCCAACGGGGCCAAGTGGTTCTGGGTCCAGAACGGCGCGGACAACCTCTTCTCCGGTATCATCGAGGACGGCGGCGCCGCCGGTGCTTCGGCACTGGGCTTGAACAAGTCTGGCGCGGGCACCCTCTCGCTCACCGGGAACGTCACCTATAGCGATCGCACGACCATCTCTGGCGGCACGATCGAGTACGGCTCGTCCACCTCCACCGGCGTCGCCCGAAGCGTCTCCGATAACGCGGGCACCGGCCTGCACTTCAACGCCGGCGAAGGCGCCGTCAAGTCCAGTTCCGACGGCACCGGCACCGCCAGCCTCACCTTCGGCGGCGCGAACTTCGTCCGCACCGCGGGCGCGACCGCCAACTTCATCGTCTCCGGCGGGACCAACGGAACCAGCAACTCCATCAACATTCCCCGCGTCGCCGGGTTCATCGACCACGGGTCGTTCTTCAATGGCAGCGAGTACGCTTGGGTGAACGCCGACAACTCCTTCGTCCGCGGCATCGCATATAACGGCACCGAAGGCGTCACCAGCGGCAGCACCGCGACGCTCGCGTCGGCGACCCACCAGGAATTCACCGGCGACATCACCGCGCAAGACACCGCGACCTTCACCACCCTGCGCAACAGCGGCAACCACGCCTTCACGCTTAACGGGGGCGCGACCGTCAGCACCAACGGCATCCTCAAGGCGGGCAACGTCGCCGGCGGCGCCACCATCAGCGGCGGCGCGGGCATCCAGGCGGCCACGCTCAACGGCGAACTCATCGTCCGCACCGACGGCGCCAACGACGCCCTGACCATCAGCACCCCGGTCCTCGCCAACGGCACCAGCTCGCTCGTCAAGAGCGGCGCGGGCAGCCTCACCCTCTCGGGCGCCAGCACGTACACCGGCAATACGACCGTCCTGAACGGCACGCTCAACGTGACCGGCTCGCTGAGCACCGGCGCCGTCCAGGCGAGCGGCGGCACCCTTAATCTCTCCGGGACCCTCGGCACCACGACCTCCGGCAACGGCTGGCGGGTGGGCACGATTGCCGCCACCCCGGCCGTCATGAACGTCCTTCCGGGCGCGTCCGCCAGCCGCAACAACCTCTTCGTCGGTGACAACGGCGCCGGCGCCGGTGGCGGCGCGGTGTACCAGAGCGGCGGGACGATCGCCCTCACCCAAGGCGCAGGCGTCGATAATTTGCGCATCGGTTCCAATGCCGGCGGCTACGGCTACTACAACCTCTCCAATGGCAGCCTGACCACCAACCGGGCCGCGATCGGCGCCAACCTCTCCGACACCATCGGCGTCGTCGACATGACCGGCGGCACCTTCGCCGCCAACGAGCGCTACGAACTCGCCTCCGGCGGCGGCAGCAGCTCCGGCCTGTTCAACGTCACCGGCGGCGCCGCCACGTCAGCCAACGACATCCGCATGCTTAACGGCGGAGGAAACGGCACCGCGATCGCAGTGCTCAACGTCGGCGGCGGCAGCAACCCGGCCACTGTCACGACCGGCAACGCCGCCGGCGTCGGCGTCAACCTCGCCCAAGGCAACAACAGCGTCGGCGCCCTCGGCGTGGCCAACCTGCTGCCCAACGGCACCCTCACCACCGGCCGAATCCTCGGCTCCACGCAGGCGAACGCCACCACCCATCTCAACTTCAACGGCGGCACCCTCAAGGCCACCGCCGTCAACAACGGTGCCAGCTTCTTCGGCGACGCCGGGCCCGACGCCATCAACGTCTACAGCGGCGGCGGCACGATTGACAACAGCGGCACCAACATCACCGTCCAGGCGCTTCGCGCCCCGGCCGGCTCCGGCGTCAGCGCCGCGACCGTCTCGGTCGCCAGCGGCGGCTCGGGGTACGTCGGGGCTCCCCTGGTGAAGCTCACCGGCGGCTCCGGCAGCGGCGCGACCGGCTACGCCGTTATGAACAACGGCGTCGTCTCCAGCGTCGTCATCACCAGCCCCGGCATCGGCTACCTGCCGGGCGAAACGCTGACGGCGAACTTCTACGGCGGCGGCGCCAAGACCCCCGCCCCGGCCGTCACCGGCATCGCCGTCGCAGCCAACACCAGCGGCGGAATGACCTTCACCGGTAGCGCAGCCGGCACCACCACGCTCAGCGGCGTCAACACCTACACCGGCGCGACCAACATCACCGGCGGCGGGGTTCGCCTGACCGGCGCCGCCTCGCTCAACAACAGCAGCGGCATCACGGTCAACGGCGGCAAGTTCGTCCAGACCAGCTCCGTGGCCGTCTCCCCCGCCGTCACCCTGACCAACGGCACCGTGGACGGCACCGGCACCATCAACTCGTTGACCGTTGCCAACGCCGCCGGCAACACCATCGCCAACGGCGCCGGCACCACCGGCGCGCTGACTGTCGGCTCGCTTACCCTCAATGGGGCGGCAACGCTCAACCTCACCACCGGCTCGACCGCGCCGGTACTGAACACCACCACCCTCACCGCCAACGGCGCAGCCGGCTCGGTGGTCGTCAACGCCTCGTCCATCTGGTCCACCGGTAGCGTTTACAACCTGATCGGCTACACCGGCGGCATCGGCGGGACCGGGTTCAGCGCCTTCACCAAGGGGACGATCTCCGGCCTGAGCTCGCGGCAGTTCGCCGAGCTGACCAACCCGGCGGGCTTCATCGCCCTGTCCATCACCGGTGACACGCCGGTTTGGACCGGCCTGGTCAACGGCAACTGGACCACCAACACCATCACCCCCGACGGCAGCGGCAACAAGAACTGGAAGCTCGCCGGCGCCGGCACCGCCACCGACTTCCTCGTCAACGACCAGGTCCGCTTCGATGACACCGCCGGCGGCACCACGACCGTCTCAATCTCCGATGCCGACGTCGCCACCTCCGGCGTGATCTACAACAACTCGACCAAGGACTACACGATCAACGGTCCCTTCGGCATCTCCAGCGGCACGCTGCTGAAGAACGGCACCGGGGCGGTTACGATCAACACCAGCAACAGCTTCACCGGCGGGACCATCGTCAACGCCGGCACGGTCAACGCCGGTGCGACGTCCGCGCTGGGCAACGGCGCGCTGACGGTGGCCAACGGAACCGTGAACCTCAACGCCGCCTCCGCCGTCGGCGGTGGCGGCGCCATCACGCTCACCAGCGGCGCGCTCAACGTCACCGCCGCCTCCGGCCTGGGCACGGGCGCCCTCACCGTCAACGGCGGCACCGCCACCCTCGGCGCCGCCTCCACCAGCGCCGCCGGCGTCACGCTCAACGGCGGCACGATCAACCTGAACGACGCCTCCGGCCTCGGCACCGGCCCGGTCACCATCGCCGGCGGCACCATCGACAACACCAGCGGCGCCCCCGTCACCTCCGCCACCAACAACGCTCAGAGCTGGACCGGCGACTTCACCTTCACCGGCACCAGCGACCTGAACCTCGGCACCGGCAGCGTCACCCTCGCCGGGACCGGCGTCCGCACCGTCACCGTCGCCAACGGCACGCTCACCACCGGCAGGATCACCGGCCCCAACCCGCACCCGGGGCTCACCAAGGCCGGCGCGGGCACGCTCACGATCCAACCCGCCGTCACCAACAACACCCAGACGTCGGTGATCAACGGCACCGTGACCGTGGCCGCCGGAAGGCTCAACATCGGCGCCAATGACTTCGTCACCAACGCCATCGCCGGCTCCGGCACCATCGCCAACGGCAGCGACATCACCCGCTGGCTGTTCATCTTCGACAATGGCGCCGACAGCAGCTTCGCCGGCTCCCTGGTGAACGGCACCGGCCTGGGCGCGCTCGGCCTGAACAAGAACGGCGCGGGCACGATGACCCTGACCGGGACGCACGACTACACGTCCACCACCACGATCACCGGCGGCACCCTGAAGCTCCTCGGAGCCAACACCGGCGCCGGCACGGCGGTGAACATGACCGCCGGCACGTTGGTGCTCGGCAGCACCACCTCGCTCGGCGCCGCCTCCACCATCACCGCCGGCAACAACAGCACCCTGGTGTACGCCACCGACGGTGGCGACACCGTGTACAACACCAACTTTGGCACCACCACCAACTTCAACATCGTCTCGGATCGCGCGACTCCGGGTGCCGGCGTCAACCACCCGATGGGCAACTCGACCTACGGTGGCGGAACCGTCAACATCACCAGCGGTGCGAACGTCACCAGCGGCACCGCCTCGGTCTCTTATGGCGACGTGATCCTCTCCGCCGGCAGCGCCCAGACCACCACCTTCAACCCGACCACCGCTACGGTGACCATCGGGTCGGTCGCGGGCATCTCCACCAACACCCTGACCCACACGCTGGGCCTGGGCGGGACCAGCACCGGCAACGCCGTCACCGGCGTGATTGCCAACGGCGGCCCCGCCGGCGAAGGCCTCACCGCCGTCAACAAGACCGGCACGAGCACCTGGACGCTCAACGGCGCCAACACCTACACCGGTGGCACGACCCTGACCGGCGGCACACTGAGCGTCGGCAGCGACGCGAACCTCGGCGCAGCGGCCGGCCCGGTCACCTTCAACGGCGGCACGCTGCAGGTCACCGGCAGCGC
>DASQDR010000123.1:0-21608 GCA_035634055.1 Tepidisphaeraceae bacterium | reverse complement strand
CGATCAGCTGGGCGTTGTCGGCCACCATTTGCCAGTCGTATGCGGCGTGGTGGGTGGCGATCAGGACGCAGTCGTAGGTGCGGAGCGCTTCGGGGCTCAGCTTGATGCTCGTCATGTGGAGATCGTGGTGGCGCATCTTGTGGGTGCGCTCGACGTGCGGGTCGTGGTAATCGACCTCGGCGCCGAGGTGCTCGAGCTTTTCGATCAGCTCGAAGCTCGGGCTCTCGCGGACGTCATCGACGTCCGGCTTGTAGGCCAGGCCGAGGACGAGGATTTTGCTCCCCTTGACGGCCTTGCCGCGGTCGTTGAGCGCGAGGGTCGTGCGATGGACGACATAGTCGGGCATGCCGCGGTTGACCTCGCCGGCCAGCTCGATGAAGCGGGTCGGCATGCCGACTTCGCGGGCTTTCCAGGTCAGGTAGAACGGATCGATCGGGATGCAGTGCCCGCCGAGCCCCGGGCCTGGATAGAACGCCTGGAAGCCGAACGGCTTGCTGCTGGCGGCCCGGACGACTTCCCATACGTCGATTCCCATCGCGGTCAGGACCATCTTCATCTCGTTGACCAGCGCGATGTTGACGGCGCGGTAGATGTTCTCCAGGAGCTTGGCGCTCTCGGCGACCTCGGCGCTGCTGACGGGGATCACCTGCTTGACCGCCTTGCGGTACAGCGCGGTGGCGACCTCGGTGGACGCGGGGTCGATCCCACCGACGAGCTTGGGGATCGTCTGCGTATTGAAATCCTTGCGCCCGGGGTCCTCGCGCTCGGGGGAGTAGGCGAGGTAAAAGTCCTGCCCGCACTTCAGCCCGCGGGCCTCGAACTTCGGCAGCATGATCTCGCGCGTGGTGCGCGGATAGGTGGTGGACTCCAGCACCACGAGCTGACCCGGGCGAAGCGTGCGGGCGATGTCCTCGGCGGTCTTCTCGACGTAGCTGAGGTCCGGCTCGAGGTGGCTGCCCAGCGGCGTCGGGACGCAACTGATGATCGCGTCGGCCTCGGCCAGGCGGGAGAAGTCGGCGGTCACGTCGAACCGCCCGGCGGAGACCATCTCCTTGACCATGCCGGGACCGAGGTGCTTGAGGTAGTTCTCGCCGCGCCGCAGCGCGTCGATCTTGGCCGGGTCAACGTCGAACCCCAGGACGCGGAAGCCGGCCTTGTGGAACGCGTGCAGCAGCGGCAGCCCGACGTACCCCAGCCCGATGACGCCGACGACGGCCGAGCCGTCCTGAATTTTCGGGGGCAACCTCAAGCCCATTCGCGGGTCTCCTCACGGGTCGCAAAAAAGCGAGCCGCGCAATCGTACAAACGACGCTGGCGAAATGCGAAGCGCGCCTGCCTCCGGCGGGCCGCGCAGGGAGTGACGCCGCGGCGCCGCTCACGCTTTCAGCCGCCCCGCTCCGGGACCGCGTGCCGGCGCGGCAGAAGCAGAACGGGCTGCGCCGCCCGTCAAGGCTGCGCAGCCCGCCATGCGCCTTGCTGGTCGCGCTTCGCCGGCTCACCCCGCCAGCAGCTTCGCCTTGCGCCGCGCTTCGCGGTCGGCGTTGATCCAGTTGAAGTTCGGCTTGGTCGGGTCGCCGTACTTGTTCCCCGCCTTGTCCTTGCCGCGCGCCAGGTAGATCTGGAACGCGCTGAACCAGTCCGCCGGGCGGAACTTGCTCGTCGCCGGCACGTAGCGCATCGTGTACCCGCAGCGGCGCATGGCGCTGGTGTTGGCCTCGGAGCCGTGGATCGTCTTGGCGTGGTGGATCGAGCAGTGGTTCGGGTCCAGCACGCAGTGGACCTGCTTGCTCTCATCGAACGAGTCCTTCCTGATCTCGGTGGTGAACACTTCCTTGCTCGCGTCCTTGACCGCCTCGTACTGCGAGTAGCCGTTGTGGTGCGTGCCGGGGATGACCTTCATGCACCCGTTGGCCGGCATCGACGGGTCGATCGCCAGCCAGACCGTCACCACTTCCATCGGGTCGAGCACTTGGCCCCAGTAGGCCGAGTCCTCGTGCCACGGCACGCGCTTGCCGACGCCGGGCGGCTTGGCGATGAAGTGGCTGGACCACAGGGCGATGTCCGGCCCGATCAGCCCCTCGACGATGTCGAGCACCGCGTCGTCGAACAGCCACTCGAACAGCTTGGTGTCCTCGAAGTGCGGCACGTCGAAGTGCTCCGGCGACTGACCCGTCCGCTCGCAGAACTCGACGACGCGGTGCTCGAAGTGGTTCTTCAGCGCGTCGAACTTCGGCTGCGGGAAGACCGGCTGGTCGAACAGCAGGTAACCCTGCTCGTTGAAGAAGCGAACCTGCTGGGGCGAAAGGCGGGAAGCCATGGGACGTTTCCTCCGGTCGGGCCAAATGCGCGCAACTGCCGGGGCGGCCGGCGCGCCGTTCCCGGATCGGGCGGGAGAATGGCAACGCGTCGCCGCGGCGCGCGCACCGTGGATGTGCAACCCTGGTGCGACCCCGACGCGCTGACCGCGCGGAGCCCGCCTTCTTCTTCGGCCAAGCCGCGGCGAATTCTGCACCGCAACGAACGAACCGGCGTTGCGGCCCGCCGTGATCGATCTGGTGAACGATCCCGGCCGTGTCACGGGAGTCGCTTCCGCGTTCCGACGGTCGACCGCGCTCATCGCCGCGCGGCCGGACCTGATCCACACGACCGGCACATCTCCCCACCGTTCCGATAATTCCGCCGGACGCAGACTGGCGCGCGGGGCGAGTGCGTCACCTTTTCCCAAAAGCAGCAGCCGCGAGCGTCGATACCGAAGGACCGGACCGCCGTGCGGGCCATGCTCGGCACGGCGGGTCGGCTGATTGAAAGGAGCTGTTCATGCGAGGGAACCGAACGACGAAAACCGACAGGCCCGCCGCCCCGGCCGCGAGTCGGCGGACGATCGCCATCCTCATCGGGGTGCTGGTGGCGACGCTGCTCGGCGGCGGCACCGCCGGGTGCAGGCAGGCGCACGAGGTCCGCAAGAGCGGCCGGCAACTGCTCCGCGGCGAGACCGAGCTGACCGTGCGGCAGCCGCCGCTGAAGGTCGAGGGCGCGATCGACGCCGCCCTGGCCGATGCGCGGCTCACCCGCATCGGCGCGGCCACCACGCCGTTGCAGACGACGTACGAGAAGGTCATCACCGCGCGCGACGCGCAGGACACGAAGGTGATGATCGCCTACCGCCCGGGCACCGACGGCACCACCCGCGTGATCGTCAGCACCGGCGTGCTCGGCCCGTCCGATCTGCGCGAGCGCGTGTGGGACGCGGTGCGCATCCGCCTCGGCCTGCTGGACGTTGCCAACGGCGCCGCTCCGTCGACGACCCGGCCGGCGCCATCACCGGCGCAGGCCGCCGCGCGCTAACCCCGCCGCCCGCCGCACCTGCCGTGGCGGGACCGACCCAACGAGCGTGTTTCCAGTGGCCCCGGCGGCGCGGACTGTTTCCGCGCCGCCGGTTTCTTTTGACCGCCGCCTCACTACCTGCTCCCGGTACGCCGGGGGAAGAGGTGAAGACGGGCGTCGGCTATTCCGGGTTGTACGCGCGCCACAGCTTGGGGTATCGCCGCGGCAGTCCGGCCGGGTCCCACTTCCGGCCGGTCGGCTCGCGGGGGTGCGGGCGGAGCGAGTCACTGGGCAGCGGCTCGCCGGTCAGTTCCTCATACGCCTCGGCGGGAACGCGGCCGACCGCCCGGTCGAACGGGTCGCGCAGCTCGACCGGGTCCGCGTGGTTCAGGATGCGCTGCGGGTCGTGCAGCACGTCATCGAAGGCTTCTCGGCCGAGGGTGATAAGCCAGTCGCGGAAGTCGGAGAAATCGTCCTCCGCCGCCCCGCCGCCGGCGATCCACGCCGCGGCGAAAAGCTCCTGCCGGTAGCTCTCCACGCGGCAATCCGCGAAGTGGCGGGCGAATTCCAGCACCTCGTCTTCGTCCAGCTCCAACAGCTCGTCGCGCAGCGCTTCCGCCAGCCGCGCGCGATCAAACATCGCGGCCGAGCGGGCGGTGTCGATCTGGTCCCAGAAATCTTCCCGAGTCACGGCCGCAGCGTAGCCTGCCGCGGCCGGCCGCGACAAGCGTGGCCCTGGCGACGCGGCAACGGCCACGCCGGGCGCGCCGGCGAGTGGTTCGTCTCCGGTCGAACGACTTGAGCCGCTACGCGCCCGTTGCCATCGCCAGCACTTCCCGGAACGGCACGTCCGCCAGCGCGCCATAGCGGCGATCCTTCGTGACTTTTGCCCGGGCGGCGCGCGGCGACGGGATGCCGCAGAGGAACCGCGCGAGCTGCCGCGGCGTCGCGAGCACGCCGCCGTGCTCGCGGCGGAGGTCGTCGAGCAAGCGGTGCTCCGCCTCGCCCGGCGCGCGATGCGACGGCGGCGGGACGGCGCCGGGGTGGTGGCCGCGGCACCAGCCGCAGTGGCCGCAATCGTTGTCGGCGGGCTCGCCGAAATACGCGAGCAGCCGCCGCGTCTTGCAGCCGTCATGGCTGGCGAACTGCATCACCTCGTTGAGCCGGGCGAGGTCGCGCGTCTCGCGCTGCTCGAACCGGCCGGCCATGTCGTGCGTCAGCGCTTCCAGGTCTGCCGGCCGCTTGATCGCGCGGAACCCGTGGCGCACGCCTGCCACTTGGAGCGTGAGGTCGCCGTGCTCCTCAAGGTAGTTGATCGCGGCCACGACGCGCTCGCGCGGCTCGCCGAGCTTTAGCGCGGTCGCGTGGACGTCCAGCACCGACCACTTCGACAGCTTCTTCGCGCCGGCGAACACGCGGCGGAGGAAGCCCGCGCGCGCCGCGTCGAACGCGTCGAAGATCTGCTCCAGCGGGCGGGCGGACTGGAACTTGTACTCGCTGTAGAACGGGCCGGTCGACGCGAGGTAGCCGTCGAGCTGGAGGTAGGTCAGCAGCGTCTCGACGACCAGCGGCCGGGCGTCGTGCTCTCCCGACAGCTCGCTCACCGAAACGTCGAACGCCTCGCCAAGGCTGAACACGTCGCGCAGCAGGCCGGCGATCGCCTCGGGCGTGGGCGTGTCGCCGAAGGTGAAGTTCTCCAGCGTCACCAGGTCGTCGGCGCACGCCAGCAGCTCGCACGCGCTCGGCTGCCCGTCGCGGCCGGCGCGGCCGATCTCCTGGGCGTAGTTCTCGAGGCTCTTCGGCAGGTTGTAGTGGTAGACCGCGCGGATGTTCGACTTGTCGATCCCCATGCCAAACGCGATGGTGGCGACGACGACGCGGTCATTCGCGGACATGAACTCATCCTGCACGCGGTGCCGCTCCTCCGCGTCCATCCCCGCGTGATAGGCGGCCGCCGGGATGCCGTTCTCGCTTAGAAACGCCGCCACCTGCTCGGCGGTCTGCTGGAGGGTGACGTAAACGATCGTCGGCCCCCGCTCGCGCTTGCGCAGGTGCTCCACGAGCAGCCGCTGACGTTCGCCGCCGCACGCGGGCGTGACCATCAGGTTGAGGTTCGGGCGGTAAAAGCCGGTGCGGACGACGTCGGCGGGCACTACGTCAAAGGCGGCGGCAATCTGCTGCGCGACGGCCGGCGTCGCCGTCGCCGTCAGCCCCAGCACGCGCCCCACGCCAAGCCGCTTCGCCAGCGGCGCGAGCTTGAGGTAGTCGGGGCGAAAGTTGTGGCCCCACTCGCTGATGCAGTGCGCCTCGTCCACCGCCAGCAGCGCGATATTCAGCCGCGAGAGCGTCGCCAGGAACCGCTCGTTGGCCAGCCGCTCGGGGGCGACGTAGAGGATCTTGAGCCGCCCGTCGCGAAGGCGCTGGTAGACGTCTCGCGCCCCGGCCGCGTCCAGCGACGAATCCAGCCGCGCCGCCGGCACGCCCTTCGCCTGGAGGGCGTCGATCTGGTCCTTCATCAGCGCGATCAGCGGGGAGATCACCAGCGTGATGCCGTCAAGCAGCAGCGCCGGGAGCTGGTAGCACAGGCTCTTGCCCGCGCCGGTCGGGAAGATCGCCAGCGCGGAGCGCCCGGCGAGGAGCTTGTCGATGACGTCGGCCTGCCCTTCGCGGAAGGCGGTGAAGCCGAAGGTGGTGCGAAGGGTCTGGAGGGCATCGGGCGTGGCGGGCATGCGTCGGGCCTCCCTCTGGGTCGTCACGGGCGCGCACGATCGCGTAGGTCGCGTGCGGGATCGTTGCGCCGTGGGCGCTGCGCGGACTCGTCGCGCTGCTCGCCCGTCTCCCCCGCCCTCGTCACTGTCTCCGGGGAGAGCGGGTGCGATTCTTCCCGTGACCGGCGGGCCGCCGCGGGGGCGGGTTACTTCGCCAGCTTCGCCACGATGCGCCAGACCAGGTGCGGAGAGAGTTTTCTCGTCTGGGTCTTGTTGAATTCATTGACCAGGCGGTCGAAGCGGTCGGTGTACGGGAGGCGATCGCGCTTGCCCATGTCGCCGCCGAGCAGCTCGCGCAGCCGGGCCTCGTGATCCGGGTCGATTTGCGGCGGCTTCGAGCGCGCGACGCCCAGCTTGGGGAGCTGACCGGCCTTGCGCATGTTCAGCAGGTGGCGCCACACCTCCTGCCGCGTCGGCTTCGGCTCGCCGATCTGCTTTGCGTAGGAGGCGTAAAGCGTCTCGAAGTGCGGCGTGTAGGGAAGGTCGTCGGCGGTGCGATTGATGTTCTGGTAGATGGTCGCGAGCGCGTCGCGCTTGACGGCGATCTTGGGCTCGACACCGGCGAAGAGCGCGCCGCCGGCGGCGCGGGCGTCCTCGATGTGCTTGTCGGCGCCGCCCGCGCCCCCGCCGCCGGCCGAGCCGCCGCTGGTGGTGCGGTCGAGCAGCAACAGCACGTTGCCGAACGGATCCTTCGCCGTGCCGCGGAACCCGCGCGAGACCTGCACCGGCGGGCCGGAGAATTTGAGCCGCAGCTCCTGGCGGCGCTTGTAGAGGTCGCGCACGTCATCGACGAGGTAATAAACCGCCTCGGCCGGCAGGTCCGGGTCGCTGTGCAGGACCAGCTCGGTGTCGGCGTCGGCGAACTTGAAGCTGGCGATGTGGTTCGCCTGCTTCGTCAGCGCCAGCCCGAGCACGTCGCGGTAATACTTGATGGCCGCGTCGAGCTGCGGGACGCGGATGAGGATGCGGTCGATCCGCTTGAGCATCGGCAGCGGACAGTTTTACCCGCGAACGGCCGCGTTTGCCCGCGTGTGGGCGCCGTAGCAGCCCGCGGCCGAGACGAAGCGATCAACGCCGTGACGTAGGTGCCTGTCAGCCGCCGCGCGCCATTGCGGTAGCGCGGGGCAGCCGGAACGCGATCACGGCGCTGACGGCGCGACCCCCGTGGGCGCATCGCCCACGCGCGGCGAGAGCCCCGCAGGCTGCGCCGGCGCAGGTTGCCCGGCCGACACCGGCGGCGCGGCGTCGGCGGCATCGTCGTGCTCCACGCTCGCCTGTTCCTTCGGCGTCGGCGCGTGGTAACCGCCGCGCATCACGAACAGCCCGCCCCACAAGTTCCAGAAGATCTGCACCAGCCGGATCGACATGGTCAGCGCGAACGCCTGGCTAACCGTGCAACCCTGCTTGCGCGTCAGCAGGATGGCGAAGAACTCCATCACGCCTGCCCCCTGCGGCGAGATCGGCACCGCGCCGGCCAGCACCACCACCGGCACGACCACCCAATAATATCCCGGCGTCAGCGGCAGCCCGAACGCCATCCCGGCGCACATGGCCGAGAAGATCACAGTGATGTGCACCGGGAAGGTCATCACCAGTGTCCCCAGCACCAGGGCCGGGCGCTGGCGGTAAAGCTCCAGCGTGTGGATCGCCTTGCCCACCTGCTCCTGCATCGGCATGCGGCGAAGGATGAAGTCTAGCCCCGTCGCACGGCGCAGGACCGGCGTGAAGAGCACCAGCAACCCGCCCACCGTGCAGAGGACGATCACACCCGCGCCGATCGCCACCTGGGCGCAGCGCTCGGCCACCGCGTCGCCCGCCACGTGCGGCGATGTCGCCAGGTATCCCGCCATCGCCCCGCCGAGGATGATCAGCCCGAGCAGGCCGATCGCGCGGTCCACGATCACGCTCATCACCGCGCGGGTGCGGTGCCCGGGGTTGAGCTTAGCCGCGTAGTAAGCCTTGAGCACGTCCCCGCCGGTCGAGCCGGGCATGAACGTGTTGTAGAACGCTCCGACCATGTTGATGACGAACGACTTGGCGGCGCCGATGCCGATGTCGACGGCGGTCAGCAGCAGGTGCCAGCGCAGGCCGGTGATGAGGAACGTGACCGGGAAGATCAGCACCGCCGCCCACAGGTAGCCGCGGTCCGCCTGGCGGACCATCGGGACGATCCCCTGGTCCACCAGCGGGAAGGGAACGCCCAGCTCGTACTTCTCGACCCGCTCCGGCGTCACCCAGGCGCCCTTGCCGCCGGGATTTTCGACCAGCAGGCGGCGGACCGCCTTGAGGTCGTCGCTCAGGTCCAGCGCCAGCAGGCGACGCCGCTGCACGCCCGACGGCTCGCGCACCTCGACCCATTTCGTGTCCGGCGGGTTGACCAGTTGATCGCGCGACACCTGGCGCACCGCGCCGGTGACCGGGTCGATGATCTTGGCCGAGGTGATGCGGTCGCCGACGTCCTCGGCCAGCGTCACCTTGATCGGGCGGTTGTCGCCGTCGAGCGTGGTGACCTTGTCGTACAGCGGCGTGTTGAGCACCACCCAGCCGATGCCGACGACGGCGATCGTCCAGCGCAGGACGAACTTGCCCCACTTGCGCACAGGGGCGGGCAGCCAGCCGGCGCGGGCGCGATGGCCCGCGGGGGCGGGGGAGGATGGGGCGGGCGTCGGGTCCGGCTGGGTCATGGCAACACTTACATCTCGGCCAACAACGCGGATTTTGGCGAAAATCGGCCTGCTGGCAAGGAAAGCGGCCGAACCGGTGTTCCGTGCAGCGGATCGGTCCGGCAACCCTTGAAACGCCGTTTTCGATCCGCTACCGTCGCCCGGGCACGCAGCAGGCACGCGCGGATGGCTGCCGCTGGACCAGCGACGCCAACGCCGTGCGTCACCCCTCTCACACAGGAGCCACCGATGTCGCTGATCGCCCCGCACGGCGGGAAGTTGATCGACCGCCTTCTCACCGGCGACGCCGCCGCCAAGGCCACCAAGGAGGCCGCCGCCCTGAAGGCCATCACCCTGTCGCCGCGCGAGGCGTTCGACCTGGAGATGATCGCCATCGGCGCCTTCAGCCCCCTGTCCGGCTTCATGGGGGAGGCGGACTTCAAGCGCGTCTGCACCGAGATGCGGCTGGCGGACGGCACGGTCTGGCCGATCCCGGTCATCCTCTCCCCCGCCGACGACGTCGCCGCCGCGATCAATGTGGGCGACCGCCTGGCCCTGAACGACCCGAAGGGGCGGCTGCTCGGGCTGATCACCGTCAGCGAAAAGTACAAGCACGACAAGGAGGTGGAGATCCCCAACGTTTACCGCACGACCGACGACGCCCACCCGGGCGTCAAGATCGTCCGCGGGCAGGGGAGCTTCAACCTCGCTGGGCAGATTGACGTCCTGACCACCACGCACGAGCCGGAGTTCAGCGATTACCGCCTGCCGCCGGCCAGGACGCGCGCGGCCTTCGAGCAAAAGGGGTGGTCCACCGTCGCGGCGTTTCAAACGCGCAACCCGATCCACCGCAGCCACGAGTACCTCACCAAGTGCGCCCTGGAGATGACCGACGGCCTGCTCGTCCACCCGCTGGTCGGCGAGACCAAGAGCGACGACATCCCCGCCGAGGTCCGGATGCAGTGCTACCGCGTCCTGATCGACAACTACTACAACCCCAAGACGACCATGCTCAGCGTGATGCCGCTGGCCATGCGCTACGCCGGCCCGCGCGAGGCGGTGCTGCACACGCTGATCCGCAAGAACTACGGCGTCACCCACTTCATCGTCGGCCGCGACCACGCCGGCGTCGGCAACTACTACGGCACCTACGACGCGCAGAAGATCTTCGATCAGTTCGACCTGGCGAAGGATATCGGCGTGACCATCCTGAAGTTCGAGCACACCGCCTGGTGCAACAAGTGCGAGGCGGTCGTCAGCACCAAGACCTGCCCGCACGGCCCGGAGCAAAAGGTCGCCCCCAGCGGCACGAAGGTGCGCGAAATGCTCAAGGCCGGCCAGCGCCCGCCGATGGAGTTCAGCCGGCCGGAGGTGGCGGATATTCTGATCAAGTGGGCGCAGGCGGCGAGCTAGATCGCCGCCTGTCAATTGGGCAGCGCGTCGGCAGCGTCTGCTATACTTCAGTTATGACACGCGTCACCGTCGAGCAGGCGAGCGAGCGGTTGCCGGATCTGGTGAATGCGGCCGTCGGGGGCGAAGAGGTCGTCGTGGTCCGTGACGGGGGTGCGGCGGTCCGGCTGGTCCCCGTGCCGACCGGCGAGGGGCGGCCGCAGTTCGGTAGCGCCCAAGGGTCGATCACGCTCTCGGACGACTTCGATGCGCCGCTGGACGACTTCCGCGAGTACAGCGAATGAGGCTGTTGCTCGATACCCACGCGTTCCTCTGGTTCATCGCCGGGGACCCCCGCCTCTCCGCCCCCGCCCGTGCGGCCATCGAGGATCCTGCAAACGACAAGGTCGTGAGCGCAGCATCCGCATGGGAGATGGCGATCAAGGTAAGCCTCGGCAAGCTATCGCTGACCGAACCTTTCGACGTGCTGGTCCCCCGAGAGCTTGCGCGCAACGGCTTTCGGCTGCTCCCCATCGAACTCTCGCACGCCGCCACTGTGGCGACCCTTACATTTCACCACCGAGATCCATTTGACCGCGCGCTCATCGCCCAAGCGCTGGCCGAGCAGATGGCCATCGTGAGTGCCGATGCGGCGTTTGACGCCTACGGGATCCAGCGCATCTGGTGACGCGTTTCCCGATCACGCCGACGGCGGTGGAGTGCTCGGCGGCTCCGCGGGCGGCGGCGGCGGCGGCGGCGCTGTTGGGCCGTCGGCCGGCGGCGCGTCGTCGGCTGGGGGTGGCGGGGGCTCGCCGGTGTTGGTGACCACGATCGTCCCGGCCGTCATGTCGCCCACGCGTTGCCGCAGCGGCGAGAGGACCGACAGCAGCGGGACGCCGGCCAGGTCGACGATGCGCATGAGGTTCCGCGTCACCACCTGCCCCGGCGTCGGACGCGCCCCCGTCAGCGACGCCACGCGCGTGCCGGTGAGCATCTTGCCGACCGAGCGGCCGGCGATCACCTCGGTCAGCGTCACGTGCACGAAGTACACCGTGAGCCCGCCGACGAACCAGGCGATCTCGGCGGCGGAAACCTCAACAATCCCCGGCGGCGGGTTGCCGTGCTCGGGCAGGACCAGCAGCGCGACGGCGCTGCCGACGATCAACGGCAGCGCGTCGATGGCGCCGCCGATCAGCCGCCGGCCGAGCGGCGCGAGGTTGAGCGTGTCGAGCCGCTTGATCGCCTCCTGCAAGTTCGGCCGCTGCCGCAGCGCGCCGAACATCCAGACGACCAGCACCGCCAGCAGGATGAAGCGCAGGACGCGCGCGAGGCGCTGCTCCGCCTCGGTGGAGACGGTGAACGCCTCGCTCGCCTCGCCGATCAGCGAGCCGTCGGTCGCGTAGAGCTGCTCGGCGAGCCGGCCCTTGCCGTCGGATGCCAGCAGTCGCAGTTGCCCCAGGGCGCTGGCGAGCGACGCGCGGTCGAAAGGCTGGAGCTTGCCGGACGACTGGAGCTTGACCGGAGGCCCCCACTGATTGTCCTTCAGGTAGTAGATCGACCCGGGCGAGCCCGCGTCCGCCAGCCACAGCGCGGGCTGCCCGCGCACGTCCAGGAGCTTCATGCGCGCGCCGCTGCCGAGGATGGCAACGTCGGTCGGCCCGGTCCAGCGGTCGCCGTCGCGGGTGTATATGCGCACCGCCGGCTCCGGGCCGACGATGGCGAGCGTGAGCCGCCGGTCCAGCACCGCCAGCGAAACCGCGGCGACACGTTCCGACTTGACGTTGACCGGAAGGTCCGACACTTCCGCCCACGCGCCGCGGCGGAGCAGGAATAACCCCAGCGGCTGCGGCTGGGTCGCCGGCGGCGCATTCGACGTGGTCGCGACCATCTGCCCGGCGGGTCGCGGCGGCGACGGCGGCAGCGACGCGGGCGGCAGCGCGGAGATTGAGGACCGCGTCGCGCTCGGCGTTCGCGCGGTCGCCGAAATTGTGGCGGGCCCGGAGGTGCCCGGCACCGATGGCGTCTCCGCCGCAGCGGTCGGCCGCGTGGCGACCGGCGCGCTGGCGGAGCCCGGAACCGTCGGCGCCGCGGCGGCCGCAGCGGCCGTCGGGCGCGACAAGTCGCGCGCGCCAACCGCCCAGATATCGTCCCCGTCGCCCGCCAGCGCGATCACGCGTGCGTTGTTCGGCAGCGGGTTGCCGCTGCGGGCGCCGGAATCGGAGACGATCTTCCACTCCCCGTCGTCGGTGACGACCAGCAGCTCGCTGCCGCGGTTCGCCAGCGAGAGCGGCCGGGCCGACAGCTCCGCCGCCGCCTGCCAGCGCTGCTGGTCGCCGGCGCTGCGGTAGCGGACCTGCGTTGAGATGCCGATCTGGTTGGCGCGGCCCGGGCGTGAGACGACATCGGCGGTCCAGATGACTTGATCGGTCCCGTGGGCGAGCAGGTCGCGCACCGCCGGGCGCGGCGCTTCGGCCGCAGCGGGCGAGGGCGCCGCCTGCGCCGCCCGCGCGATTGTCACCGCGGCCAGCGATGCCAGCGCGAGCAGGAGGAGGGACACGCCGATCAGTGCGTTACGGGCCGCAGGCTTCATCGAGTTGGATCACTTTCGAGACGCCCGCGCGCTGGGGCACGAACGTGAAGGTCTTGTCGTTGGGGGCGCCGCGGTTGGAGAGCTTCACGTCCCCCATCGCCAGCCGCAGCCGCGAGCCGCTGTCGGGGAAGAAGAGCCGGTACTCGCCCGCCACCGTCGGCCACTCGGCCTCGGGCAGCCCGGGCACCTCCACCGGGACGTGCCGGGAGAGGAACGCGCTGAGGATCGTCCGCCCGTGCTCGTCGAACAGCGCCACCCGCGTGGGCCGCTTGGTCTTGCGGTCGTACCAGATCTCGCGCGTGGCCACGAAGCGGTTGGGCAGCTTGCCGATCCAGACGAACATGTAGGCGTCGGCCTGCGGGTTGAAGCGCATCACCGGCGCGGGCAGCGCGCTAAAGTCGGTTTCGATCGCGCTGACGCCGAGCACCTCGAGGATCAGGTCCGGGCGGATCGGGATCGGCTGGGCGCAGTCGCTGCCGAGGTGCTCGTAGCGACCCCACCAGGCGGTGTCCGGGCCGGGATCCTTGGCCACGAGCCAGTACGTGTCGCGATTGGAGCCGATGGTGACGACCGCGCCGACCGGGTCCTTGGTGCCGACGAGCGACACCTCGCGCGGCGAGCGGTAGAGCACCGTGCCGCGCAGGACCTCGTCGTGCCGCCGGCCGCGGTCGTCCACGATCGACGCCTCCATCTCGCGGATGCTGGCCCAGAGCGTGGGGAGCTTGCGGTTGTTGGCATTGATGGCGTTGACCACGTCCACCATCGGCTCGGTCGGCCCGAAGTAAGCCGTCGGGCGCGTGGTGGCGCCGCCGCGCTTGGGCGCGCACGCGGGGGCGAAGGAAAAAGTGAGAACGAAAAAGGAAAAAAGCAGCGCGATGCGCGCCGCGGCCCTTTTTCCTTTTGCCCTCTTCATCTGCCTTCTACTCCCTTGCCCGTTTCCCTCTACGCCTTTCCTTCTCTCTCACAGCTCTTCATTCAAGATCTGCCCGAGCTGCTGGCTGACCTCGGCCACCTGCGCTTCGTCCAGCTTCGGGTTGAGTAGGTCGAGCCTTTCCTCGCGCCCCTTGAAGCGCATGACCCAGATGTCCCTGCCGTCCTCGTCGCGGCTGGTGTCGTAGATCAGCATCTTCTTGCGCATCAGGATCAACCCCAGGACGAAGCGGAAATTGAGCTTCGCTGGCTCGGCCGTGTCCTTGAGGCGCTCGAAGAGATCGCACAGGACCCCGTCATCGACGAACAGCTTTTTCTTCTGCTCCTGGTGCGGCATGGTCGCTTGCCAGAATGCGACGACGCCCGCGCGGTCAAACTGCGCCCAGGCGCCCGCGCACACGTCTGCGCGCTCGAACCCCTGCGGCGTCTCGCGCAGGGCGGCCATGAACTTGTCGCCGGGCGCGATGGTCTCACCGGTCAGGTGACACTTCCCCAGCGGCCGCGCGACCTCATACCCGGGCGCTCCCGCGGCCGCCGCTTGCGGTTTCGCCGCGGCTGCTGTCCCCGTCGTGGTAATCGTGGCGGCGGCCGTTGCCATCGTTCAGGTACCTCCGTGCGCCTTCGCGAGCCGAGCGCCGCGACATGGTACACCAGATCGCGCGCCGCGGCAGCCAGCCGCGCGCTCTCTCGCCGGTGAACTCGATGCGCGCCGCGGGGTCATGCCAATGCTGCCGGCGACCGCGATGGTCCAGCGCCCAAGCCGCCCGGCGGCGCCTACGCCCCCTGCGACTTCGCGTGCCGCATCCAGATGCGCGGGACGGCGCGGCGGACGACGTCGGTCCCGGCGGTCAGGAGGTGCTGCCCGGTCGCCTCGATCCGCGTGCGGTCGCGCGAGTCGGTGACGTCCGGCAGGTTCGCGCGCACGTTGTAGACGGCGCAGCGCACGGTCGCCATCGCCAGCTCGCAGGAGACGGCCAGGTCGCTCAGCAGGAACGGGTTGACCTTGTCGACCAGCCGGTCGGCCAGTTCCAGCACCGCCAGCGCGGTAGCGCCCATCGCCTGGGGGACGCGAATGCTGGCCAGCAGCGCGACGTCGAAGTCCGCCTGCCGCGCCGGCGACGACTCGGGCAGCTTTCGAGCCGCCGTCAGCGCCTCGTACGCCACCTGGTCCTCGAGCATCAGTTGGAGCAGCAACCGCCGAGCCCGCGCGTATTCCGCCAGCGCGTCGCGCAGCTCCGGCTCGTGCGGCGCGAGGTTCTTCTTGCCCACGCTGTAGTTGACGGTCATCTCCCCCATGGATGCCGCCAGCGCCCCCGCCAGCGCCGCCGCCGACCCGCCGCCCGGCGCCGGCTGCTTCGCCGCCGCGGCCGCGAGGAACTGCTCGATGCTGGTGCTGGCGTCGATCATGCGGTTCTCCGGTCGCTGCTGCCCGTGCCTTGGGGAGAGGTTCGGCGAGCGCCGGGCTGGGCAGGAAGCTTGTGAATTGACGATTAGAACTTGAAAGGCTGTGACCCCGCGCGCGCCGTTCAAGTTCCAATCGTCAATCTCCAATCGTCAGTACTCGCAGCCCAGCGCTCGCCCCTGCCCTAGAGTCAGCCTCACTTGTTCGCGTCGTGCTGCACGCCGCGGGGCGTCAGGTCTACCGGGGGGAACTCGGCGTAGGTTCTCTGCCCGGGCTTCACCTTCACCGCCTCCGGGGCGGGCGTGCTGATGGTCACCACGGCGCGGCTCAGGCGCTGGCGGGCCACCCGGCGCAGGTCGTCCAGTGCCACGGCCCCGACGCGCTTGGCGAACTGGTCGTGGTAGTCGTAGCCGAGGCCCATCAGCTCATCGAGCGCGGCCGTCTGCGCCTGCTCGGCGGGGGTCTCGGTATCCATGGCGTCGCTGGTGATGGCGAGCTGCTTGCTGCGCTCGAACCAGCCTGGCTGCATGTCCCGCTCGGTGCCCTGAAGCCGCGCGATGTTCTCCAGGATGAGGTCGACCACCTCGTTCACCTTGCCCGGGTCGCAGCCGGCGTAAACGAGGAACGTCCCCGGCAGCTTCGCCGATCGCCCGGGCTGGTTGATCGCGTGGACCACGTAGACCAGCCCGCGCCCGCGCAGGATCTCGTGCAGGTAGCCGGTCGGGTAGCCGAAGCCGCTGGTCATCGTGTCGCCGACGACGATGGGGTAATTCGCCGCGTCACCGATGATGCTGTGTGCGTCGTAACCGATGACGACGCCCGCCAGCGGCTGCTCGGTCTTCTGCACCTCGACGCGCGCGACCTCGACCGCCGCCCTGCCACCGCCCGGCGGGCGTTGCGGGGCGTCTGCGGCCGCCGTCTGCGTCGCCGGCCTTTCCACGTTAACCGTCGGGCCCGCGCCGAGCTGCTCGCGCGCGATGGCCTGGGCGCGTTCCAGGTCCACGTCGCCGAACACCGCCAGCACGCGGCGGCCCTTGAGCACGCGGTCGCGGTACCACGCCGTGAGCTGCCCGGGCGACAGCTTCTGCACGATCTCGCCCTGCCCGACCGGCAGGAACTGGTACGGCGAGTTCGCCGGGCCGAAGTACTGCCGCTTGAAGAAACGCATCGACTGGCTGGTCCAGTCGGCGTCCAGCGACTCGATCTGCGCCAGCACGCGGCGCTTCATCTGCTCCACCTCCGCCGGCGCGAACGCGGGGTTGTTCACCACGTCGGCGAAGACGTGCATCGCCTTGTCGAAGTCATCCTTCAGGCAGGTGAAGCTCCAGGCCCAACTGTTGTTGCCGCAGGTGGTGTCAAGCGTGCCGCCGATGGAATCGAAGAAGGCGGCCACCTGCTGCGCGCTGCGCGTGGCGGTGCCGCGCGGGAGCATTTCCATGGTCAGGTTGCCGATGCCGTTGTTCTCCGCCGACTCCTCCGTCACGCCGCCCAGCGCGTAGAGCTTGACCTCGACCAGCGGCGAGGTGGCGATGCGCTTGTGCAGCAGGATGGTGCCGTTGGGCAGCTCGACGCGGGTGATGACCGGCTTCTCCTCCGCCGCCGGGGCGTCGCGGGTCGTGGGGGCGATCGGGCGGAGCAGGTCCTCGGCCTTGGGCAGTCCCTCGGCCCCGACGGATTCGGCCGGCACCATCGCGGTCGTCATCAGCCGCTGGCGCACGAAATAGGTTTTGGCGACGGCGCGGAGCTGGTCGGGGGTCACCTCTTCGATCCGCTTGAGGTAGCGGTCGGTGAAGTGCGGGTCGCCGGCGGTCATCAGGTCGTTCGCCAATGACGCCGCCACCGCCTCCGACGTCTGCAAGCTGCGCACGCGCTCGCTGCGCATCTGCACCTTGGCGCTGCGGACCTGCTCGTCGCTGACGCCGTTGTTGATGACGTTGTCCAGAACCTCCATCACCGCGCCGGTGGCGGCGGCGATCTTGTCCGGGGGCAGCTCCATCTGGATCTCGAAGCTGCCGTCGACGAACGTGGGCGTCGGGTTGCTCGCCCCGACGCTGGTCACCAGCTTGCGCTTGTCGCGCAGCTCCTCGACCAGCACCGCGCTCTCGCCGCCGCCGAGGATCGTGCTCAGCAGGTCCAGCGCGTACAGGTCCGGGTGGTCGATGCGCACCGAGGGAAACTCGATCTGAAGCTTGGCCTGCCCGAGCTTGGGGAACGTCGCCACCAGCGTGCGCGGCGACAGCACCGGCGGCTCGTCGGCGATGTCGCGCGACGGCACCCGGCCGGGCGGGGCGTCGTCCACGAACTTCTGCACCGCGCGCAGCATCTGCTCCGGCTCGGCGTCGCCGGTGACGGCAAAGACCATGTTGTTCGGCTGGTACGTCTCCCTGTAGTAGCTGAAGACGTCGTCGCGGCTGAGGCTTTGGATCACTTCCTGGTAGCCGATCGTCGGCACGCGCGCCGGGCTGACGCGGTAACGGTTGGCCTGCGTGAGGTGGTAGAAGACCCAGTCCGGCTCCCCCTTGTCCTTCTCCAGCTCGCGCTGCACGACCTCGTACTCGCGCTTGTACTCCTCCGGCGTGATCAGCGCGCCCAGCATCCAGCCGGTGACTAAGTCAACCGCTTCGCCGAGGTGGTCCGGCGTGGTGTTGATGAAGTAGGCGGTGTGGTCGGCGGTGGTGTAGGCGTTGGAGTTGTTGCCGATGCGCTGGAGCAGGTCGCGGTTCTTCGCCTCCGTGCGGCGCTGCGAGCTCCCGCCGGCCACCAGGTGCTCCAGCAGGTGACTAAGGCCCCCGCCGAGCCAGCGGTTCTCGTACACCCCGCCGGTGTAGACGTACCCGCGCACCGCCAGCACCGGCGAGGGCATCCGCTTGGCGATGATGGTCATGCCGTTCTTCAGCACCGAGACGATCTCGTCGGACTGGCTGACCAGACGGTACTGCTCGACGCCGTAGTTCTTCGCCGCCGGCTCCTGCGGGATGGGCGGACGCGCGGCGCGGGCGCCGGCGGTCGGGGCGGTCGCGCCGCGCGGCTCGACCGTCGGGGCGCCGGGCGCAGCGTCACCGGTCGCGCTCTCCGCCGCCTGCGGTTTCCCCGCGTTCTGTGCGACGGAGACGGGTTCCGGCCCGACGTCCGCAACCGCCGGCGACTGCGCGACCGCCGTTTCCACCGGGCGCGTGCCTGCGGCGCCGCGGCGGGACGCCAGCGGGCGCTCGACGAGATCCTCGTTCATCGCCCGCGCGGGCTGCTTCGTGATCGGGATCTCGACCCGCCCCGGCGGCGGCGCCTGGCAGCCGGCCCACACGAACGTCGCACCCGCCACCGCCAACGCACACGACAGGATTCGGTTTGCTCGCATCCGCGTTTTCTCGCTCGATTGGTTTGTTGATGGTCCTTCGGAACGCCGCGTTGTTGGATGTCCAATGTGCTTCCCGCAGAGTGCCGGGGGGGCGGCGAGACCGGCAAGCGTCTCCTTGCGCGGCGCCGGCGTACCGCGCGCTGCCGCTGGCGTCGGGGCGCGCGCGGGGCCGCCGTTACAGGACTTCGTCGTCGTGCTCGATCTCGTTCAGGTACGTCAGGGCACGTTCCAGCTCGCTCTTCATGTGCCGCACGCGCAGCAGGCTCTTGACGCGCGTGAGCAGCTCGAGCTTGTTGACCGGCTTGCTGACGAAATCGTCCGTGCCGCACTCCGACGCCTGCTCGATGTCCCCCAGCTCGTTGAGCGCGGTGACCATCAGGATCTGGATGTCGCGCGTGGCGGGGTCGCCCTTGAGCTTTCGGCAGACCTGGAAGCCGCTCATCTTGGGCATCATCACGTCCAGCAGGATCAGGTCCGGGTTGTACTGCTGGACCTTCTCCAGCGCGTCGACGCCGTCGACGGCCGACACGATCTGCGCCGGCAGCGACTCGAGGAACGCCTGGAGCAGCTCGATGTTCTGCGGGTTGTCGTCGACGATCAGGACGGTCGACTGCGGGAGGAACTGCTCGTTGCCGCTGCCCGCCGGCGACGGTGCCGCGCGGGGCGCATCCGCCGAAGCCGGCGGTTGCGGCGAAGCCGGCGGCGCGACCGCCGGGGCCGCGGGCGCGGCAGCGCCGGCGGGAGGGGTCGCTGGGTGGTCCTGCGTCATGTCACACGTCTCTTTCGTCTTCGTCAGCGCCGGCGTTGCCTTCGCCCGCAGCGTTGTCGTCATCATGATCGTCCAGCAACACCGACCGCGCCGGTAGCACCGCCAGAAGTCGGCCCAGCAATGCGCCGTCGGCCGGATCGTCAGAAGCCCGCAGCCGGGCGACCAGCCGCCGCAGATCGGGCGGGTAATCCACGTCCGGCCAGGCGTCGGCCCGGGCGACGTTATAGCCGAGCGCGCGGGCGCGTTCGAGGGTCTGGTCCAGCTCGCGCCCGCTGGACCATTCTATCCGTGAAAGCAGCGCCACCGGATCGACCCGCCGCGCCAGCGCCACCGACCAATAACCGCCGTCGGCGCTGGGCCCCAGCACCACGTCGTGCGTTTTGACGAGCCTTGCGGCGGCCGCGAGCGCAGCGGTCGGGACGTCGGGACTATCGACGCCGATAAACAGCAGGGCCCCGCCAGGATCACCAGTGCGTGCCGCCGCCGACGACGCGACCGCCGCCGCTGCCATTCGAGCGCCCAAATCCCCGCCCCCCTGCGGCAAGTACTCAAATGCCCGCCCGACCAGGGCGCGCAGTGCCGGGCCGCAATCGGGCGGATCGTGACAGATCACCCGCCGGCCCCACTCCATCCGCGCCAGCCGCCCGCAAAGGTGGACCAGGAACGCCTCGTGCGTCGCCGCCGCCTGTTCGCCGCTCAACGCCGGCATGAGTCGCGTCTTCACCCGCCCGGCTTGCGGGAACTTTGTCATCACCACGAGGGTCGTTTCGCTCAGCGACACGCAGGGCAGTGTACGCCGAAGGGCGGGTGGAGCGGTCGGCTCGTCGTCTCCTTCACCTGGCTTGGGCGTCTCGCCCGAGCGATGGCCGCGGCAGCGGAACAAGAGCAAGTGCGGCTGGCCGCCGCAAATGCTCGGGCGAGACGCCCAAGCCACGTGAAAGATTCCGCGTCGGTGCGCAGCGTCAGGAAAACAGCTTGCTCAGAAACGCGTGGCTCTTGCGCGCCGCCGAGACCGGATCAGCCGTGTGGGTGTAGAGCTCGACCGTCACGAAGCGGTCGTAGCCGATGTCGCGCAATGCGTCGCGCAGGGCAGGCCAGTCGAGCGTCCCCTCGCCGGGGATCATGTGGTAGTGCTTGCGACCTGGGATGTCCTCGACGTGCAGGTTCCAGATGCGGTCGCCGAGCAGGCGGACGACCTGCGGGATGCTCTCGCCGAGCACCTGGCTGTGGCCGACGTCTAAATTCGCGCCCAGCCGCTTCGACCCGAGCGTGTCGATCCACTCGCGCAGCTCCGCCGCCCACTCGATGAGCAGCCCCGGCTCGGACTCGATGCCGACGTCGATGCCCGCGCGTTCGGCGTGGTCGAGGATCGGCTTGATCTCCCGCTCGAACTGCCGCGCCGCCGCGTCCGGCGGCATCCCGCCGAGGCACCGCCCGCTGGTGATGCTGATGCTGCGCGCGCCGATCTCGCGCGCGAAGTCGATCGTCCGGCCGATCAGCTTGGCGCGGTCGTCGCGGTGCTTTTTGTTCGGGCTGATCAGGCTCGGCTCGAAGTACGCCTCCGGCGGCGCGTCCTTCCAGTAGCCGAACGAGCAGTTCGCGTTGACGTTGCTCACGCCCAGGCCCGTCGCCCGGAGCGACTGGTTCACGTTGGCGACAAGCGTGGCGTCGATCGCGTCCGGGTAAGCGTGCGGGACGTCGGCCAGGATCTCGACCCCGGCGAACCCCGCCTCGCGGATGGCGGCAATGGCCTCGGCGAGGGGGAAGCGGGTGAAGGCATTGGTCGAAAAAGCGAGCTTCATCTCCGGCCGAGCGTACGGCCCGGGGAACGGGTTGTCACCGGGCCGCGCCCTCGTCGCACCCTCGTGGCAGAATCCCGCGACGGGGCTGTCCCGCGCGGGCGGCGTGCGAAAATGGAGTGTGGCACGCCGGAAGAACTCTTCGATCGGCCGCCGCCGCGGCCGCTGCGGCGCCGGACACGTCTAAGCGCACGCCTGCAAGCTCGGGAGACGCCACCGATGACACGCTCTCAGCTGCTGTTCACGATCGCCATGCTGGCCGGGAGCCACGCCAGCTTTGCCGCGGCCCCCACGTCGCACACCGCGACGACCTCACCCGCGCCGGCGACGGCGGCGGCGGTCTCGGCGGAGGATGACTCGGTCGTGCGCGTCCGCGGGCGCGTGCTCGATCCGGCGGGCCAGCCGGTGGCGGGCGCGGCCGTCACCGTTCCTTCCAGCCACACCTGGGAGACGCGGCTGACGCGCAAGCCGGTCGCCCGCGCGACCTCCGGCGACGACGGGCGGTTCCACATCACTTTCCGCGACAGCGACGTGCGCCCCGCCGACGGGCGCTCGCGCGGCGGCGACGGCTCGCGGTTTACGCTGATCGTCGCCAGCCGTGACGGATTCGGCATCGGCT
>DASQDR010000122.1:0-22756 GCA_035634055.1 Tepidisphaeraceae bacterium | reverse complement strand
CGCGGCGATCACTCGGCAGGCGAAGTCCATCTATTTATACGGACCGGGAAAGTGGCCGCGCTCGTAGGGGCGAGAGTCGTCTCGCCCTCTTCGGCAGCGAATGCGGGCGACAGAAGTGTCGCCCCTACAGTCAACGCGCGTCGAGTTTTCCCGATTCGTGTTAGTCGCGACCGCGGCAGGCGAGGTCGACCGATTCGACCGCGACCGCGCGCGCTCGGCTGTCACTTCTTCATCTCGACCAGCACGGCGTGACCGAGGTGGGACTTTGGGTCGCGGATGCCCTCGCCGGCAGGGCCGGTAACGGTGATGCGCCAGCCGTTGCGGAAGACCGGGTCGGACTTCACGCCGCTGCTGATGTACGCCGCGATCCACTCGCCCACCTCGCCGGGGGAGAGGTTGTTGCGCGTGACGGTCTGCGTCAGCACCTGTGCCTGCGCGACGCGCGCGTTGCGCGGGACGTCCTGGACGTTCCGCACGCGCATGACGATGCTCACCTCGGCCAGCTCGTTTAAGTTTGGCCCGCTGGCGGCGATGGTCATGGTCTTGTCCGGCGCGGTGGAGATGCCGATAAACCGCGGCGGGTCGGCGGGGTGCTTTCGATAGGCGGGGCGGGAATCGGTGACGAAGTCGCCGGTGTCGACCGCCGCGAGAAGCTCCGCCCACGCCAGCTTCGTGAGATCCTTCGACGCGGCGGCGGTCGTCGCGCCGCCCGCGCCCGCGCCGCTGGTTTCGCTCGCGCCGCCGGTTGTGTTCGTGCGGCCCGCGGCGGCGGTGGGCGCAGTGGATGGCTGCGCAGAAGTCGGAGCGCCCGCGGCGGCAGCCGGCGCGCCCGGCGGGACGTTGCCCAGACCGGCGGGCGGAGAGAACGGCGGTGGCGAGGCCGACGGTGCGGCCGTCGCGTCCAGCATCTTCAGCGCCAGCTTCGCGTCGTCGTCGCCCGTGGCCGACGCCTTCTGGTACCACTCCCGCGCTTGCGCGAGGTTCTCCTGCCCACCGAGCGACTCGTGCGCCCGGCCGAGCGTGATCATCGCCTGCACCTCGCCCGCCTCGGCGCGCTTGCGGATGGGGGCGAGGGGGTCGCCGATGGCGATCGAGTTGGATTGCGCGCCGCGCGTCGCCGGCCGCTGCGCCTGCTCCGCCTGCTGATCGGGCGAAACCGCGGGCGATGTCGCGCTTCGGTCGCAGCCGATGCCGCACGCGGCCAACCCGGCGCACGCGAGCGTGAGCAGGGCGACCGGTAGCCGGCGTCGCGTCGGGTGGATGTTCATGTCGTCGCGCTCCCTCCGCGGCGCGGGCCGACTCGGCGGCGCGCGCGCTCGGCAACTGCTCCGTAAAGATTATCGGGTAGATCGCCCGGCGTCTGCTGCGGGCGCGCCGGCGGGCTTGAATCCCGGCCCCGGAAGGGGCTCGCCCGGGAGCAGGCCGGTCATTTCGCCGTCGGCCAGGACCGGATACCCGTTGACCACGACGTATCTTATCCCGAGCGGGTAGGCGTGCGGCTTCTCGAACGTTGCCTGGTCGATTACGGTGCCGGCGTCGAAGATCGTGAGGTCGGCGGCGTAGCCGGGCCTGATCAAGCCGCGGTTGCCGAAGCGAAATGCGGTGGCCGGCAGGCTGGTCATCTTGCGCACCGCCTCCTCCAGCGCGATCAGCCGGCGCTCGCGCACGTACCGCCCCAGCACGCGGGCGTTGGTGCCGTAGCCGCGCGGGTGAGGGTGGCCGCTGCCGAACGCGCGGATGCCGCTGTCGGACGCCACCGCCACCAGCGGGTGAGCCAGAATTTGCTCCACCTCGCGCTCCTCCATCGTGTGGAAGACGCAGCTCGCGCCGCCGTTGCGCGTGATCTCGATGGCCGCGCGGTACTGGTCTTCCATCGAGACGTCGGGCAGCTTCGGCGGGTTAACGGCAAGCAGCTCGGTCTCGCCGCCGTCCCCGGCCGACGCGCGCAGCTTGAAGAGTTGCGCGATCTCGTACAGGTTCCGCCCCGCAAGCTTCGGTTCGGCGGTGTAGCTGCCGATCACCACGTACGCCAGGCTCTTGCGCTGCCGCTTCACCTCGTAGTTCTGCCGCATGTCCGCCAGCATCTTCTCGACCTGCTGCGGGTCGTGCAGCCGGCGCAGGGCCTCGGCGTTGCCCTGGTCGTAGACCCAGTCGGGCAGCAGCGTGGTGATGCTGGTGCTGGATGCGGTGTAGGGGTACTGATCGACCCAGACCTCTTGCCCCTTCTCGCGCGCCGCCAGCACCTTGCCGAGGGTGGTGTCGGCGCCGCCGATCCTGGCGGCGATGTCGGCCGGCAGCTTGAAGTGCGAAATCTGCACGCGGCACCCCGCGTCGCGCCCGACGCGCAGCGCCTCGTCGATTGCCGCGAGGATCTCGCTTCCTTCGCTGCGCATGTGCGTCGCGTAGATCCCGCCGAACTCCGCGGCGACCTTCTGCAACTCGATGATCTCCTCGGGCGGCGAGTACATGCCGGGGCGGTAGATCAGGCCCGTGGACATGCCGGCGGCGCCGTCGGTCATCGCCTGGCGGACGATCTGCCTGCCCCGCTCGAGTTGTTCCGGCGTGAGCGGCGCCGCGCCGCCGCCCTTGACTGTTTCCAGGATCTGATTGTGGCCGATGAGGGTGGCGACGTTGACGGCGGCGCCGCGCCGGCGGATCTGGTCGAAGTAGTCGCCGACGTCGCGCACGCTCGCGCCGCAGTTGCCGGTGACGAGAGTGGTGACGCCGTCGCGGACGAAATTCTCCGCCAGCGGCGATTCCAGCACGCCGCGATCCGCGTGCGTGTGAACGTCGATGAAGCCGGGGGCCACGACCAGCCCGACCGCGTTGATCTGCAGTGCCCCGGGCTTGGCGGCGACGCGCTCAGAGACCTCGACGATCCGCCCGCCGCGCACCAGCACGTCGGCGTAGAACCAGGCGTTGCCGGTGCCGTCGATGATCTTGCCGTTGCGCACCACCAGCTCGCGCGCGGGATCCGGCGCGGGCTTGGTGGTGACAAGCTGTGTGGTGGCGGCGCCGGTCGTCGCAGGAATCGCGGGAGCCGCTTGCAGCGGCGCGGCCAGCGGTAGCAGCGCTCCCGCGAGATAACAAAGCAGAGCACGAAGCATGCGCTTGGTTATACCCGCTCGGCCCGCCTCGCGCTCTTGGCGCGGCATTACTTCGCCGCGCCGCGTTGATCGCGGCACCGCCTTTAGCGCTTGATCCGCGCGCTTCCGCCGCCGGCGGTGTGGAGCAGCTCGTCCAGGGTGATCTGGCTGGTGTCGCCCATGGTGCTCATCAGCAGGGCGCCGTGCGCGACGCCGAGGTTCACGCAATCCTGCGGCGGCCGGCCGGTGAGGAAGCCATAGGTGAAGCCGCTGGCGAACCCGTCGCCGCCGCCCACGCGATCCTCGATTTCCAGGTTCTCGAACATCGGGCCGTCGTAGAACTTGCCGTCGGACCACATGATCGCCGACCAGTCGTTGATGGTGGCGGTCTTCACCCCGCGCAGCGTGGTGCCGACGACTTTGATGTTGGGGAAATCCTTGACCACGCGCTCGACCATCTTCTTGAACGGCCCCACGTCCAGCGCGCCCGCCTTGTGTACGTCCACGCCCTCGGCCTCGTAGCCGAGCACCTGCTCGAAGTCCTCCTCGTTGCCGATCAGGCAGTCGATGTAGGGGACGAGCGGCTTGGTGGTGGCGATGGCTTCCTTGGTGCTCCAAAGCTTGGAGCGGAAGTTGAGGTCATAGGAGACGATGGTGCCCGCCTCGTGCGCCGCCCGGACGGCTTCGGCGGCGACCTGGCGGGTGGTCTCGCTCAGGGCGGAGAAGATCCCGCCAGTGTGCAGCCAGCGCACGCCGTCCTCCTTGAACAGCTTGCTCCAGTTGACGTCGCCGGGCTTCATGCCGCTGGTGGCGGTGTGGCCGCGGTCGTAGAGCGTGACGCTGCCGCGCTTGGCGACGCCCACCTCGGTGAAGTTCAACCCGATGCGGTCCTTCTTGCCGACGCCGTCGTACTTGCGCTCGACGACGTAATCCGTTGACATCCCGGCCGAGCGCGCGTGGTTGCGGACGATGGCGCCCATCGGCGAGGAGTTCAGCCCGCCGACCCACCCGGTGCGCAGCCCCAGCCGCGCCAGCGCGTAGGAGACGTTGTACTCCCCGCCGCCCACCCACACCTCCAGCAGCGGGGCGAACTCGATGCGCCCGTGCTGCGGGGGGGAGAGGCGGACCATGCACTCTCCCAGGCTGACCAGGTCGAAACGGCAGTCTTTCGCGTCGCGGATGTTCACGGTTACCGGCCTCCGGGATTGGGAATTCGAGCCGAAGCTATAGCGGCGCAGCCGGCGCCGCAAGCGCGCCCGGCGCGGTTACCGGACCCCGCCGCGCCGTTACGCGGCGCGCGTTGGGAAAACTCCGCGCAGCTTCCCCGGCGGGCGTCCGGTAACGGTGGTCCGGCGGGCGGATTTGACAGCGCCGAACTTGTTTCCCCCACAGCGCGGATATAGTCCAACTCATCGAGGCTGACGCGTGTCGCATCGGGCCTCGCTCACAAAAGAAAAACGGTGATCCGCTCTTTCCCGCCGCCACGCGTGTGCCGGGTCGCGGTCTCCGTACGCCTCGTTCTAGTAAGGAGCAGGAAGATGTCCCGCAACGTTTCGTCCCGTTCGCGTTCCACTCGCAAGTCCGGCCAGAGCCTCGTCGAGACGCTCGAGCGCCGCTCGCTGATGTCGGCCACCATCTCCGGCGCCGTCATGCAGGACCTGAGCGGCAACGGCCTGAGCGCCGACGACAAGCCGCTGTCCGGCATCGTCGTGAAGCTGTACCAGGACAAGAACGGCAACGGCGCGGTCGACTCCGCCGACGGCGCGGCGCTGGCGTCGAAGACCTCCGCCGCGGCCACCGGCGCGTTCTCCTTCACCAACCTTGGGATCGGCAAGTACCTGCTCCAGGAGACCCCGGGCGCGAACCAGGTCCGCACCGCCCCGACCCTGAGCAACACGATCGCGGTCAACGTCCTGAAGAAGAACGTGACCTACGGCAACAACGTGTTCGCCAACTACGTCAAGAGCTTCGACCGCGCCGCGGTCACCAACATCAGCTACACGATCAACGGGACCAAGACCGTCACCACGCTCAACGGCAACGTGAAGCAGGGCGACGTCGTCACCGCCAACTTCACCGTCAAGGCGGGCAAGACCGTCGAGCTGTCGCTCGTCGCGTACAAGGCGAACGCGCCCTTCTCGAGCGCTCAGAACCTCCAGTACCAGAAGATCAGCGACCTCGCGACCGGCACCTTCTCGGCCGGCAAGCACTGCATGACCGTCTGCGTCCCGGACTGCTACTTCCAGGTGGACTTCGTCGGCGGCAAGGCGATCGACCCGTTCGGCCCGGCCGGCAGCAACATCCTCTACGGCGCGCAGGACCGCCTGATCAGCTACGCCAACGGTGGCACCAAGCCGTGCGACTGCGAGCCCGAGCACGACCATGCCGAAGGGCGCATGACCGGCGGCGGGAGCATCTTCCTGCCCGGCGGCGCGATCGGCGGGGCGACCGGCACTCGCGTCACCCACGGCTTCCAACTCCACTGCGCCCAGAACAGCAAGACCGGCGGCCCGATCCAGGACGTGAACAACCGCCTGGAGATCAACTGGAACCAGTCCAAGTTCCACCTCGCCTCGTTGTCGAGCGTCGAGTGCTTCGACACCGCGATCGTCCAGGCCCCGCCGAAGAGCGCGCCGATCGACACCCTGCAGGGCGTCGGCAACGGTCGCTTCAGCGGCGCGTTCAACGGCCGCAGCTACAAGATGGTCGACGCCAAGATCGAGTTCACGCTGACCGACGGCGGCCCGACCCGTGGCGAGCCCGGTCGCGACGACACGTCCGACTACCGGATCATCGTCCTCGACGGCAACCAGGACGGCGTGGCCAACGACCCGGTGGTGGTCCTCGACACCAATGGCCCGGTCAAGCTGACCTTCGGCAACCACCAGGCGCACACTGAGATCACCCCGCTGGTTCGCGCGGCGGAGAACATGGACCTGCTGGCCTAACGCCGGCCTGTCCCGCAGAAGTGTTCTGATCACAAGCAGAAGGGGACGCCCACCATGGGCGTCCCCTTCTTCGTCTTCATCTTTGTCGTGTCGTCCGCATGCGCGAGCCGTCGCGTGGCGAACCGCGGGGGCGTGCCGCGTCGGGCGGACGAGCAATGTCATCCTGAACGTGCTCGCGAGGGATCTCCGGACGCAGAGGTGCTGAGATGCGCGGTCCTAGCGGGTAACGCTCAGTGCGGCGAGCGCTGGAGGATGGCCACCGTCACCACGGTGACGGCGCCCACCAGTGAGAAGAGCAGGAACAGCACCTGCACCCAGCGGCTGGGCGGGGTGACGTGGTCCTCCTTGGGCTCCAAGTCGTCCTCCAGCGTGTTGCACTTGTGCAGCCCGATGCTGAACCGCCCGTCGGGGCGGCGGTCGCTGCGCGCGACGGTGTACATGCAGCTCGTGCCGTCGGTGACGAACGGCTCGCGCACCACGTACACCTGCCCGATCAGCAGCGTCTCGTCGTGCACCACGCCGAGGCCGGTGCTGGAGTAGTCGCTCACCTTGACGTCGATCGGCAGCGTGCGCGGCCCGGCGGGCCAGAGAAGGAGCTGCGCGTCGGAATTCCGGCGGAAGCGCGGCGCGCGGCGCTTCTCTGCGCCCTGAGGGCAGGCGAAGACCGGCGAGATGGATGGTGCCGACGCTACCTTCGACATATTCCCACCTCTTACTTCGGCACCCGCGGGGGGCCGCTGGAGTGCCAGGGACCCGACGCGCGGTTATCGGGCCTGGCCATTATGCTTGGGCGGACGAGCTGCGCGAGCGGCGCGGCGCCACCGGATAATGAGCTGTAGGCTTCCGATGCACCTCCACATCAGGATCACGCGGCGGGTTTGGCTCGGCGGAGCGGCGGGAGCGGCGGCGGCCATGGTGCTGGCGATGCGCGGCGGATCGCTGAGCGCGCCGGCGGCGCCGCCACCGGCAGCGGGGAATGGCCTTCACGTCAACCAAGCCGGCTTCGTCCCCGGCGCGGCCAAGTATTGCGTCGCCAGCGCCGCGGCAGCAAATTCGTTTGAGATCGCCACCGCGGCGGGGCAGGTGGTTCACCGCGGGCAGTTCGAGCGGCGGCGCGGCGACTTCGGCGAGTGGGGCGTCGCAACCTTCTCCCACCTGCGCGAGCCGGGCGATTACCTGCTCCGCGCGGCGGGGGCGGCGCCGGTCCCTGTGAAGGTGCATCCGGCTGTCTATGCCGACGCGATCGGCAAGTGCGTCGGCTACTTCGCGCGGCAGCGCTGCGGGCCGGGCAAGTCGGGGTTCAACGGGCCTTGCCATTTGGACGACGGCGTTCGCGGCGACGACGGGCGGCGGCTCGACGTCGTGGGCGGCTGGCACGACGCCTGCGATCTCCGCAAGTGGACCAGCGCCACGGTTTACGGCCTGGTCGGCCTGCACCGCCTGCTCGACGGCCCGCCCGTCGATGGCGTCGAGCCCGCGCGCGTGATCGACGAGATGCGCTGGGGCAACGAGTACTTCCTCAAGATGCAGGACCGCGACGGCCTGCTGATGAGCTACTGCGGGGGCGACGACGGGAATCATTTCACCGACAACGTCGCCGGCACGAAGGACGACCGGCGGATCCACGTCGAGCCGGGCGAGCTGCCCGAGCAGTTCCAGTTCATCGCGGCGCAGGCGGCGCTGGTGCGCCACGCGCGCAGATCGGATCCGAACTACGCGCGACGATGCGAGGCGGCCGCGCGGCGCGGCTTCGAGGCGTGCACGACCCGCCGATCCGCGCGGGCGGCGGCGTCGGTCAGCGGGGCGGTCATCGCGGCCGTCGCCATGCACCGCGCATTTGGAAGCGACGCCTTCGCGGACGCGTGCGCCGCCTCGCTGCGGCAACTGATCGCGCTCCAGGTCACGCCGGCGCAGGGCGGCGAGGTTCACGGCTTCTTCCTCGCCAAGCCGGACGAGCCGCAGCCGTACCGCGACGTCATGCACGGCCAGCTCCCGCTGATCGCGCTCTGCGACGCCTGCGAGCACCTGCCCGACCACCCCAACCAGAACGCCTGGCGGCAGGCGCTGCGGGCGCACTGCGATCACCTCGAGCAGATGGCGTCGCGGTCGCCGTTCGGCGTCGTCCCCTTCGGGCTGTACAGCGGCAGCGACCCGGGCGGCGGGCGGCGCGTGGGGAGCTACTGGTATCGCTGGTTCATGAAGACCCGCGCGGAGACGAAGACCGCGGATTGGTGGGTGGGGATTAACGCCAATCTCGCGTCCGCCGCAATCGGACTGTGCCGCGCGGGGCGGTTGCTCGGCGAGCGGCGGCTGGTGGACCTCGCGCAGCGGCAGCTGGATTGGATCCTGGGCGTCAATCCATTTGGCGCCAGCACGATCACCGGCGTCGGCCGGAATCAGCCACGGCTGTTCGTCACCGGCGCCTTCAAGCCCCCGACGCCGCTGATCGACGGCGGCGTGGTGAACGGCATCGGCGGAACCGAGCTCGACGAGCCGGACCTCCGCCCCGGCAGCTACCACACCTGCGAGTACTGGACCCCAATGGTCGCGTACGCCCTGTGGCTGATGAGCGAGTTGCAGCGGCCGGAGAAGCTGGGGTAGCCGGGGGAACCGGGCGCGACTGCTTCGGACGCGACGGTCATACCGTTAAGCTTCGGCGAATTTGCCGGCGGTGACGCGCGAACCCACCGCTTTCTCACCGTTAGGTCGATAGGTGGCCGCGATTTAGGTATTGCCAGCAGGGCGGGACCGGCACTATCCTCACCGGCCGCTCTCCAGTGGGTGTGAGAGATCAGTGCAGGAGTGTCTGGGGGCGTATCGACCGCGCGTTGATCCGCCCGCTCGTTCCTGTGTCGGAATGCTCACTTCGGATGGTCCGGGTTACTCGATCGACTGCGTGACGTGTGCCACGGGGCACGCGCGCCTGAGCCGGAGAGCGGGGAGAAGCTGTGTACCGCTTGCATCAAACCGCAACCGGCCTGGCCGGTCCGCCGCCGGAGCAGGCCGCGCCATCGTCGTCGCTGCTGGACGTGGTCTGGCGTCGCCGCTGGCTGCTGGTGGGGACCGTTGCAGCCTGCCTGGCGATCGCGGCAGGCTACCTGCTCGCCTGCACCCCCGTTTATCGCAGCAGCGCCCGACTGCTGGTCGACTTGAACACTCCCCGCGCCCATGCGGCGGCGGCGGGCAACGCGCAGCCGGTTGATCCCGATACTTACGTTCAGGCGCACGTCGATGCGTTGCAATCGACGGCGGTGCTCTCGCGCGGGCTGGCGTCGCTCGACTATCGCGCGATGCAGACCTTCGCCAAAGCCCAGGGGGACCCCGTCGAGTTCGTCCGCCAGAACAAGCTGCTCAACGTCGCGCGCATCAAGAAATCCGACACCATCGAAGCATCGATCGACGCCGAGGAGCCCAAAGAGGCAGCGGCCATCGTGAGCGCCATCGTTGATGCCTACCTCACCGCCCAGCGCGAGCAGCGCCAGCAGACCGGGGGGCAGGTGCTGGCGGCGCTGAAGCAGGAGAAGGCAGACGTCGACGAGCGGCTCGGCAAGACGCTGGCGGCGATGAAGGACCACCAGCAGAAGCACGGGGTGGCGTCGTTCAGGAACGACGACAAGGCCAACACCGTCGCCGACCGCACGGCGACGCTGGCGCGATCCCTCACCGAGGCGCAGATCGCCGGCGTCGAGCTGCGCGCCCGCAAGCAGGCGGTGAGCAAGGCGCTGGAGAATCCGGGGACCAGCGCCGGCTTCGTCGCGTCACAACTGATGAAGGACCGCGAGACCGGCGACCGCGAGTACGGCGAACTGCGCGCGCAGCTCGTGCAGACCGAGATGGCGCTGGCGATGTGCCGCGACGCGCAGGGCGCGAATAGCCGCCAGGTCCGGGCACTGGAGGCGCGCGTGGGCGCGCTGAAGGAGCAGATCGCCGACAAGGAGTACCGCGTCGCGCAGGCGCACCTGGCGGACCTGACGACGCAACTGGCCGCCGCTGACGAGCGGGCGCAGCAGCTCCGCGCCGCGCTCGACGCGCAGCGCGGCGACGCCCTGACCGCCGGCGCGGGCGCCATTGACGCCGGCGCGCGCTTCGCCGAGGCAGAGCGCCTGCGCAAGCAGTCGGACCTGCTCGACGACCGCATCCTGGAAATCACCGTCAACAGCATGAAATCCGGCCCGCTCGACGTCCGCGTGACCGAGCCGGCGCGCGCGCAACCGGATCCCATCAAGCCGCAGAAGAAGCTCGTCCTGCTCGGCGCCGCCCTGGTCGGGTGGGTGCTCGGGCTGGCGCTGGTGACGGTCAGGGAGTGGCAGGACGCGCGCGTGCACGACCCGGACGAGGCGATCGCGCTGCTCGGCGCGCCGGTGCTGGCGATGGTGCCGCGGATCAACGCGCAGCTCTCCCCGGTCACGCGCGGGCAGTTGGTGCGGCTGGACGCGCGCTCGCCGGTCGCCGAGGCTTACCGCTCGGTGCGGACCGCATTGCGGCTGACGGCGCACGGGCACCGCAAGACCATTTTGATCGCCTCCTCTTCCCCCGGCGAGGGAAAGTCCACCACCGCCAGCAACCTCGCCATCGCCTTCGCGCAGGCGGGGGAGCGCACGCTGCTGGTCGACTGCGACCTGCGCGAGCCGGTGCAGCACCTGATGTTCGAGTCCGACGGCAGCGTCGGGCTCACCAGCGTGCTGGCAGGCGAGGTCGACGTCGCCAGCGCCATCCGCGCCACGCGCGTGCCGCACCTGCACGTGCTCCCCTGCGGCCCGATCCCGCGCGATCCGTCGGAACAACTGGCCGACAAGCGCTTCGACCGGGTGATGCAGAAGCTCGCTGAATCCTTCGATCGCATCATCATCGACTCGCCGCCGGTCATGAGCGTCACCGACGCGCAGATCCTGGCGGCGGCGGCGGACGCGACGCTGCTGGTGCTGCGGATGAACTGGTCCGCCCGGCAGGTGGTCCTCGACGCGCGCGACGCGCTGGAGCGCGTGGGGGCGAACCTCGTCGGCATCGTCGCCAACGACGTGTCGCCGCGGCGGGCATACCGGTACTACGGCGGGTCGTGGCAGTACGCCGCCCACGCCAACCGCCTGCTCAGCGTCGAGGGCGACGCATCGTCCGGCAGCCATGCGAACGGCGTCGATCCGAAGCCCGCGCCCGAGCGGCGACCGGCGGCGGAAGTGAACCGCGCGGGCGATCGCCGCACCTCCGATGCGAAGCCGGTCGAGCGGCTCGGCGTGGACGACCTCGAGTTCGACGCCGACGAAGACCTCGAAATCGACGGGCAACGCGCGCTGCCGAGCTAGGTAGACCAAGAGCACGTCGTCCCGTTCCGGGACGAAGCTGGGTGAAGTTCTGAAGTTTCCGACGTGCCCGCCGCGCGGGCTCGGCCGGTCTTGGATCGAGCATGACGACGATCGTGAATCGAGGTGTTGCGAAGGAAGAGGCGCTCGGCAGCGCCCCCGCGCGCGCCGCGGTCGCCGTCGCCGTCCCCGCGCTTGCGACCGACGGTGATGCCTCAGCGCATGCGGTCGCCGACGCGCGGGCGTTCCCGGCAAGCGCTCTCATCAAAGTCAAGGGCAACGGCAACGGTCACGCCAACGGCAATGGCAACGCTTACGTCAACGTGAACGGTAACGGCCACGGTCACGCCAACGGCAACGACCACGACCACGACCACGACAACGGCGATGCCGCCATCGCTGTTGCGTCGGCGTCCACCATGCTCTCCGACGACCGGCGGTCGCTGCCGTTCGACGCTTGCAGCGGGAGCCGCCCGCCGGGCGATGCCTTCTCATCCGCCTTTCGCCGCGCGTGCCGCACCGCGGCCCCCTTCATCATCTCCGACCTGGCGGCGCTGGCGCTGTGCGGGTTGATCGCGCAGGCGTTGACGTCGCTGGTTTTCCCGGAAGCCGGGCCCGTCGTCGGGCGCGTGGGCGGGGCGGCGCTGTTCGCTCTGCTCGTCGGGTACTGGCTCGGCGGGATCTACTCCGAGATCTGGATCCACCCCGCGATCGAGCTGCGCCAGCTGACGCACGTCAGCACGCTCGCGCTGCTGCCGGCGATGGCGGGAGGCGCGGCGGCGTACATGCCCGTGGCGGCGTGGGCGGTCGCCGCGTGGGCGTGCACCGTCACCATCGTGCCGCTGCTGCGCACCATCGCCCGCGCGGGCTGCGTTAACCGCCCGTGGTGGGGCTACCCGGCATTAATCATCGGCAGCGGCGAGGCCGCCGACGAGGTTGCCCGCCTGGTCCTCGACTGCCCGCGCTCCGGGCTCCGGCCGGTGCTGCTCAACGATCCGCAGGGCGCCTGCCGCCGCGCCAGCGTCCGCGTCGTCAACGACCCGGCCACGCTGGAGTCGCTGGTCCGGACCGAGGGGCTGCGCCACGCCGTCGTCTCGCTGCCGCACTACTCCAATGCGCGGCTGACGGCGCTGCTGGACCGCTACAGCAACCTGCTCCCGCACATCCTGGTCGTGGCGGACACCGCCACGCTCCCGACGCTGTGGGCCGGCTCGCGCAGTGGCGGGCGGCTCAGCGGCATCGAGGTCCGCAACAGCGTCCTCATGGCCACGCTCCAGTGCGTCAAGCGGCTGATCGACGTGACCGTCGCGCTGGCGGCGCTGGCGGTGGGGCTGCCGCTGATCGTGCTGATCGCGCTCGCCATCAAGTTGGTCAACCCCGGGCCGGTGCTGTTCGGGCACACGCGGATCGGTCGCCACGGCCGGCCGTTCAAGGCATGGAAGTTCCGCACCATGCACGTCAACGGCGACGCCATCCTGCTCGACTACCTCCAGCGCGTCGCCTCGGCGCGGGTCCAGTGGCAGCGCGATCAGAAGCTGCTGGACGACCCGCGCGTCACGCGCCTCGGCAAGTTCCTCCGCCGCACCAGCCTCGACGAACTCCCGCAGCTCTGGAACGTGCTGCGCGGGGACATGAGCATCGTCGGCCCGCGGCCCATCGTGGAGTCCGAGGTCCCGCGCTACGCCAAGGTGTTTCGCCTGTACACGACCATGAAGCCGGGGATCACCGGGCTGTGGCAGGTCTCGGGGCGCAGCACCGTGAGCTACGAGGACCGCGTGCGGCTCGATCAGTTCTACATCCGCCACTGGTCCCCCTGGTTGGACATTTACATCCTGGCCAAGACGGTCGTGGCGCTGCTGAAGCGCGAGGGGGCGTGTTGAGCCGGCGTCGGGTCGCGTGCTGGCGGTCCAACGGCGGCGCGGGCGGAGGGCGGTGTCGGCGGTTTTGGTTCGGGAGCGGGAGACGGATTGCGTCGTAAAGAGAACCATGTTCTGGCCCAGGCGGGGGTTTACCTGCTGGCGCGCGGCGCGCCGGGGATCCTGTCGTTCCTGGCCATCCCGCTCTTCAGCCGCCTGCTGGAGCCGGAGGAGTACGGCCGTTTCGCGCTGCTCATCGCGATCGTGAACCTCGGGAACTCGCTGCTGTTCCAGTGGCTTCGCCTGGCGGTGGTGCGATTCATGCCGGGGCAGCGCCACGACACGGGCGCGCTGCGCGACACGCTGCTGGGCGCGACCTTGGGGATCTCCGCGATCCTCGGCGCGGGCGTGGCGATCGCCTGCCTGTTTCCCATCGGCAACGAGTGGCGCGCGATGCTCCTCGCCTGCTGGGTGGTGCTGGCGGTGCACGCGATGTTCGAGCTGTGCTGCGAGCACACGCGCTCGCTGATGCGGCCGTGGCGGTACATGGTCATGCAGGTGCTCCGTTCGGGCGTCGGCCTGGGGGCGGGCGTGACGCTGGCGTGGCTCGGGTGGGGCTGGTGGGCCCCGCTGCTGGGGCTGGCGGGCGGGATGTCGATCGGTGTCGCCTACGCCTACGCCAGCGAGTGGCGCGGCACCCGCCCGCGCATCGACCCGCGGCTGCTGGCGGCGCTGGCGCGATACGGCGTGCCGGTGTCGCTCACGGTGGCCATGGTGGTCGTCATCGGAAGCTCCGACCGATTCCTGATCGCGCTGATGATCGGCGAGCACGCCGCGGGCGTGTACGCGGTGGCGGCCGACCTCACGTCGCAGACGATCGGGCTGCTGATGATGGTCGTCTTCATGCCGCTGTTCCCGCTGGCGGTGCACGCCTGGGAAAGCGAGGGCCGCGCCGCCGCCGTCGAACGCATGCGGAGCAACGGCGCGCTGCAACTGGCGATCGGGCTGCCGTGCGTCGCCGGGCTGACCGTCCTCACCCCCGGCGTCGCTCACTGCATCCTCGGGCAGGACTTCCGCGCCGAGGCGGTCGCGCTCATCCCGCTGGTGGCGGTCGCGGCGCTGCTGGCGGGGCTCAAGGCGTACCACTTCGACGCGTCGTTCCAGTTCGTTCACAAGACGCTCTACCAGACGCTGATCGTGGTGGTGGCCGCGGTGGCGAACATCGCGCTCAACGTGCTGATGATCCCGTGGTGGGGCGTGCAGGGGGCGGCGATCGCGTCGATCCTGGCGTACGTGCTGGCCCTGGCGCTGACGATCGCCCTGGGGAGCCGGCACGTCGCGCTGCCGATCCCGCTGGGGGACGTCGCCCGCGTGGCGCTGGCCACGGTGGCGATGGCGACGCTGCTCTACCCGTTCCGCGGTCACGTCCACCCGCTGGCGCTGGCGGCGCAGGTGGCGGGGGGCGCGGCGGCTTACGCGGCGGTGTTGGTCGGCACCAATTTCATGAACCTCGGCCACGCCGCCGCCGCGCGGCTTCGGCCGGTCGCGCGGGCGGCGCGCGCTGAGTCACGTTCGGACATCGAAGCCGGCGGCGCCGCCGTCGCCGGCCCGCTGGCGGAGGCGCGATCCGCATGACACCGCGCCACGACGGCACCGCCCGCGCCTGCACGTTCGCGCCCACCGCGTCCGGCGGCCATGCGCGCTACGTCTGGGAGCTGCTCAACGCGCTGGCGCGCGAGGATCACCGCGGCTGGCGCCACGAGCTGGTCACCAGCGAGGACCTCGACCCCGAACTGCGCTGCGACCTGTATGCCGTCCACCCCATCCTCCCGCCGCTCCAGCACCGCAGCTCTTTCCCGCACCGCCTGGCGTGGGTGGCGTCGCGGCTGGCGCACTACCTGCGGCGCGAGCGCGCGTTTCTGCAATGGCTTGCGTCGCGGCCGGACATCGACCTGGTCCACCTCCAGGAATGGACGCCTTGGCTGGCGCCGTCGCTGGTCCGGCGGATCCGCGCGATGGGAAAGCGCGTGGTCTTCACCGTGCACAACATCGTCCCGCACAAGTACCCGCGCTACGTCCCGCGCACGATGGTGAACCACTGGATCCGCAACGCGTGCCGACGGTGCGACGGGCTGTTCGTGCACTCGGCGGCGCTGGCCGAACAGTTGTCGCGCCGGCTGGGCGCCGGGCACCCGCCGATCCACGTGACGCCGCACGGCGTGTGGACGCTCGCGCCCGCCGCGGGCGCCCCCGCCGCCACCGCTTCCACCGGCTCCACCGCGGGCGAGGCGCCGCCGCCGCGGTCGCTCGCCGAACGCTTGCGAACAAAGCGGCTGCTGTTCTTTGGGTCGATCCGCCGCAACAAGGGTCTCGACCTGCTGCTCCGCGCGGCGGCCTCGCTGCCGGACTACTCGATCACGATCGCCGGTGAGCCGCTGGACGCGGCGTACCACGAGAACGAGGTGCTGCCGCTCGTCCGCGAGCTGCAGCGCGCCGGGCGGCAGATCGACCTGCGCGACCGGTTCATCCCGGAGCAGGACCTGCCCGCGCTGTTCGCCGCGCACAGCGCGATCCTCCTGCCGTACACGTCCGGCTTCGTCGCGCAGAGCGGCGTGGTGTTCATGGCGCTGGCGCACGAGCTTCCGGTCATTTCGACCGAGGCGGGCGGGCTGGCGGAGCTGATGCGCGACTTCCCGATCGGGCGGACGTTCCGCCCGGCGACGGCCGAGGCGCTGGCGAAGGCGGTCCGGCAGCTTCACGAAGAGGTTGACCCCGAGGCGCTGCTGCGCGAGATCCGCGCGGCGCGGAACAAGTATTCCTGGTCGTCTGCCGCCAGCGCGACCTTGCTGGGTTACCGGGCGGCGATGGAACCGGTCAGGGAAAGCCATGATTGCGAAGTTGGCACCACTCCCGCCTGCTGAGCCGCTCCGGCGGCTCGCCCACGGCCGCGCGCTCGCCGCGCGGCCGGCGGTAGTGCCGCGCGCGCTCCTCACCTGGATCGCGGGCGCGACCGCCTTCTTCTGCATGTTGCCTTATCCCGCCTACGCCGTCGGCGGGGCGACGGCGGTGCAGGCGGGGAACATCTGCGCCGCCCTCGCGTGCCTGCCGCTCTTGATCGGCGCGCTGGGACGGCCGCGGCAGGTTCACCTCTACGCGGTGCTGGTCGCGCCGCTCCTGGTCGCCGCGCTGGCGGTTGCGGTGTCGAACAGCGACCACGCCACGCTCGCCTTCAAGTCACTGGCGGTCTGGGCGGCGTCGCTGCTCGGCCTGGTGGTGGCGCAACTGTACGCGCCGCGCTGCGCGGTCGCGCTCCTCACCGGCATCGCGGCGGCGACGCTGCTGCACGCGGGCGTGGGGCTGTGGCAGTCGTACGCCTTCTCACACGATCACTTCCCGCTCGTCGAGCTGTACGTCAACCCAAGCTTCCTCAGCGTGCAGGAGAACGCCGACACGATCGCGCGCTGGACCAAGCGGCCGTTCGGGCTGTTCCCCGAGCCGTCGGCGATGTCGAGCTCATTGTCACCCTGGGTGCTGATCTGGGCGGGGATTCTCACCGGCGTGCTGCGGCTGAAGCAGCACGTGACCGGCGCGCACCGGCTGCTCTTCGCCGCCGCCGCGGCTGGCGGCATGGCGCTGGTCATCCTGTCGCGCTCGGGACAGACCGCCGTGACGATGCTTGGCTTGCTGATCATCGCCGCCCTGTGGCTGCTGCGGGCACGGGCGACGCAGGCAACGCTGATGGCGGTGGTCGCGGCGTCAGGCGCGGTGCTGCCGGCGGTGCTGTGGTTCGCCACCCGCGCCGTCGCCGACCGCATCGGCGGCGCTAATCGCCTTGGCAATAGCTCCTGGGAGGAGCGCGCCAGCTCGATCGTCCTCGGGTTCTCCATCTACGCCGCCGGGGGGCTCAAGACGCTGCTGTTCGGCCTCGGCCCCGGGCTGGCGTCGCTCTCGGTCTGGGAGGCGGCGCGGCTGGAAGCGGTGTGGAGCGTCTCGCTGAGCTACCTCTATGACACCGGCGTGGTCGGCGTGCTGGCGGCGAGCTGGCTGGCGGCGGTGCTGCTGCGCAACTGGCTGCTCGCGCGCTTCGATCTCGCCTACGCCGGCATCGGCTTCGTCTGGCTCGTCGGCGTCACGCTCACGACCAGCTACGAGCAACTGCTGCCGCTGTGGCTCGCGCTGGGCGTGCTCACCGTTTGGCCGGACGTGTTCGAGCCGGCGGCGGCGCTGCGGCGGCAGACCGCGCCCGCGCAGTCGTATCATGCGTCTCGACCGGTCGCCGCAGACGCCCGGCCCCGCAAGTCGCCGTGGCGGCCGTCAAGTGCGGTCGGCGAAGACGCCGTTTCGTCCGCCGCTCCTGCTAGTTCCACCACCGAAGGAATTTCGCAATGTCGATGAACACTTTCATGCGCGAACGCGTCCGTCGCGCCGCCCCCTGGTGGGCCAAGGGCGCGCTCAAGCTCGTGCTGGCGAAGGTGCCGCTGGGGTACTCGCTGCTGCACAAGCTGGCGCTGGCGCGGCACGGCGGAATGGAGAACCCGGCGTGGGCGCTGGACGCGTTCCTCCGCCACTACGACAACGCCGACTTCGCGCGCAAGGCCGCCGGCGGGTTCACGGTGCTTGAGCTGGGCCCGGGCGACTCGCTGTTCAACGCGATCATCGCCCGCGCGTACGGCGCGGCCAGCACCACGCTGCTCGACGTGGGCCCGTTCGCCAACACCGATCTCCGCCTCTACCGCCAGATGGCCGACCACCTGCGCGGCAAGGGGCTGGACGCGCCGGACCTCTCAGCCGCGCAGTCAATAGGCGACGTCCTGGGCGCCTGCAACGCGCGCTACGAGACGCGCGGCATCGCCTCGCTGCGCGAGCTGCCGTCGGAATCGTTCGACTTCGTCTTCTCCAACGGCGTGATCCAGAGCGTCTGGCGCGACGAGGTCCCCGAGACGCTGCGCCACCTGCGGCGCGTCGTCCGCCCGGACGGCACGACCGTTCACAGCATCGACCTGCGCGACACCATGGGCCAGTCGCTCAACCACCTGCGCTTCAGCGAGAAGCGGTGGGAATCGGACTGGTTCCGAAAGGCGGGCTTCTACACTAACCGCCTGCGCGTGTCGGAGATCGTGCGGCTCGGGCGCGAGGCGGGGTTCGAGCCGGACCTGGACGAGGTGAACCGCTGGCCGCAGATCCCGGTGGCGCGCCGGAAGCTCGACGCCGCGTATCAGTCGGCACCCGACGAGGACCTTCTGGTGGCCACCATTCGCATCATCCTTCGCCCGGCAGGGCAGGCGACCGGCGCGGCGGCGGCGGCGGAGCGCGAGACGGCTGAGACGGCGGGAGGCGTGACGGCGTGACCCCGGCGGCGGTTAAAACCGTTGGCATCCTCTACCCCGGCGAGCTTGGCGCTCGTGTGGGCGAGGCTCTCGCTGCGCGCGGTGTCGCTGTGATCACCACCCTTGCCGGCCGCAGCCGCCGCACCGCGCGGCGTTGCCAGCAGGGGGGCATCGTGGTTCGTCCGGCGCTGGCGGACGTGGTCCGCGAGGCGGACGTGCTGCTGTCGCTGGTCCCGCCGGCGGCGGCGGAGGAGGTCGCGCGGCAGTACGCCGAGCTGGCCCACGCCGCGCCTGTTCGCGCGCTGTTTGTCGATCTCAACTCGATCGCTCCGGAGCGCGCGGGCGCCATTGCGGAGCAGCTTTCGCGCAGTGGGCGGGGTTTCGTGGACGGAGCCGTGAACGGCCTCGCCAGCCGCTTCGCCGCCGGCGGGACCGTCTTCCTCAGCGGCGCCCGCGCGGCCGAGGTCGCGGCGCTGTTCGAAGGGGCGGTACGGGTGCAGATCGTCGGTGACGCGCCGGGCGCGGCATCGGCCATGAAGATGATGCTCAGCGGGTTGTCCAAGGGGGTGTGCGCGCTCTTCGCCGAGCTGGCCGTGACGGCGGAGCGGCGCGGGATGCTGGCGGCGATGCTGGCGGCGTCGTCGCAGATCTACCCGGAGCTGGCGAAGCTGGCCGAGCGCATGCTGCCGACCTACGCCGAGCACGCCGAGCGTCGGGCGACCGAGATGAGCGAGCTGGAGGCGACGGTGGCTGCGGCGGGCGTTGATCCCGTCGTGACGGCCGCGGTCCGGCAGGTGCACGAGCAACTGGCGGCGGTGGACTGGTCCGGCGGTTGCCCGTCCGACGCCGCGGCCGCCACTGACATCACAACCGTCCTGCGGCGTCTTTCGGAGAGCGACTTTTGTTCCGCCGCGCCACCGCCCGCCGCCGTCGCGGCGGCGACCGGGCTGCGCGGCGGCAAGGAGTGAAGGAAGATGGCGAATAAACCACGATCAGCGAGCCTTCACCCCGGCCCGGGTTTCCGGGTGAAGATGAACGTCGAGCGCCCGCCGCGCGATCTCGTCCGGCGGTTCCGCCGCTTCCCAACGCCGGACGTCTCCGACCTGCTCAACCGCCTCTACGCGGTGGACCCGCAGATCCGCTGCCTGACCGGCGAGCACCACCAGCTCTGCGCGCCGGTCTGCACCGTCAAGGTTTATCCGGGCGACAACCTGATGGTGCACAAGTCGCTCGACGTGGCCGAGCCGGGCGACGTCGTCATCGTCGACGCCAGCGGCTCGCACATGAACGCGGTGCTGGGCGATCTGGTCTGCACCAAGGCGAAGCACCGCGGCATCGCGGGGTTCATCATCGACGGCCTGGTGCGCGACCTGCCGAGCATCACCGCGCTCGACTTCCCCGTCTTCGGTCGCGGCACGACCCCCATCGGGCCGCTGCACCGCGGCCCGGGCGAGATCAACTACTCGATCTGCTGCGGCGGCGTGGTGGTCAACCCGGGCGACATCGTGATGGCCGACGCCATGGGCGTGGTGATCATCCCCGCCGGCATCGCGGAGGAGCTTCTCCACCGCCTCGAGCAGCACGACGCGGCCAACGCGGCGTACCTGGAATCGGTGCGGCAGGGTCGCTTTTCCAACGCGTGGGTGGACAACATCCTGGCGGACCTGGACTGCCCGGTGGTGCGCGGGGCGGCGCCGCGCGCGGCCGATGCAGATGGCGAGGCGGAAGTGGACGCGAGCGTCCCCGCCTCGCCCGCGACGCCGGCGCCCGCGCCGGCGTCAACCGTGATGTGACCGCGGAGATGTGACCGCGGAGACGTAGCCGCGGAGTCGTAGCCGCCCGGGCGGCGTTCGCGTGGACGGAGGAGTCGTTGTGATGGGAACCGGCCTGCTCATGAACCCGCTCGTGCTCCGCGGCGCCCACGCCGTCGCGCTGGGGCGGGCGTTCCTGCGCTACCGCAACCCGCGGCGGCAGCGCGTCGGGCGCGAGCACGTCACGTTCCACGAGCGCCTCTGGCGCGACGCGGCCGAGGAGGTCGGCGCGACCTATCGCGCGCTCGGCTCGGGCATTGTCGAGATCGAGCACGCCGGCGTTCGGACGCGGATGGTGGAGAACGTCACCGCCATCGACGATCCGGTCACGCTTGCGGTGCTGCACAACAAGCCGCTGACCCACGCGATCCTCGCCGACGCCGGGCTGCCGGTTCCGCGGCACGCGACGTTCACGCTCGCCCGCCCACGGCCGGCGATCGAGTTCCTGGACCAACTTGGCGGCGGCGACGCCGCCGTCAAGCCCGCCAGCGGCACCGGCGGCGGGCGCGGCGTGACGACCGGCGTGCGCACGCGAGGCCACCTCGCCCGCGCCGCCGCCGCCGCCGCCGTCTACTGCGACGAGCTGCTCATCGAGCAGCAGCTCGAGGGGGACAATTACCGCCTGCTCTACTTCGATGGTGAGCTGGTGGACGCCTTCATCCGCCGCTCGCCGGGCGTGGTCGGTGACGGCCGGTCGACGATCGCCACGCTGGTCGCCCGCGCCAACGAGCATCGCGCCAGCAGCGGGGTCGGGGTTTCGCAGGCGCTGCTCACCGTTGACCTGGACATGAAGCGCACGCTCGCCCGCCAGGGGCGGTCGCTGCGGTCGGTTCCCGCCGCCGGCGCGGCCGTGCCGCTCAAGACGGTCGTTAACGAGAATCGCGGCGCCGAGAACGCCACCGCAACGCACCTGCTCCACCCGTCGATCGTCGATGCGGGCGCGCGGGCGACGCGGGCGCTGGGCGCGCGGTTCACCGGCATCGACCTGATCACCCGCGACCCGGGCGTGCCGCTGCCGCAGTCCGGCGGGGCGATCATCGAGGTGAACGGCACGCCGAACCTCTACTACCACTATCACAAGCAGGACGGCGCCACGCCGGTGGCGACCATCCTGCTCCGGCGGCTGCTGTCGCTCGATCACGGCAGGGCGCCGCTCGCCAGCGCCGGCGCGGCCACCGCGGACGGCTGGGCGAGACCGGCGGTTGCCGCCGCCACGAAAGAATGACGTTGAGAGGCAACAGTAGGTGAACATCTATCAGGGCGGCCCGGCCGCTCCGCGGAGGGAATGACGATGTCCGAGCGCATGTTCGTGTTCGATCCAGCCAAGTACGCCGACGCCTTCGCCCGCCAGGGCTACGTCCACATCCCCGGCGGCGTGAGCGAGGCGTTCTACCGCAAGCTCGTCCAGCAGGTGGACGACAACATGAAGTCGAAGAAGATGAAGGAATTCGCCATCGGCGACAAGCAGCAGGCGATGTACGAGTTCCCCGACGGGGCCGACTACGCGCAGGAGCTGTGCGAGAACGTCGGGGCGGTCTGCGGGCTGAAGGTGGACGACCTGGTCGTCTCCGAGCGGCACATCAAGGCGTACGACGCCGACGCCCAGCCGCACCCGCACGCCCACAAGGATCGCTTCGCCTCGCAGATCTCGGTCGGGCTGTCGGTGCACGTGCGCGAGAACTCGACGCTGGTGCTCTACCCGCAGGACGAGCTGGACATCAACCCGTTCAACACGTCCGTCCAGCTCCGCGCCAGCCTCTCGCCGGACCGGTACCCCGAGCCGCGGCTGAAGCAGGCGAAGCGCGTGGAGATCCGCGACGCCGCGCGCGACGTGATCATGTTCCGCGGGCACAAGATCTGGCACCTGCGCGAGAACCCCGCCAACACGACGATGCTCTACCTGAAGCTCAACGCCTTCAACTGCGATCCGCTCGGCGAGGACCGCCGCACGCCGCTGCTGCGGCAGCAGACCGAGAGCGTGGTCGAGCAGGCGGACGAGCAACTGCTCGGCCTCGTGCCGCAGGTCGGGCGGCGGGTCGATTACGTCCACCGCCAGTACAACCGCGACTGGCGCGAGGTGCTGGGCGTCGTGCTGTGGGGCGAGAAGCACTTCACCATCGACGAGGAGGAGCTGAAGATGCTCCAGGCGATGGACGGCAAGCGCAACGTGGCGGCCATCGCCGCGGCGGCGGGCGGCGGGGCGGCGCCGGCCACGATCGAGAAGCTCCGCCGTCTCGCCCGCCGAGGCGTGATCGAGCTGACCCGCGCCAAGAGCTAGCGGCGTGGGCGCGTCGTTCGAGGTGCAGCGCCGCGCCGGCGCGCGGGCGACACGCCGGGTAAGGGCGACCGATGTTGACTGGCCATGGAGTGAATTTGTATCGAGCCAACGTCACGGAGATTGAAGCCCCGATTGCCGGGCGCGGCGAAGGCG
>DASQDR010000121.1:0-17936 GCA_035634055.1 Tepidisphaeraceae bacterium | reverse complement strand
CAACCACGTCTGGCTGCACAAGCCGATCGTCCCGCTGTGGCAGATGGCCGGCTCGATGGCGCTGCTGGGGAGCAGCACGCTGGCGATGCGGCTGCCCAGCGCGATCCTGGCGACGGCGGCGGCGTGGCTGACGTACGCCATTGGCGCCCGCCTGCTCGGCCGCCGAGCGGCGCTGATCGCCGCCACGCTCCAGGCGTTCAACCCGGCCATCACCTCCCTCGTGCACGGCTACGTCTTCAGCGACCACGTTGACGTCGCCCTGCTGTTCTGGGTGGAGCTGTCCGTCTACTGCCTCGTCCGCGCCATCGGCACGGGCGCCACGGACACGGGCGCCACGGACACGGGCGCCGTCGGGAGCGGCCCCACCGCGTGGACCGTCGCGGCGGGGTTCGCGCAGGGGATCGCCTTCCACAGCAAGACCTATCCCGCGTTCGTCGTCACCGGGATCGCGCTGGTGGCATGCCTCCTCCTGCCATGGGGTTTCGCCGGGCGACCCACGAAAACGGGTGGCGGCTTCAAAGCTCGCCACCTGCTGATCCTCCTCGCCTCCACGCTGCTGGCGATCGCGCCGTGGACGATCTGGTGCGCGGTCCGCTTCCCCCGCGAGCTGGCGTGGGAGCAGTTGCAGGTCTTTCGCCACCTCGGGACCAACGTCGAGGGGTGGGCCGGGCCGTGGGACCGGGTGATCTTCGACTTCCTCGTCCGCGTCTTCCACGTCTTCTACCCCGCCGTCCTCGCCGCCGCGGTCGTGCTCCTGCCCCGCGCGTGGCGGGAGCGGAACCTGAACCTGGCCCTGGTCTATGCCTGGGCCCTTGGCGTGGTCGTCCCATTCACCCTGGCCACCAGCAAGACCCCGACGGCGACCCTCATCGGCTGGCCGGCGATGCTCCTGCTGCTGGGCGAGCTGATCGCCCGCGCGACCGGCGGAGGCGCCGGTCCCCGAGCCGCCGGTCAGCCGCAAGCTGGCGGACCCGGCGGTTCGGCTGCTCCCGAGGGACCCGGCGGGACGGGCGGACGCGGCGGGCCGGGCGGCGCGGATGCTGCCGGCGAACCGGGCCGGCGGGGCGAACTTGGCGGACACGGCGGTGCCGGCGGGCGCGGCCAGGGCGGCGATTCGGGCGGGCTCGGCTTCGACGGCTGGTGCCTTGGCGCGTGGATGGGGGCGACCGTCGTCGGCGTCCTCGCCCCGGGGCGCTTCGCCCTCACCGGCTGGGGCTACCCCGACCCGCCGCGCTTCGCCGGCGTGTTGCTGGAGAACCTCTGGGTCGTGCGCCACCTCCTCGCCGCGCTGCTTTTTGCAGGGGGAATTGGGTTCGTTTTCCGAAAATGGCACTCGCGCCGCCTCGCCGAGGCGCTGATCGCGCTGGCATCGCTGGCGTCGATTTGGCTTTGTTTCCGCACGGTCCGCACGGCCCACGCGATCACCGAGGTCAACCGCCAGCAGCCGGCCTTCGCCGAGCTGGGCAGCGCCGTCCGCGCGCATTTGCCGCCTAACGCCGTGCTGCTGCTGGAGATCCGTGAGAAGTCGGAGCACATCATGGCCATGTTCCACGCCGACCGGAGCGTCTACCCGGTCACCCAAGCGAGTTGGCCTCGGATCGCCCGCGCCGTCGCCGCCGCCGGGGGGCTGCCGCTGCTGGTGACCGACCAACCCATGCCCCTGCCCCCCGCCTTCGACCAACCGCTGAACGGCCGGCGCGTGTACGCCATCCCGCCCACCCTGCTCGATCCCCTTAACCCCATGCCGGGCCAGTGATTACAGCGGAATTGGGTTCGTTTTAGCGATTTCGCATCTGCGCTACGAGTACCCTTCGGGATGACACGGCGCGGTTACAGGCACGATCGCCCTCCCACTCACAACCAACCACTGACCACTAACCACTGACCACTCCCAACTAGCCACCATACCTAACAAAAACCGCCCACACCACCCCATTCTGCAACCTCAGCGTCCTGGGACCGACTGCGGATTTGCCCTCGCGCCACCCCCCGTGAAAATCGTGCGGAAGAACCGGCGTGGGGCCGGCAACTGTAGGGGAAACCAAGGCGGCGCCGGCGGCGCCAAACAGTCGCGCGACCTGCCGAAGCGCGCGAGCGACGCGAGACGAAGACGGTGGCCGCAGACGACGCCGAACTGGCTGATCAGATCCGCCGGGGTGACCATGGTGCCTTTTCGGCGATGGTGGACCGGCACGGGTCGTACTTGTACGGGGTCGCCCACGCGTTGACCGGCAACGCCGCCGACGCCGAGGACATGGTGCAGGAGACGCTGCTGGGGGCGCTGCGCGGGACGTTCCGCGGGGAGTCGTCGCTGCGGACCTGGCTGGTGCGGATCCTGTCAAACCAGGCGGGCATGATGCGGCGGTCGCGCTCCCGCCGCGGCGGGACGCACGCGGAGCTGAGCGACGGTCAGGCGGTGTCGCCGCCGTCGCCGTCGGGTCCGGGCGGCACCGATGCCAGGGTGGACCTGGCGACCATGCTGGCGGAGCTGTCGCCGGAGCACCGGCGGATCATCGTGCTCCGCGAGCTGGAACAGATGAGCTACGAGCAGATGGCCGCCGCCCTGGGCGTGCCACGCGGAACGGTCGAGTCAAGGCTCCACCGGGCGCGCGAAGAGCTGCGGAAGCGGTTCAAGGGCTACTTGTGACGCGCGGCGACGCGCGGCCCTGATCGAGACACGGATCGGGACACGCACCGCGTCGGGGATCGGGCGTGGGATCGAAGCACGGTCGAACGGTGAGGGGCCGGCGGACGAGCCGCCGGCGGTGAGAGAGGCGAGCCATGAGCTGCCAACAGGGCACCGATATCCAGGCGTACCACGACGGCGAGCTGTCGCCGGACCGGGTGGCCAGCGTCGAGGCGCACCTCGCCGGCTGCGGCGACTGCCGCGCGCTGCTGGCAGACCTTGGGGCGCTGGCGGCGATGGTCCGCTCCGCCCCGCTGGCGCCCGCGCCCGCCGGGGCGGTCCAGCGGCTGGCGGACCGCGCCTGGAACTACGAGCGCGACCGCGGCGTGATGCGCATCAGCGCGTGGCTGACCGGCGTGGCGGCGGCGGTGCTGGTCGGGTCGATGCTCTACTGGCCCACCGTCGGCGCCAGCAGCGGCGACGGCAACGCCCAGGCGTCGGCGGCGAGCGCGTGGCAAACGTCGGCGCTGATGCCCCCGGCCGACGCCGGCGAGGACGTGCCGGACGTGGTCATCGCGGCGCAGTGGATCGCGAGCGATTTGTCGGCGCGGTGAGCAGAGTTGCCAGTTGTGAGTTGTTAGTTGCCAGTTGTTGGTTGCCAGTGGTGAGCGGAGGCGCGGGAACGGGAGTTGCGGGTCAGGGTTGCGGCGCGAGAGGGATGACCATGACGAAGCTCGTAGTCACCATCGGCTTCTTCGTCGCGTTCGCGGCCGGGCTGACCGTCGGGATGACCCGGGCTCGCCACGGTGAGGGCGGGGCTTCGTCAACGACGCAGCCGGCGCGCGGGCACGGCAACGGCGGCGGCGGTGGCGGCGGCGGGTCGCGGGGCGGGCATCGCGGCGGCACGCCGTGGCTCGTCTCGGAACTCAACCTCACGCCCGAGCAGGCGCAGGCCATGGAGAAGATCTGGTCCGAGACCGCCCGCCGCGGGCGCAGCGAGATGGACGACCGCCGCCGCCAGCTCCGCAAGGAGCGCGACGAGGCGATCGCCAACCTGGTCCCGCCGGCCGACAAGCCGCGCTACGACCAGGTGCTGAAGAACTACCAGGACCAGCAGCAGGCAATGGAAAAGGAGACGCGCGGCAACTTCGACAAGGCCGTCGCGCTGACCAAGGAGCTGCTGACGCCCGAGCAGCGCGCGAAGTACGAGGAGCTGCTGAGCAAGCACCAGTTCCGCGGGCCCGGCGGGCCCGGCGGCCCGGATCGGGATCGCGGCGGGTCGGACCGAGACCGAAATCACGATCTCGGTGAACGCCGCAGCGGCCCGCCGACGCAACCGGCCGGACCGGACGCGGACAAGGCGACCTGACGACACAAGACGCGCGCAAAGACGCGCCATCGAACGCGAGTGGCCGGTCCCCCGCCGGAGCGGGCGGGTCGGCAACCGACATCGGACGATCGTTTTCTTCCAGTCACTGCTCACGAAAGGAGCACACGCATGTTTCGCCGAGTGATTCTTCCGGCCTTTATCGCCGCTGCCCTGGCCACGCCCGTGTTGGCGCAGGAACAGCCGCGCGGCAACGACAACAACCGCCAGGGCCAAGGCCAGGGTCAGGGCCAAGGTGGTGGTGGCGGCGGTGGTGAGAACCGTGGTGGCGGCGGCGGTGGCGACCGCGCCCAGTTCCGCCAGCGCATGATCGAGGAGATGAAGGAGCAGATGGGCGCCAGCGATGACGAGATGAAGGTCATCCAGCCCAAGCTCGAGAAGGTCCTCGAGGCGCGCCGCGACACCATGGGCGGCGGCTTCGGCCGCGGCGGCCGTGGTGGTGGCGGGGGCGGCGGTGGCGGGGGCGGCGGCGACAGCCAGAACCAGAGCGCCGTCCAGCGCGCTTCGGACGACCTCCGCAAGACCCTGGAGGACAAGAACGCCCCGGCCGAGACGGTCACCGCCAAGCTGACCGCGCTCCGCGAGGCGCGCAAGGCGGCCCGCACCACCCTGGAGACGGCCCAGAAGGAGCTGAAGGACGTGCTGAGCGCCCGCCAGGAGGCGTTCCTCGTCTCGCGCGGCATGCTCGACTAGGGGCGGCGAGCAGCGTGACGCCCTCTCCCGCGCGCCGCGCCCCCAGCGGGCGCGGCCGCGGGAGAGGGGTCCGCTTATTTGCTCCCCCCGCGCTGCCGACGCCGCCTCACCGGCGGGCTCGGGCGAGGCGCGTGCGGAGCCAAGGGAAATTGAGAATTGAGAATTGACAACGGTCAGTTTTCAATTTGCGGGCGGGCGGATTGTCGCTTCCGGGCGTACTACGGGAGGGGCGTTCCAGCAGACGGAGTAGCGACGTGGACCGAGTCATCACCAGCATGCGGGACAGCGGGCTGCTCGACGAGGCGGCGGCCTCGCGGGCGGAAGCGCTGCTGTCGGAAGGTCGTTCGCTGGAGGACGCGGTCCTGGCGGCGGACGGGCTGGCGGAGGAGGCGGTCCTGCGCTTCCTGGCCGAGCAGTTCGAGGTGCCGTACGTCGACGCCGAGCGGCTGGAGAAGCAGCCGCCGGCCAAGGAATTCCTGGCCACCTTTCCCGCGCGGCTGCTGCTGCGCCACCGCGTGCTGCCGCTGGAGGAGCGCGACGGGGTGACGGTGGTCCTCACCAGCCGATTGACCGATCACGCCGCCCTCGACGAGCTGCGCATGGCCAGCGCCGGGCGCGACTTCATGCCCGCGCTGGCGCCGGCGGCAGAGATCGACCGGGCGCTGAAGAAGCTGCTCGGCGTCGGCGCCGACACGCTCCAGACCCTCAACGCCGACGGGAACGTCGAGGTCATCGACGCCAGGGAGGACGAGGACCTGGACCTGGCCGACGCGGCGCAGGACGCGTCGATCATCCGCTTCGTCAACCAGATCCTCACCGAGGCGATCGACAGCCGCGCGACCGACGTGCACATCGAGCCGTTCGAGGACCAGTTGCGCCTGCGCTACCGCATCGACGGCGTGCTGGTGGCGGCCAACGTGCCGGGGTCAATCCGCCGCTTCCACGCCGCCATGGTCAGCCGCATCAAGATCCTCTCGCACCTGGACATCGCCGAGAAGCGGCTGCCGCAGGACGGGCGCATCAAGATCAAGATCGGCGGGCGCGAGATCGACGTGCGCGTGTCGATCATCCCCATGATCCACGGCGAGGCGGTGGTGCTGCGCATCCTCGATCGCGGCGACGCGATGATGGGCACGGGCCACATCGGCATGGCGCCGCGCGACCAGTCTTACTTCGACAAGATCCTGGACATGCCGCACGGCATCGTGCTGGTGACCGGCCCGACCGGCAGCGGCAAGACCACCACGCTCTACGCCGCGCTGTCGAAGATCAACGACGTGCAGCGGAAGATCATCACGGTGGAGGACCCGGTTGAGTACCAGCTCAAGGGGGTCAACCAGATCCAGGTGAACGCCAAGAGCGGGCTGACCTTCGCCAGCGGGCTGCGCGCGATTCTGCGGCACGACCCGGACGTGGTGCTGGTGGGCGAGATTCGCGACCGCGAGACGGCCGAGATCGCCGTGCAGGCGTCGCTCACCGGTCACCTGGTCTTCTCCACGCTGCACACCAACGACGCGCCCGGCGCGGCGACGCGACTGGTGGAGATGGGGATCGAGCCTTACCTGGTCGCGTCGTCGGTCGAGGTGATCGTCGCCCAGCGGCTGGTCCGCGTGATCTGCACCAAGTGCAAGGAAGAGGTGCCGCGCGACGACTGGCAGAAGGCGCGCGACGAGTTCGGCGACCTGGTCCCGCCGGTCCTCTACCGCGGCGCGGGCTGCCGCAACTGCCAGGGGACGGGCTACCGCGGGCGACAGGGAATCTTCGAGGTGCTGGCGGTGACCGACGAGGTGCGCGGGCTCGTCCTGCACAGCGCGCCGTCGCACGAGATCCGCAAGGTGGCGGTCAAGCAGGGAATGAAGAGCCTGCGCGAGGACGGCTGGCGGATCGTCGCCGACGGGCGGACGACGATCGAGGAAGTCATGTGGAACACCAAGGACGAGGAGGCGGGCGCGCGGGCGTTCACCGCCGCGGCCGAGGAACGCGGCGCGACGCAGGCGGCTAGCGCGGCGGCGGCGGCGGCGGCAGCGGCGGCAGCGGAGGTCCAGTAGCGATGGCCGTCTTCACCTACACCGCGCTCGACCGGCAGGGCCGAAGGCTCAGCGGGACCGTTCCCGCCGACACCCGCGCCGCCGCCATGGACCAGGTCCTGGGGCGCGGCCTGTCGCCGGTCTCGATCGAGGAGCAGCGCGCCGCCGGCGCGGCGCGCGAGTCCAAGAAGCCCCCGTCCACGCGCGTGCCGCAGCGGGCGGTCGAGGACTTCACCCGCGAGCTGGCGAACCTGCTGGCGGCCGGGCTGTCGCTGTCGCGCGCGCTGCACCTGCTCCGCCGCGAGGCGTCGCACCCGGCGGCGCGCAACGTCTGGTCCAAGGTCCACGACGACGTCGTCGGCGGCACCTCGCTGGCCGAGGCGCTGGCGAAGTTCCCCAAGACCTTCAGCACCGTCTACGTCGCCATGGTCCGCGCCGGCGAAGCGGGCGGCTTCCTGCCCATCGTGCTCCAGCAGATCGCCGACTTCCGCACCCGCGAGGCGGACCTCAAGGGCAAGGTCAAGGCGGCCCTGGTCTACCCCATCGTGCTGTCGTGCTTCGGCACCGCCGTGGTCGTCTTCCTGCTCACCTGGTTCATGCCCAAGATGAGCGGCATTTTCGAGGAGTTCGGCAGCAAGCTCCCGTGGCTCACGCAGATGATCGTGATGGCCAGCGAGTGGCTCAAGAGCTACGGCTGGCTGGCGGCGATCGCGCTGGGGGCGGCGATCTTCTTCGGTCACCGCGCGATGCAGAACGAGTCCGGCCGGCGCTTCGCCGAGCGCGCGATGCTCAAAACGCCCGCCGTCGGCACCGTGGCAGCGCGGTTCGCGCTGGTGCGGTTCTGCCGGATGCTCGGGACGCTGGTGGGCGCGGGCGTGCCGCTGGTGGCGTCGCTGCGCGTCGCGAAGGAAGCCCTGGGCAACCAGACGCTGGCCGACACCGTGCAGCACGCGATCGAGGAAGTGCAGCGCGGCTCGCCGCTGAGCCGCAGCCTGGCCGACAACCGCGTGCTCTTCCCCGCCAGCGTGATCGAGATGATCTCGGTCGCCGAGGAGACCGGCCGCCTGGACAAGGAGCTGGTCCGCCTGTCGATCTCCTACGAGGGCGAGCTCGATCGCAACCTGCGCATGCTGGTCGCGCTGGCCGAGCCGCTGCTGCTGGTCATCATGGCCGGCTGCGTCGGCACCATCGTCGTCGGCATGCTGCTGCCGGTGTTCACCCTGCAGGACCTCATCAAGTGACCCGCTGTGTCCTCCCCTGACCCTTCACCGGAACCCACGAACATGACTATGCCAAAGCGAAACCGAAGCGTCGCCCGCGCGGGCTTCACCCTGATCGAGCTGCTGCTGGTGCTGGTGATCCTGGCGGTGCTGGCGGCGGTGGTGGTGCCGAAGTTCACCAGCCGCGGGCAGCAGGCGCGCGAGACGGCGGCGAACACCGACATCTCCAACCTTGAGACCGCGCTCGACGCCTTCCAGGTCGACACCGGCCGCTTCCCCAGCGGCGACGAGGGGCTCAAGGCGCTGCTCGAGATGCCCGGCAACGTGCGCAACTGGCACGGCCCGTACATCAAGAAGGGCGTCCCCAACGACCCGTGGGGCAACCCCTACGTCTACCGCTACCCCGGCGCGCACAACACCAACGGCTACGACCTGTTCTCCATGGGCGCCGACGGCCGCGAGGGCGGCGACGACGTGGATAATTGGACGCAGAAGTAGGAGAGGGAGTGGCCAGTTGCCAGTTGTTAGTTGTTAGTGGCCAGTTGCCAGTGACGCCCATGCACCGCCGTCGTTCTCATCCCGCCGGCTTTACGCTTCTCGAGCTCGTGCTCGTGATGGTGCTGATCGGCGTGGCGATGGCGATGGCGGCGCCGTCGCTGTCGGGGTGGAGCCGGGGCGGCAAGCTGCGCGACGCGGGGGACCAGTTCCTGGCCGTCACCCGGCACGCGCGGTCGCAGGCGGTGGCGGACGCGCGCGTCTACCGGCTGAACGTCGATCCCGCCTCCAACACCTACTGGCTGACGATGCAGGACGGGCAGAACTTCGTCGACCTCGGGAGCAACTTCGGCCGGCGCTTCACGCTGCCCGAGGGGTTCCGCATCCAGTTGCAGGACGCGCAGGCGTCACCGCAGGCGCTGCCCGCGTGCGACTTCTTCCCCACCGGCCGGACCCAGCCGGCGCAGGTGCGCATCAGCAACGAGCAGGGCAACGTGCTGGACATCAGTTGCGCCACGCCCGCCGAGGGCTTCGCCCTGGGAAGCTTGCAGGAGCCCACGCGATGACGCCCGCGCCGCACATCGCGAGCGACGTCGCTCCGCCAGCGGGCGGGGACGCGCCCGAGCAAGCGCGCGAGCGCGTGCAGATGTGCGATCACCGCACGCGTGCTGTGGGACGCCGCCTCCCGCTGGCGCTTTCGCCCCGTCGGCGCCGCGGGCACCGCGCCGTCCGTTCACGATCCTCGCGACGCCCGGGCGGCGCGCGCCGCGGTTTCACGCTCGTCGAGGTCCTGGCGACGCTCGTCCTCATGGGGATCGTCCTGCCGGTCGCCATGCGCGGGCTGTCGCTGGCGCTGGCGGCGGCGTCGGTCGCCAAGCACACCACCGAGGCGGCGGCGCTGGCGCAGACGAAGCTCAACGAGCTGACCACCACCAGCGCCACCGGCAGCCTCAACGCCACCGGCGACTTCGCCCCCGAGCACCCGGACTACACCTGGACCGCCACCAGCACGCAGCGAGACTACGGCCTGACGCAGCTCGACGTGCGCGTCGCCTGGCCGGAGCGCGACGGGCAGCGAACGGTCGACGTCTCCACCCTCTACGTCCCGCTCGGCACCATGACCACCACCACCGGCGGCACCGGCGGCACCGGCACCGGCACCGGCGCGACGGGAGGCACGCAATGAGCGCCTCTCAACTTTGCAATGCTCGCTCGCCGCAACGCCCCGCGGGCGGCGCGGCCGACATCCCCGTCGAAGCCCGCGGCCCCGCCCGCGACGGTACCGCTGGCGCCTTCTGCGGTTGTTGGGCTTTTCGCGGTGATCGCGTCGCGCGCAGCGCGAGACGCGCCGGCATCGCTCGCCGCGCCCGCCCCGCCGCCCGTCGCCGCGATGGCGGCTTCACGTTGCTGGAGCTGATCCTCGCGATGGGGATGATCGCGATGCTCTCGCTGTCGCTCTACACCGCGATGCGCATCGCCATCCAGGCGCGGCGCACCGCGCACGCGGCGGTGGAGCCGACGCGGTCGGCGGCGATCGCCTCCGATATCCTGCGCCTGGACATCGAGAACGCCCAGCCCCCCACCGGGCTGCTCAAGGGCCCGTTCATGGCGACGCACCAGTCCGGCCCCAACGGCGGCGACGCCGACACCGTGCAGTTCTACACCCTGGGCCGCGACGAGCAGGCCGCCGACGACGACCCGCTGGCCGAGGGGATCCGCCGCGTCGAGCTGGCGATCCGCACCGACGTCAACCCGCCGGCCCTGGTCCGTCGCGTCACGCGCGATTTGATCTCCACCACCGAGCAGCAGCCGGAGGAAGAGGTGCTGGTGCGCGACGTGCGATCGTTCTCGCTGCGCTACTTCGACGGCACGACCTGGCAGGAAGAGTGGGACTCGACCGCGCTGGGCGACGTGCTGCCGCTGGCGGTCATGGTCACGCTGGAGCTGAACGACCCCCTGGCGCAGGACGCCTCGGCCGTCTCGCCGCGGCGGGCGCAGCGCATCATTACCCTCTCGTGCGGAAAGCTGTCGGACAGCGCGACGATCGGAGGGTTGTGATGAGGCGGGTTTCAAGTTTCGGGTGTCGGGTTGCGGGTGAAGCCGCGTGCGGCCGCGCCGCCGGATCGCGCTCGGGCAGCGCCATCCCGCCCACCCGTGCCGGCGCCTTCACCTCGACCCGAAACCTGAAACCCGAAACCCGAACCCCGATCCAGCTTCCCCGCCGCGGCACCGCGCTGATCGTCACGATGATCGTCTGCTTCGCGCTGGCCGGAATGGTGCTGGCGCTGTGCCGGTCGATGCGCGTGGAGCTGATGGCCGCCGGCAACCAGGTGGCGGCGGTGCAGGCGGATGCCATCGTCCGCGCGGGCGAGCAGTACGTCCTGGGCGTGCTCACCACCGAGGGGCAGGACGTGGTGGACCTGGCCGAAGACCAGTTCTCGGCCGTGCCGGTCGGCGACGGCTACTTCTGGGTCATGCGACCGGACTACGACGACGCGGCGCTGCCCGCCTTCGGGCTGGTCGCCGAGTCGGCCAAGATCAACCTCAACACCACCGGCTTCGAAGAGCTGATGGCGCTGCCGAACATGACCGACGAGCTGGCGTCGGCGATCGTGGAGTGGCGGACCGCCGACGCGGCCGGGGGCGGCGGCGTCGGCAGCGGCAGCTACGTCAAGGGCGGGCCGTTCGAGACCGTCGAAGAACTGCTCATGGTCAGCGGCGCCACCCGCCAGTACCTTTACGGCGACGGCACCGCCCCGCCGCTGGGGACGCGGTCGGGACAGCTCGGCTTCGGCGGCGGGCTGGGCTCGGCGGGCTCGGCCAACGCCACGGTGATGGGCGGCGGAAGCCTCACCACCGACCCGCAGGTCGCCCGCGGCATGTACGACCTGCTCACCGTGCTCAGCGTCGAGCCCAACACCACCGTGGACGGGCAGCCGCGGCTGAACATCCAGAACCGCGACGCCACCGCCCGGCAGCAGCTCCGCGACCTGCTCAACCGCGAGCTGGGCGGCAGCCGCGGGAACCAGATCGTCGACCGCCTCGGCCGCGAGCGGCCCGACGACATCTTCGTGATGGCGCGGCTGTGCAACATGACCTCTGCCGAGCTGGACAAGGTCGCCGACTTCCTCACGTCCCGGGGGGGCAACACCCTCCAGGGACGGATCAACATCAACACCGCCCCGCGCGCCGCCCTGATGTGCCTGCGCGGGCTGGACGCCGCCGACGTGGACAAGCTGATCGCCGCCCGCACCAACATCGACCCGCAATCGACCGCCGTCGGCTGGGTGCTCGATGCGCTGGGGGAAAAGTCGGAGGAGATCGGAAACCAGGTGACGACGCGCTCGTTCCAGTGGTCGGCGGATATCCTGGGGGTCAGCGGCAACGGGCGGATGTTCAAGCGTGTACGGATCGTCATCGACGCCCGTAGCGGCACGCCGCAGATCATCTACCGCCGCGACCTCACCGACCGCGGCTGGCCGATGGATCGACAGGTTCTTGCCTCAATTCGCGCCGGGCAGGGGGCGGGGAATAATTTCACCGGCGCGGGCAACGGTATGGGCATGGGTGGTGGCAGCAGTCGCGGTGTCGGCTCGTCGAGCAGCGGAGGCGGTCTGAGATGAACATAGGCCGGGCATCCAGCTTCCTCGGCGTGGCGGTATCCGACCGCGGGGTGAGCTGCGCCGAGATCGCGGGGACCGGCAGCGGCCGCCACGCCGTGCGCCGCACCGCGACGTTCACCTTTCCGCCCGAGCTGTCGCTCGACACGCCCGACGCCGCCGGGCAGGCGCTGGCGGCGTTCCTGCGGCAAAAGCGGTTTTCCACCACGCGCGCCGTCGCCGGCGTGCCGGCGCGCTGGCTGATCGCCGTCGAGAAAGAGGTCCCCCCCGCCGACGAAGAGCAGGCCCGCGCCGCGCTGCGGCTCCAGGCGGAGCGGCTGGCGGTGGCGGAGCACGGGGAGGTCGTCTTCGACTTCGCCGGCAAGACCGAATCCTCCGCCGTCGCGCGCGTCCTGCTCGTCGGGATGCTGCGGCAGCGACTGGAAAACGTCGAGCGCCTGCTCGAGGCGGCGGGCATGAACGTGGTCGCCGTCACCTCCACCGGACTGGCGCTGGCTTCGGCGGCGTCGTCGCGCGGCGGGGACGGGGGCGTGCTGGCGCTGGTGCAGGGCGGCGGAGAGCTCGTCTGGCGCGCCGCCGGCGCGCCGCGCATGCTCCGCCACGTCCCGCTCGCCACCAACGGCAACGGGCTCCCGCCAGCCACGCCGCTCGGGTCGGACCTTCGCCGCATGGTCGCGATGGCGCCGAGCAACGGCTCGGTCGCCAGCCGCTCGATCCTGCTGCTCGACGGCATCGGCCTCGAGCCGCAACAGGTCAGCGAACTCTCGGATCGGCTGGGCGTGCCGGTGAAGTCGGGTGGGTCGGGCGACGCGCTGGGGATCTCGTCGGCGCTGGTGGCGCCGGCGGACCTCGACGCCGCGGACTCCCGCGGCCCCGGGCGCTTCGCGCCGGCGATGGCGCTGGCGCTAACGGGCGCCCGGCCGGAGCTGATGCCCCTGGACTTCATGCACTCGCGGCTCACCCCGCCGCGCGTGCAGCGCATCGGCCGAACCGCCATCTGGGGCGGCATCCTCGCCGCCGCCGTGCTGCTGTTCATCGTCTCGATGTACGTGCTGGTCAGCCAGAAGCAGTCGGACCTGGACGCGCTCAACGCGCAGCTCGCCGAGCTGAAGCCGGCGGTGGCGTCGTCCAAGGGCGCGATCGACCGCCTGACCTACGGCCGAGGGTTCTTCGACACCCGCCCGCCGGTGCTCGACTGTTTGCGCGAGGTCGCGCAATCGTTCCGCGACGACGAGCCGCTCTGGGCGACCGGGCTGACCTTCCGCGAGAACCGCCGCGGCACCCTCACCGGGCGGGCCGCCGACCAGAGGATCGTTCTGGCGCTGCTCGGGCGGCTCCAGAAGAGCCCGCGCTTCAGCGAGGTGAAGGCCCCGGACCTCCGCCAGGCGGACACCCGCTCGGGCGAGTGGTCCTTCACCATCAGCTTCGTGTTCAACGACGTGGAATGACCGCCATGGTGATGAGCAAGCGAGAACGTTACATCGGCATCATCACCGGCACGGTGCTGGCGATCCTGGTCGTCGACCGGTTCTTCGTCACCCCGCTGATGGAGCGCCAGGCAGAACTCGACGGCCGCATCAAGCTCGCCCGTCAGGAGCTGGATCGCACCACCGGCCTGCGCGAGACCGGGCGGCGCGCGCGCGACGTCTGGACCACCATGGACCGCGGCAGCCTGCTCCGAGACGACTCCGACGCCGAGAGCCAGATCCTCAACGGCGTGCGCGAGTGGGCGCAGGAGGCGGGCATCAACCTGTCATCGCAGAAGCGCGAGCGCACCGAGAAGGAAGGGGACTTCGTCAAGATCACCTACCGCGTGACCGGCGGCGGCACCCTGCCGCAGGCGGCGCGGTTCCTCTACCGCATGCAGAACGCCACGGTGCCGGTGCGGATTACCGACTTCTCCGCCAACAGCAAGAAGGACGGCACCGACGACCTGAACCTGTCGGTCGGCGTCTCCACGATTTACTTCGCGCCCGACGCCGACAAGGACAAGAACAACAACGGCGGCAACGCCAACGCGCGCACGGCATCGGCGCCGCGATCAAGTTACGCGGAGGTCTACCGATGACCCCCCCGCGACCCCGCGCCACCGTCCCCTCGCTGCTGACCCGCGCCGCCGCTTGCGGTATCGCGCTGCTCGCCCTGGCGGCAACCGTCGGTCAACCGACCACGTCGCCGGCGACCGCGCCCGCGGCGCCCGCGGGTGCGCCCTCCGCGGCGGGTCCGGCGACCGGCCCGGCCAGCGCGCCCGCGCCGGCGACCCATGCCGCGCCCGCGCCCGTCGCGTCCACCGCACCTGCGGGCGAAGCGCTCCCCGCGGCAGCGCGCATCCCCTCCACCGGACCGGCGCAGAGCAGTGCGCCCCCGCAGAACAACCCCCGCGGCCAGCGCGTCTCCTACAACGATCGTTACGGCATCATCGCTGAGCGCAACATCTTCCTCCGCGATCGCCGCGCCGCTGCCGCCGCCGCTCGAGGGGGCGCCGGTGGCGGCGCGACCAGCCAGCCCACCCAGGGCCGCCCCACCGGCGAGCGCGCGCTGGTGCTGACCGGCGTGGCCGTCGAACTGGACGGGCTCCGCGCGTACCTCGAGGACCTGGAGCGCGGGACGGTGGTGAAGGTGTCGGTCGGCGACGCCCTGGCGCGCGGGCGCGTGTCCGCCATCGAGATCGACGCCATGCAGTATCAGAATCCCGCCGGGCAACTGACGTGGATCACCGTCGGCGACGACCTGACCGGCCGCCCGTCGCCGGCCATGAGCAGCGACAGCGGCGGCGGCCTGGCGTTGGCCGCGACGGCGAGCACCATGCCGAGCGGCATCGACGGGCTGAACCCCAACGATCCGAACCTGACCATCGAGCAGAAGATGAAGCTCCGCCGGGCGGCGGAGATGCAGAAGAAGTAGCGGGCTTACGCGACGAGACACCGCTATCGCGCGGCCGCCGGACGATGACCGCCCGCCCGCCCGTCGGGGCGCGCGGGGCGCTCTGCCGGGAGGCCATTCAGCGTGTCCCCACGCGGCCGCGGCCGCGGCGTCGCGGCGGTCATCGCGGCGTCCGTCGCCGTCATCGGCGGCGGAAGCGGCGGCGCCCGTGCTGCCGAGAGGCGCGGCGCACGCCTGGCGGTGGGACGTCGCAGGCAACGCGAGTTACGGGATCGAGTCCGCAGAAGGAAAGACATGCACCTTATCACCCGCCGCTTCGTCGCCGTCGTGACCCTGCTCAACCTCACGGCCGCGCCGGCGCTGGCGCAACAGCAACCCGGAGCAACCCCCGCCGCCGCCGCTCCCGCCACGGCTCCCGCCGCCGCTCCCGCCACGGCACCGGCGACCGACGGCGCGGGCGGCGCGGCGGCGTCCACCCGCCCCGGCGGCAACGGGCGGCCCTCCACCAACAACACCGGCCACGTCACCACCCAGCCGGGCGGACGGCTGATGGTCAACTTCAAGGACGCCTCGATCGACTCGGTGCTCGACGAGCTGTCGGCCGTCGCGGGGTTCATCATCGTCAAGGAAGTGCAGCCGGTCGGCCGCGTCACGCTCGTCAGCCGCCAGCCCATCACGCCGTCCGACGCCATCTCGCTGCTCAACACGGTGCTGAAGAACGCGCCGCCCGGCTACGCGGCGATCCAGCAGGGGCGGATCCTCAAGATCGTCCCGCGCGACCGCGCCAAGCGCGCCAACATCCCCGTCCGCAGCGGCTCGGACCCGGCCAAGATCGAGCCGACCGACGAGCTGATCACGCAGGTGATCCCGCTGCGCTCGGCCGACGCGATGCAGCTCAAGAACGACCTCCAGCCGCTGATCAACCCGGAGGCCGACTTCACCGCCAACGCCTCGAGCAACGCCCTGGTGGTGACCGACACCGCCGCCAACATCCGCCGCGTGGTGGAGATCGTCAGCGCGCTCGATTCCAACCTGACCGACGCGGCGGCGGTGAAGGTGTTCCAGCTCCAGTACGCCAGCGCCAGCGGCGCGGCGCGGCTGATCAACGATTTGTTCGGGCAGCAGCGCCAACAGCAGAACCAGCAGCAGCAAGGCGGCTTCGGCGGGTTCTTCGGTCGCTTCGGCGGGGGAGGCGGCTTCGGCGGCGGGGGCGGCGGCGGCGGCGGGGACCGCGGCGGGCGCGGCGGCGGCAACGACCAGAACCAGCAGAACGGACGCGCCGCCATCCGCGTGCAGGCCTCCAGCGACGACCGCACCAACACCGTCGTCGTCACCGGCCCGCCCGACACCCTCGACGTCATCGAGAAGGTCGTCAAGGAACTCGACGCCAACCCCGCGTCGGAGCAGAGCGTCTTCATCTACCACCTGAAGAACGCCACCGCCCAGAACGTGCAGGACGTGGTCAACTACCTGTTCAACGCCCAGCCCGGCGCGTCGGCGCCGGGGCGCGCGGTTTCGTCGCAGAACCAGAGCCGCGGCTTCGGCGGGATCGGCACCAGCAGCAACAACAACAGCCGCGGCGGCGGCGGCGGCGGCGGCCGCGGCGGAACCGGCGGGCTCGGATCATCCTTTGGCGGCGGCGGCGGCACCGGCGGCTTCGGCGGATTCCAGCAGCGCACCGGCGGAGGCGGCTTCGGTGGGGGCGGGTTCGGCGGCGGCGGATTCGGGGGCGGCGGCCTCTCCCAGGGCGCCGCGCAGACCGCGCAGTCCCTCGCCGGGCAGGTCAGCGTCATCGCCGACTTCGACACCAACTCCCTGCTCGTCCGCACCAATCCCAAGAACTACGAGGGCGTCAAGGCCATCCTCGGTGAGCTCGACCGCGCCGTCCCCCAGGTGCTCATCAAGGTGCTGGTGGCCGAGGTCACCCACTCCAACGAGAACGACATCGGCGTCTCGCTGGCAGGGCTGAACCTTCGCGCCGGCGGCAACGGGCAGCAGGGGCTGACCCAGTTCGGCCTCGACGCCGCGCAGGCGAACGCCGGCGGTGGCTTCGTGCAGATCCTTGAGACCGACTTCAACGCCACCATCCGCGCGCTGGAGACCGTCGGCAAGCTGGACGTCCTCTCCCGCCCCTACATCCTGGCCAGCGACAACCAGCTCGCCAGCATCATCGTCGGCCAATCGGTGCCGATCCCGACCAACACCCGCACGACCGACACCGGGCAGACGATCAATTCGGTGGAATACGAGGACATCGGCATCATCCTCAACGTCACGCCGCACATTAACCCCGACGGGCTGGTCATCCTCGACGTGAACCCGGAGATTTCGTCGCTCACCGGCCAGAGCGTCGCCACCGGCCCCGGGACCAGCGCGCCGATCTTCGCCAAGCGGTCGGCCCTGAGCCGCGTCGGCATCATGGACGGCCGGACGATCGTGATCGGCGGGTTGATGGAAGACCGCCGGACCTCGACGGTGCGCAAGATCCCGCTGCTGGGCGACATCCCGTGGCTGGGGTTACTGTTCCAGCGCAGCCAGTTGACCAAGTCCAAGACGGAGCTGCTGATCTTCCTGACGCCTCACGTGGCGTCGGCCCCCGAGTCGCTCACGCCGATGACCGACGACGAGATGAAGGGGACCAAGCTCACGCCGCACGCGGTGGAGCCGGGCGCGTTCGACGAGCACATGCAGGGGATGCAGCGCGGCGCCGCCCCGCCGACGACCCGGCGGGCGCTGGAGGAAGGCGTGCCGGTGAACCCGGGCGCTCGCGGCCAGGACCGCGGCGGCGAAAGCGACGCGCAACGGAGCGCGGCCCGGGGCGGCGACGCCACCCGCCAGCGGCAGCGCGGCGACGGAGACCGCGGTGACGGGGATCGCGGCGGCGGCGGGCGCGATGGCGCCGGCCCGCGCGGGCCGCGCCGTGGCGACCGCATGCCTTACGTGCAGGACCAAGGCGGCACCGAGCCGGGCGCGCCGCCGTCGGAC
>DASQDR010000120.1:0-6691 GCA_035634055.1 Tepidisphaeraceae bacterium | reverse complement strand
GCTCCCGCGGCGTCGCCGGCCTCGCCCGCGCCGGCGGATGAGCCGTCCTACGACGACCTCCGCCGGCAGCTCGGTCAGCTCCAGGCGCGGCTTGACGCGGTGGAGCGAAAGGCGGACAGCGCCGACGTCGCCCGAACGGTCGACCAGCTCGTCCGCGACGCCGAGCAGCGCAGCAAGCTGCTCCAGACCACTGGCGACGTGCAGGCCGGCCATGACAAGGGGTTCTTCATCCGCAGCAGCGACGGGAACTTCGTCCTCCGCCCGGGCGTGCAGTTCCAGTTCCGCAACATCACCAACGTCAACACCGGAGACGACGCCGAGGGCGAGGACTCGATCGAGAACGGCTTCGAGGTCCGCCGCCTGCGCTTCCGCTTCGACGGCAACCTGTTCACGCCGAAGCTGACCTACCTGTTCCAGTGGGACACCAGCCGCACCACCGGCGGGCTGTCGCTGCTGGACGCGTGGGGGCAGTACCAGTTCGCCGACAACTGGGCCGTGCGCATCGGGCAGTTCAAGGAGTCGGTCTTCCACGAGAAGGACGTGAGCGGCTTCCAGCAGCTCGCGGTGGAGCGCTCGCTGGCAGACGCGCTGCTCGGCGGGAGCCTGACCGACCGCGTGCAGGGGATCAGCGTGATCTACGGCGGCAACGACCGCACGCCGGCGCGGGTGGAGGTGGCCTTCCACGACGGCGCCAACAGCAAGAACACCAACTGGCGCGATACCGACACCGGCGACTTCGGCTTCGGCGGTCGCGCCGAGTGGAAGCTGGCCGGGAAGTGGGCGGACTACAAGGACTTCACCGCCCGACAGACGAAGCAGGATCTGTTCGTCATCGGCGCAGGCGCCGACTGGACGCAGGAGGGCGGCGGCGACCAGATCCTGACCACAGTCGACGCGCAGTACAAGACGCCGACCGGCTGGAGCCTCTACGGCGCCCTGCACGGCGCGCAGCTTCGCGACGACGAGGACGACAACTTTAGCTGGGGCGCGCTCGGCCAGGTCGGCTACGCCATCAACCAGCGCTGGGAGCCGTTCGCGCGCTACGACATCGTCTCGATCGATGACGCCGCCGACGGGCAGGACACGTACAACGAGTTCACCGCCGGCGTGAACTACTACCTTGGCGACAATGGCGCCGCCGGCCACCGGGCGAAGCTCAGCGTGGACGTCGTCTTCCTCCCCGACGGCGCGCCGTCGGACCAGACGGGCCTGGGCGTGCTGGCTGGCGAGGAGGCGCAGTTCGTCCTGCGCACGCAGTTCCAGTTGCTCCTGTAAGGGGCAATGTCACCGCTGCTCGCTCTGGTGACAGGAGATAAGAGATCCTTGCAGGGGCGGACCTCGTGTCCGCCCCTTTTTCACTGCGCCGGTGTTCAAGGCGCTCGACGCTGACGTGGAGGCCGCGACGCGGATGGATGCAACCTCACGCGGTCCGCGGCAGCGTGCGCACGTCGAGGACGATCATCCCCGCCGCGGTGGCCGACTGCACGCCGAGGGTGGCGTCCTCGAACGCCATGCAGAGCGCCGGCTCGACGCCAAGCCGGCGGGCGGCCTCGATGAAAACATCGGGCGCCGGCTTGCCGTGCTGCACGTCCTCGGCGGTGACGATCGCCTGGAATTTCCCCAGCAGGCCCAGCGTCGCCAGCGTCTTGTGGCAGATGTGCCGCATCCCGCCGGTGGCAACCGCCATCGGCAGCTTTCCGTCGTACGCGCGGATCACGTTGACGACCGGCTCGACCGGCATCACCTCCGGGATGAGCTTCTCGAACAGCCCTTCCTTGAGGTGGGCCGTCTCCATCACCGGCATCGAGTGGCCGTGCCGCTCGTTGAGGATCTCGATGATCTTCGGCGTGGGGATGCCGCCCATCTCGTAGAACATCGCCTCGGGGAACTCGATGTCGTATTCGCCCAGCGCCTGCACCCACGCTTGGTAGTGCGCGGGCATGGTGTCGGCGATGGTGCCGTCACAGTCGAACACCAGGCCGCGGATGTGCGGGGGGATCTCGATCATCAGCAGTGATGGTAGCGGAGCGCCAGAACCGCTGCGCGGTGGCGGTGCACCGCAGCGGCTGGTTCCGCGGGCTGACGGCGCCAAGGCTTGCGCTGTTACGGCTTGAGCGCGTAGACCTTCACGCTGGCGGCGTAGTCGTTCACGTTGTACCGGCGGAGCAGGTCGATGAGCCGCTCGTGCAGCGCGCCCTCCTCGTTCGCCGGCGTCTGGCCGCCGCCGCAGCACGCGCTGCCGCCGGCGGCACCACCGACCACGGTGAGGCTCGAGGTGGCCTTTGCAGCCGTGGGGCCCGCGGGCGCGCAACAGGCGCCGGCGGAAGGCGCGGGCGTCGTCCCCGACGGCGGAGCGGGCGCCGCGGGCGCCGAGCAGCAGCCGCCTTGCCCTTCGACCTTCGAGTACGCGTTGAGGTCCGCGCCGGTGTCGATCACCCCCACGTGCGAGAACCCCGCGGCCGCGAGGCCCGCACGGTAGTCATCAATCGAGATCGCGCCGGCGATGCACCCGACGTACGCCATCACGTCCGCCGCGAGTTCCTCCGGCAGCGGCCGCTTCAGCGCGATGTCGCTGACCGCGAGCCGGCCGCCGGGCTTGAGCACGCGCGCGATCTCCCGGAACACCGCGTTCTTGTCCGCGGCCAGGTTGATCACGCAGTTGCTGATCACCACGTCGGCCGACGCATCCGGCAGCGGGAGTTGGTCGATCGACGCCTGGTGAAACTCGACGTTGCCCAGCCCCGCCTGCTGAGCGTTGCGGCGCGCGAGCTCGATCATCTGCGGCGTCATGTCGATGCCGATCGCCCTCCCGGTCGGCCCGACCCTTTGCGCCGCCAGGAAGACGTCCAGCCCGCCTCCACTGCCAAGGTCAACGACGACCTCGCCCGCGCGCAGGTTGGCGGTGGCGGTCGGGTTACCGCAGGACAATCCCATGTTCGCCTCGGCGGGGATCGACGAAAGTTCCTCGGCCGAGTAACCGAACGCCTCGGCGACGGCACGCACGCCTTCCTGATGGCTGGACAACCCGCTCGTCGCGGTGCTGGCGTACTGGTCGCGGACGATGCTCTCGATGTTGTTTCGCATGAGATGATCCTTTGCCTGCTCACTTCTGACCGTTGCGAGCGCGCTAATTGCGCGCGAGCGATCGGCCGATCATCGGCGCAGTTGCTCGATCAGCGCCTTCACCTTCGTCTCGATCAGGTCGCGCACCTCGCGAAACTGCTCGGGCGGGAGGTGCTTCGGGTCCGGGATTTGCCAGTCGTCGCGCCGCCGCGCCCGCAGCATGGGGCACTCGTCGCCGCATCCCATGGTGATGGCCGCGTCGAACTCGATCGCCGGCAGGTCGTCCAGCGACTTCGAACCGTGGGCGGCCAGGTCGTAGTCTTTCTCGCGCATGGCCGCGATGGCCTTGGGGTTGACCACCCCCGAGGGGCGCGAGCCGGCGCTGTACGGCTCGACCACGCCCGCGCCGTGTAGCCGCGCGAACGCCTCGGCCATCTGGCTGCGGTTGGAGTTCTCGACGCAGACGAAGACAACGCGGGTCGGTGTCATGGGTTCAGTCATGTTTCCTCACATGGCGCTACGGGCGTTGCGGGCCGCCCGCGGATCGCCCACCAGCAGGGCACGGCAACGGCCGCGCCGACCACGGGGGCGCTCAGGTACACCCAAACGTCCGCCAGGTGCCACGACACCAGCGCGGGCGCCAACGACCGCACCGGGTTCATGCTCGCACCGCTGATCGGCCCGGCAAACAGCGCCTCGAGGGCGATCACGCCGCCCACCGCGATGCCCGCCATCACGCCCACTTCCTTCGGCCCGCAGGCGACGCACAGGACCACGAACATCAGCAGGCCGGTCAGCACGGTCTCGAGGACGAACGACTGCATCGCGCCGCCGGCCGGGATGGTGGCGCCAAGGTGCGCCACATTGCCGAACATCAGTCGCAGCAACCCGCTGGCGGCCAACGCCCCCACGAGTTGCGACATCACGTACGGCGCGACGCACCGGCCGGGAAACCGCCCGGCTAACCAGAACCCGAAGCTCACCGCGGGGTTCAAATGCGCGCCCGAGACGTCGCCGATCGCGTAGATCAATGCCATCACGATCAGGCCGAACGTCAGCGCGATGCCGACGTGGGTGACCGCGCCGCCCGACACGTGATTGGTCACGATCGCACCAGTGCCGGCGATGACCAGTGCGAATGTGCCGAGCGCCTCGGCTGCGCACTGGTTCGTAAGCGTGTAGCGGGCGTCGCTCATGTGCTCCTCGACCGTCTGATCGGCGTCGCCTCAACCGGCGGCAGAATGCACGTGCAACGGGTCCGCGACACCCGCTCCTCAAGTCGTAAGCGCGGGATCGATATGCGGATCGGGAAACGCGCTTCACCGCACGCGACCTGACCGTCAGCAGCAGTTTCCCCGGCGCTTCGCCGCCCGCAGCGCCGCCGCGTCGCTTGCCTGCTCCGGGGCCAGCCCCTCGCAGCACGCCAAGCACTCCAGGAGCTTGCGGTGGAGCCGATCGCGCGGCGCGGCCAACCGGTAGTAGCTCCACAACCCCTGCTTCCGCGCCAGCACCAGGCCGGCGTTGCGAAGGTACGCGAGGTGGCGCGAGATCTTCGGCTGCGGCGCGCCGATGACCGCCACCAGGTCACACACGCACAGTTCCCCCGCTCGCAGCAGGTGCAGGATCCGCAGCCGCGTGCGGTCAGACAGGGCTCGGAAGCGCCGGTCCGCGGCGGGAATGGGACGCGCAGTCTTCATTCGCTTATGCGAATCTAGCGGCCACGACGGATTACGTCAACTTGTTTTGTCGGGCCGCGCGGGTGCGATCAGCGGTCTTTCGCATGGTTGATGTTGCGCAGACGTCGGAGGATGATGCCGAGCGGTGGTGGGGGCGGGTTTTCGAACGTTGGGGACGCATGGCGCTTGCAATCGTCGTGACGCTGGAGAGGGAACTGCCGGAGGCCTTTGCCGCGTATGCGAAGGCGGGCAACGGCAAGGCGCTGGCGCGGGAATCGGACCGCATCGACTCCGCCGCGCGCCGAAAGGGCGTGCAGCCGCCGACGGCGCTGCTCTCGGAAAACCAGGCGGTGCTGATCGAGCAGTTGAAGGCGGAGGGGTTTGACCCGGCGAAGATGCGGCTCCCGCCCGAGCAGTGGTTTCCCGCTGTTGAAGGACTTAAGACCGTGCGGGCGCTGGCAGAGCACGTGGCCGCCAACCTGAACGACTTCAAGCAGCCCAACCCGATCCTGCGCGACCTGAAGGCCGCCGAGGCACTGCTCGCCGCCGCCGACGCCGCAGGCGTCAAATTTCATTTGACGAAGATCAACGTGTGAAGTGATCGCGCCGCTGAGATAACCCAGGGTCGTAGCGCATGTTCGGGCGACGCATGTGCGGAAGCCTCGCGATCACGCCTGCTGCTCCAGCACCGCCGCCGCCGCCGCCGCCTGGAGCATTGCCTTTTCCTCGCGGGTCAGCCCCTCCACGTCGTCAGCGAGCGCGGCGGGGCTGCTCCTGAACAACGTCCCGTACGCGGTGCAGGCCGCCAGGTACGAGCCGGCAAGGGTGGGGTGGCTGCCGTCGCGATCGTGCAGCACGGGCAGGGCGTGCTCGCTTATGTACTTCCGCCACGCCACGCCCGCAGGGATCACGGCCGCTCCAGTCTCGGCGGCAATGGCGGTGTATGCATTGGCGATCGCTTCCTGCGTCTCCGCTGAGTGCCGCCGTGCCCACGTCATGTAGAGAACCGTGCGGGCGTTCGCCGTACGGATCCGCTCGTCGAACAGGCGGACGTTCTCTTGCATCCGCTTCGCGTTCTTGATGGGCAACGTGCTTTGCTCCTGGAGCACCACGGCGTGGAAGTCTCCGGCGTCTATCGCCTTTGCTGCTTCGCCCTTGTTCCAGTGCGTCCGCAGCGAGGCCCCGCCGATGCTCATGAGCCGGTGCTCCAGCCGCTGACCCGCAGCCTCCGCCAGCCGCTCGACCAAGCGCGGTAGATCGTTGCGCGCCGTGAAGCTGTTGCCAATGAACAGGACCTTCAGCCGCCGGACGCCCTTCTGCCGCACCGTCTCATCCTCCCTTAGCGACTACACCCTCGACGCGGCCTCCTGATCCGCCCGTAAAATTCCGGTCGGCCGCCGAACCGAGTTCCTGACGCGGCGTAATACTTCACGCCACCCACTGGATTTGAGTGGTGAAGTAAGTCATCAAGCGAGTCTCCCGAGTCTGCCGACAGTGTTTTTAACTGCGGCACCCACAGACGCGGGTTGAAATCATAAAAAGCAAAGACCGGGGCGAGAGGAGCGGATCATTCGATCCCTCCTTTGCATGACCATGCGTAGTTTCTCCCTCGCGAGAGATTATGTCGGCCATGTGTTGACTCAGGGTTTTTACCCGGTAGTATTCCGCCCCCACGCCAAGGATGACTGTCTTCGGACGGGAGCCTGTGGCGAGGAAATTTTCGGGACAGCTTGAACCGATAAGCTGTTTCGGCGTAAGAAGATAGGCGATGGACGGACGACGATGAGTCGGGTGTTCGTCGTGAAGAATTTGCTCTTTGACAAGTGAATAGTCGGATGGCCGCGAGGGTGTGAGGCCAAGGGTTTCCCGGGTGTACTCGGGGAGCGGCTTGGCCGAAGAGATCCCGGCGAGCGGCGAGCGCGACGGAGCCTTTCGGGGCTTCCGGCCTGTTC
>DASQDR010000119.1:0-4400 GCA_035634055.1 Tepidisphaeraceae bacterium | reverse complement strand
CGCCCGGCCGGAGCTGAACATCTGGATCGCTACCGGCGACGGCGACGCGCTTTCGATCGGCGGCAACCACTTTTTGCACGTGATCCGTCGAAACGTGGACGTGAAGATCCTGCTGTTCAACAACCGCATCTACGGGCTGACCAAGGGGCAGTATTCCCCGACGAGCGAGCACGGGAAGAAGACCAAGAGCACGCCGATGGGCGCCCCCGATTACCCCGTGCGCCCGCTGAGCCTGGCCGTCGCCGCCGGCGCCACCTTCGCCGCGCGGTCGATGGACGTGGACGTGAAGCACCTGGAGTACGTCCTGGAGCGCGCGGCAAAGCACGTCGGGACGGCCGTGGTGGAGATCTACCAGAACTGCAACATCTTCAACGATGGCGCGTTCGACTACGCGACGGACAAGACCACCAAGAGCGACACGACGATCTACCTTGAGCAGGGCAAGCCGCTGACGTTCGGCAACGGCGCCAAGGGGATCCGCCTGCGCGAGATGAACCCGGAGGTGGTGGACCTTGCCTCGATCGCGCAGGACGACCTGCTGGTGCACAACGAGCAGGCCCAGCCCGCCGTGCCGTTCCTGCTCAGCCGCATGCGCCAGCCGGACCTGCCCGAGCCGATGGGCATTTTGCGCTGCGTGGAAAAGGAGCGCTACGTCAACGTCGTCCGCCGCCAGAACGCCGACGCCATCGCCAGGCAAGGCCCCGGCGACATCCAACAACTGCTGGACGGCCCGGAGACGTGGACGGTGAGTTAACGCGCTCGCCGGCGATCCCGCACCCGCGACAGCGCCCCCTCCCCATGACCCTCTCTGCGGCACTCCGGGGAGGGGAAGTAGAATGCGGTCGCGCTTCATGTCGCGCAGAAGGGGACGCCGCTTGGTCCGGACGCCGCGATCAACCCTGCCGATCCGCCGCCTCTCGCGCGGCCGGTGGTTCCTCGTCTGCGCGCTGGTCGCGTTGATCCTCGGCGGGCAGGCAATCGCGGTCGTGCGCTCGGAGGAGTACTGGCCGTTCTCGCCTTACCCGATGTACGCCGAGCTCCAATTGGAGCGCCAGTGGACCAGCATCCGCCTGGTCGCGGTGACCAACGACGGCCGCGAGCTGTCGTTGGACGCGGCGTGGCTGCGGAAGTCGATGGCGCGCATTGCCCGCCGGCAGGACGCGCCGTTCGCGCTGCGCCAGGCGCTGGCGTCGTACGTGAAGAAGTACGGCTGGCGCCGCCCGGGCGACGCGCGCGGCTCGGCGAACCGGCTCAAGGCGCTGCGCTGCTACGAGCAGCGCTGGACGATCCGCCCCGACGCCGCCAACGCCGCGGCGCCGGACGAGACCAAGCTGTTGGCCGAAATCCGCCGCGGCGAGAACGGGGGGATCGATGGGTTGTGAGAGCCGAAAGCGGCCCCGCGCTGTGCCGCTTCTACGGTGGCTTGCGCGTCCCGTCACCAAGCGCCGTCGAACGTGCTGCGACAAAGCCGGCGGCCGGCGATGATGCGGCTCCTCGTCGCCGTGAGCCGCTTCTTCTTCGCCCCCGCGGACGCGACGGAACTGGGCCTGTGCCGGCTGCTCTTCTTCGCCGGCCTGCTCGCGTCGCGGCTGCCGGCACGGGCGCAGGACTGGGGGCGGGTGCCGGAGCGGTTCTACCGCCCGGTGGGGCTGTTCGACTGGCTGAACCTCCCGGTCCTCCGGGCCGACGCGCTCCGCGCGATGGAGGTCGCCTGGTGGTTCGCGCTGCTCTTCGCCGCCGCCGGATTCTTCACGCGCGCGAGCACGGTTGCCGCGCTGCTCCTGGGCGCGTACCTCCTCGGCCTGCCCAACAATTTTGGCAAGGTCGGCCACGGCGACCAGTTGACGGTGCTCATCATGCTCATCCTCGCGCTGTCGCGCTGCGGCGACGCGGTGTCGATCGACGCGCTGCTCGCGCGGCGATCCACCCCAGCGTCACCCGCGCCGCCCGCTCGTTCCCCCGCACGCTCCGGGGAATACCGCTGGCCGGTCCGCACGGTGTGGGTGCTGATGGCGGCGATCTTCTGCTCGGCCGGGACCACCAAGCTGTTGCGCGTCGGCCCGGCGTGGGTGACGAGCGATTCGTTCGCCATCACGCTCCAGCAGGCGCACTACGGCCTGAACCGTCCGCCCACGAATTTCGGGCTGCGGGTCGCGCAGGTGCCATGGCTGTGCCACGTGATCGCCGGCGGCTCGCTGCTGCTCGAGCTCGCGTTCCCGCTGGCGCTGCTCGGCCGCCGGCCGCGGGCGATCATCGTGCCGGCGGCGCTGGCGATGCAGCTCGGCATCGGGCTGATGATGGGCATCTGGTTCACGCCGTTCCTGTTCGGCCACCTGTTTTTCGTCCCTTGGAAGCACATCGGCTCAGCGGCGGGACCGCGTTGCCTGGGCCCGGGCCGGCGATTCTCAGTTCTTCGCCAAGCACACGCGGGCAGCCATTGAACGGGCCGCGCCGCGGGTCATATGATGAACGACTGCTCGCCCGCGGGCCGGTTTGTCGTTTCGGGCCGTTGCGGGTAGAACAGCTTTAGCCCTCGCGCGCCGCCGTCGCGGACGACGGCCGGGGACGATGCAAGGTTCGGCCGTGAACCGGGTCAGGTCCGAAAGGAAGCAGCCCTAAGCGGATCCGGGTCTGTGCCGTCGCACCTCCGGTCGTCTTCCGCGGCGGCGGTGTCGTTTTTCCGTCCAGTGCCCGAGCGGCAATTGCCGGCGCCCAGCGTCAACGGCCCGCGCGCTGGCGTCGCGGAACGTTCGTCCGGGCGGCGGGCGCACAGCGAGTGACGCGCGAGGTTCGCGCGCCCGCCGTGATGCCGCCCGGACGTGACGCCGCTGTAGAATCCGGATCCCAGATGAAGCTCTTCATCGTCGCCAACCGGTCCAAGCCGCACGTCGAGCAGGCGCTGGACGGGTGGCTGCCCTGGCTGCATGAACGCCTGGAGGTGGTCGGGATCGACCGCGACTGCACGGCCGATCTCGCCACGGTGGAGGCGGACGTGGTGCTTGCCTTGGGCGGGGACGGCACGCTGCTCGCGGCAGCGCGGCGGATGAAGGGCCGGCCCACGCCCCTTATGGGCGTCAACTTCGGGCGGCTCGGGTTCCTCGCCAGCTTTGCCCCGGACCGTTTCAAGGACCACATCGAATCGCTGCTGGCCGGGCGGCTGCCGATCAGCTCGCGGCTGGCGCTGGAGGCGTCGGTGATCAGTGCGGGCGTCGATGCCGACGCGCTCGACGCCGCCGCCGTCACCGCCAGGCGGCGCACGCACGCGACCGCGCTCAACGACGCGGTGATCGCCGCTGGCCCGCCGTTCCACATGATCGAGCTGGAGCTGAAGGCGGACGGCGCCGAGGGCGTGCGGCTGTTCGGCGACGGGGTGATCGTCGCCACGCCGAGCGGCTCCACCGCTTACAACGTGTCGGCCGGCGGGCCGATCCTCGAGCCGGGCGTCGAGGCATTGAGCATCACGCCGATCTGCCCGCACAGCTTGTCCTTCCGCCCGGTGGTGGTCTCGTCGCGCAACGCGGTCTCGGTGGTCGCCTGCCGGGCCAACCCCGGCACGACGTTATTCTGTGACGGGCAGGAGACGGCCCGGCTGGCGGAGGGGGACCGCGTCGTCATCCGCCGCAGCCCGCACGATGTCCGCCTGATCGAAAACCCCGCGGCGATGCAGTGGCGAAATTTGGCGGACAAGCTGAACTGGGCCGCCGCCCCGCGGTACAGCGGCGGGGACTGAATTCTTCACCGATCGCCTCCGCGGGGGGGACGGCGACCGCCTGCTTTGCCGGGAACCGGCGGGCGCCGGTGGCGTCACAAGTGACACGGCCGCGTCGATTTGTGTCTGCCGCTCGGGTTTTTGTGTATAACGTTTCCGCGCCTGCCGTCCGGCCCCGCCCGCCCTGCGCGGCAGGGCGCGCCCGGCACGCTTTTTGGGGGATAAGGTCCACATGATCGACGAACTCAAATTCCTGCTGAACGACATCAGCAAGCTCGCCCCCGACCAGCGCGGGGTTTACACCACCTGGATGGTCATCAATCTGATCCGCGACCTCGCCTACTACGCGCTGGTCACCGTGGTGGCGGTGGCGCTGGGCCGGCGGCTGATCCACGCGGTGCTGGCCGCTTATCGGGAGTCGCGCCGCAGTGCTTAACTGGATCCTGATCATCGAGCTGGTGCTGCTGGCGGTGCTCGGCGTCATGGGCGTCATCGGGATGTTCATCGGCAAGCAGGACCCGGACGATCCGGTCTACCGCTTTACCACCACGTTCTGGCGCGAGTTCCTCTGGCCGCCCAAGGTGATGTCGATCGACTCGCCGCGCATCGTCGCGCCCGCCGCCGGCGCGGCCGCCGACGACGGGGGCGGCGCACGGCGCAGCAGCGGCGCCCGAGGCGCGGCAGCGGCGGC
>DASQDR010000118.1:0-7180 GCA_035634055.1 Tepidisphaeraceae bacterium | reverse complement strand
ACGTCTTCCGCCACAACCGCTGGGGCCGCGGCTCGGCGTTCGGCCCGATCTACCCCGCCGGCGCCAACAGCCAGTACGTCCTGTGGCAGGACAACGCCTTCGAGGACAACGGGCAGGTCATCAACTACAACTGACCGGCCGGCCGAAGCGGCGGCACCGTGCCGCCGCCACGACCGACGGCGGATCGCCGGGTCGCACGATCACGCTCCGGGCAGCGCAGCGCCAACGGCGGCGCGTCGCTGCCCGCGAGCAGTGAGCGTCGCGACCTGGCGTTCTGCCATTCGACAACCTGTCGCACGAACGCCGGCGCCGGCCGCTTGATGCCCGGCCGACGCCATCGCTGACGCGCACCCGCGACACGACGCGCGCCGCACCGCTGCTCACGCCCGCACGACCACGCTCAGCATGACGCTTCGAACCAAAGCCGCGCGCGGCCTGAAATGGCAGGCGATCGAGATCGGCGGGCGACAACTGTTGTCGCTGGCGGTCTTCACCACGCTGGCGCGCCTGCTCGACCCGTCGGCGTTCGGGTCGGTCGCCCTCGTGGGCGCGTACCTCGCGTTGGTCGCGGTCTTCACCGACTTCGGCATCGGCACTGCCCTGATCCAGCGCCGGGAGCTTGACCCGCGTCACGTCAACTCCGCCTTCTGGTTCAACGTGCTCTGCGCCGCGGTGCTGTGCGCGGCGACCGTCGCCCTGGCGCGGCCGCTGGCGGTGCTGTTCGGCGACGCCGGCGTCGCGCCGCTGCTGCGGTGGGCGTCGCTCTCCCTGATCATCAACGCCGCGGCCGCCACGCACGGAACGCTGTTCTTCCGCGACCTTGATTTCCGAAGCCCGACCCTCCGCACATTAGTTGCGGCGGCCGTCGGCGGGGTCGTCGGCGTCGGCATGGCGTTGCTCGGGTACGGCGTCTGGGCACTGGTGGGCCAGCAGTTGACCGCCTCGCTCGCGGGGGCGCTGTTCCTCTGGACCGCGTCACGCTGGCGGCCGGCGCTGGAATTCTCCCTACCGCACTTGCGCGAGCTGCTGGCGGTGAGCGCGTCGGTGTCCGGGGTGTCGCTGCTGTACTTCTTCTCCTCGCGGCTGGACCAGTTGCTGATCGGCCGCTACCTCGGGACCAACCCGCTCGGCGAGTACGTGGTCGGCGGGAAGTTTGCCGAGCTGGCGCGGACGGCGTTGCAGCAGCCGCTCGCGGCCGTCTCGATGCCCGCGCTGTCACGCCTCCAGGACGAGCACGAGCGGCTGAGCGGCGCGATGTACAAGGGGATGGAGCTGAACGCGCTGGTGACGATTCCCGCCTTCGTCGGCCTCGCCGCCGTCGCGCCGGACCTGGTCCCGCTGGCGTTCGGCGCGCAGTGGCAGCTCGCGGCGGGCGTGCTCCAGTTGATGGCGCTCTACTCGCTGGCGGCCGGGCTGTTCGTCTACTGTCACCCCGCGCTGCTCGCGACCGGCGCGTCGGGGCGATACCTGCTCCTGCACGCCGGCTGTGCTGCGGGCACGGGGGTCGCGTGCGTGGTGGGGCTGCGGTTCGGCGTGCAGGCGGTCGTCGTCGGGCTGATCATCAACGCTATGGTTAGCGGCCTCGCCGCGCTCGTGTTCCTTCGGCAACTGATCGGGTTGTCGCCGTGGAAGTACCTGCGACCGTGCGTCGAGCCGGGAATGGCGGCCGCGCTCATGTACGGCGTCGTCACGCTGTCCCGCCCTGCGCTCAACGCCGAGCTTCCGCCTTGGGCGAGCCTGCTGGCGCAGGTGCTGATCGGCGCGATCGCATACATGGCAATCTTGTACGGGCTGATACCCGACCGCCTGGCGGTCGTACGTGACATGGCCGTCAGCGCGTTCGCCAAGCCAGCGCAGGACGGCGAGGCCGTCGCCGTCGCCGTTGTCGAGCCCGCACCGGCCATCAACGGCACCTCGCAATCCTGATCCGCGGGCGGTCCCGCGAACGTCTACCTTGATGCAGGCAACACCCACGATCTCGGTCGTCATCCCGACGTACAACCGCGCGCACTGCATCGCGCACGCGATCGACAGCGTCCTGCGCCAGGCGCTGCCGCCGCACGAGGTGATCGTGGTGGACGACGGTTCGACCGACGATACCGCGACCGTCCTGGCCCGTTACGACCGGCGAGTGCGCGTGCTGCGGCAGGAGAACGGCGGCGTCAGCGTCGCGCGGAACAACGGCATCGCGGCCGCAAGCGGCCAGTGGATTGCATTCCTCGATTCCGATGACGAGTGGGCGCCGCAAAAGCTGGCGGCGCACGCCGAGGCCATCGGCGCCGGCGGCACGATGGTCGTCCACGCCGTCAATGGCCTCGTGTTTGGCGCGGGGCGGGACGTGCCGGTGTCGCTCTTCTCGGCGCGTCGACGCACGGCGGCGCTCGAGGGCGATTTGACGCTCGATCGGCCGCTCTTGTGGGTGCTCGATACCTGCTTCACCTTGCAGGGAATCGCCGTTCGCGCGGACGTGCTGCGGGCGGCGGGGCCGATGGATGCCGCGCTGCGGATGTTCGAGGACCTCGACCTGCTGGCGCGGCTCGCGCTGTGCGGGCGGTGGGGTCTGAGCGCCCGCCCGCTGTTCAGCATGTACCGCCGGGGGCCTGCGGGGCAGAGCTTGTCCGAGCAGTGCGCCGCCACCCCTGGGCACGCCGCGCGATCCCTGATTTACCTGTACGAGCGGCTTCTCCGGCTCGACGGTTTGGCGGCTGAAGAGATCATAGCCGTGCGGCGATTGCTCAGCGCGCAGCGGGCGGACCTGGCCGCCGTTGAGCGGCGCAACGGCGCGCTCGGCGGGTCGATCCGCAGCTTCGTCCAATCCGTCCGCGACTTCCCGTCCGGCGCGACCGTCGCCCGCGCGTGCGTCGGCCTGGCGGGCGGCGACGCGGCGATGCGAACGTTGCGGCGGCTGCGGCACGGCAAGCGTCCCGCCGGCATCTCGCGATGACACGAATCATGGCGTCAATCGAAGTTGTCAGCGCGGTGAACAACGACTCGGTTCTCGAGTCGAACCTGCTGCGCTCCCCCGACATCGCCGACGGGCGCGTCCCGGTGCTGCTCGAGCGCGGGCGCGCTTGCGCAGGCGCGGCTTACAATGCGGCACTCGATCGGGCGTCGTCGGAACTCGTGGCGTTCGTTCACCAGGATGTCTACCTCCCTGCCGGATGGGCCGACCGCCTGCTGCGCGCCGTGCGCGACCTGGAGCAGGACGCGGCGGCGAAGCCGTGGGGCGTGATGGGCGTTTGGGGCGTCCGCGGCGCCGGCGAGTATGCCGGCCGCGTCTGGTGCACCGGCGGCAACACCGAGCACGCCGTCGCGATCGACCGGCCGGTCGAGGTGCAGTCGATCGACGAGGTCGTGATCGTCCTGAGGCGCAGCTCGTCGCTGCGGTTCGACGAGCGCCTGCCCGGCTTCCACCTGTACGCGACGGACATCGTCCTCGAGGCGCGGCAGCGCGGGCTGGCGACGTACGTCTTCGACGCGCCCGTCGTGCACAACTCGCGCGGCAACCCGCGACCGGTCGACGGGATGTACCTCCAGGCTTACCGTTACATGCAGCGGAAGTGGTCGCACGTGTTGCCGGTTGAAACGGCCGTCGTCGCGCTGACGCGAACGGGTTGGCCCTTGTACAAGCACCTCGTCCGCCGGGAACTGCACCTGCTGCGCGTCGGGGCCACGCATCGCGAGCGCGATCCTGCCCCCGCACGAATCGCAGCGCGGCTGGGTTACGAAGCGGGCACCGAGAGTCGCGGGTAAGGCAATGCCATCCGAACAGCCGTTGGTATCGATCCTCTTGTGCACGTACGACGCCGGCGCCTACCTGGCGGACGCGCTGGCGAGCGTGATCGAGCAGACGTACGCGAACCTCGAGATCATCGTGGTGGACGACGGCAGCACCGACGGCTCGGTCGACGCGGCGCAGGCGCGGTTCGACGACGCTCGCATCCGCTGGATCCGCCAGCCCAACGCGGGAAAGCCGGCCGCCCTCAACGTCGCGCTCGACCAGATGAAGGGCGACTTCTACGCCGTGCAGGACGCCGACGACCTGAGCCACCCGCGGCGGATCGAGCGGCTGCTGGCCACCATGCTGGAGCGCCCGCACCTGGCGGGCGTCTACTCCGGACACGAGCTGATCTTCGACAGCCAGTCGCTGGCGCCGACGTTCCACGGGATCGACGAAAACGGCTGCAAACGCGCGATCGCGCAGTACCGCATGCCCGCGCACGACCCAACGGCGATGTACCGCACGTCGATGGTCGGCGACCTGCGGTACGACCCGTCGCTGCTGATCGGCGAGGGGTTCGATTACATCCTGCGCGTCGGCGAGAGGTGGCCCCTGATGGTGATCGGCGAGTGCCTGTACTCCTACCGCATCCACTGGGCGTCGGTGACGAAGCGCGACCCGGGGCTGCGCGCCCGGCTGGTGAGGGAAGTGCTGGAACGCGCCTGCGCGCGGCGGGGCGACGATTTCGGGTCGAAGTTCGCGCACGTGGGCGCGTCCAACGGGTCGAGCAACGAGGATCGCGACAACGGCATCGCCGCCCACTTCATGGAAAGCGTCTGCGATCTCAAGCGCTCCGGCCGCCGCCGGGAGGCGCTCGCCGTCGCGCTGCAGTGCGCCCGGCTGCACCCGGTGGACCCGCACTACTACAAGGCACTGGTTTACGCCGCCACGCCCGCCCGCCTGGTGACCGGTTCAAGGAAGGTCTGAGGCAAAGTGACCATGCAGCACGGCGCCGGCGGCAACGAGTTTCAGCAGCTTTGGCATGGGCAGACCACCGTCCATCCCCTGGGGCTTTCCCTGCTCCTGGCCATGGGCGTCGCGATGCTCGTGGTCCGGCGGCGCTACGCCGTCTGGCCGATGATCGTCGTCGCCTGCTTCATCGCGCCTGCGCAGCGCATCGTCGTGGCCGGGGCGGACTTCGACTTCCTGCGCATCATGGTGGTTTTCGGCTGGCTGCGGCTGGTGCTCCGCGGCGAGCTGCGGCCGATGCGCTGGGGCGCGGTTGACGTCGCGACCATCGCGTGGGTGCTCGTGTTCTTCACCATGTCCCTGCTCCGGCTCGGGACCGACATCCTCGCCAACCAGTTGGGCTTCCTGTTCGACGTCGCCGGAATGTACCTGCTGTTCAGGATGCTGGTTCGCGAGTGGGCGGACGTGAAGCAGGTGGTCTTCGGCTTCGCGCTGATCAGCGTGCCGGTGGCGGCGGCGTTCACCGTCGAAGCGCTGACCGCGCGCAACATGTTCGCGGTGCTCGGCGGCGTCCCGGAGATCACGGTGGTGCGCGACGGCCGGCTGCGCTGCCAGGGTGCCTTCGCCCACCCGATCCTGGCCGGACTGTTCTGGGCGTCGTTCCTCCCGCTGTTCTTCGTGCAGGCATGGGAGGGCGGGCGCAGGCGGCTGGTGGCGCTGGCGGGAATCGCGGCGGCCGGCTTCATCATCGTCGCCTGCGCATCGGCCAGCCCGATCACCGGCGTGATGTTCGCCCTCATCGGCGGGTTGGGCTTCTTCGTGCGAAGCTGGATGCAGTTGATCCGCTGGGGCGTGCTGTTCGCCCTGATCGGCCTGCACCTGGTCATGAAGGCGCCGGTGTGGCACCTGATCTCGCGGCTGGACATCGTGGGCGGCAACAGCGGCTACCACCGGTTCCTGCTGATCGACGGGGCCATCAACCACGTGCACGAGTGGTGGGCCATCGGCACGCAGGTCGGAACCCGCCACTGGGGGCACCACACGTTCGACGTCACCAATTACTACCTCGTGCAGTGCCTGCACGGCGGGCTGCTGCTGCTCTGCCTGTTCGTCGCGCTGATCTCACTCGCGTTCCGCGCCGTCGGGCGCACCTGGCGCCGCGTGGCGAAGGACCGCGTGACTGTGGCGTGGAGCTGGGCCATGGGCGTCTCGCTCTTCGTGCACGCGACGAGCTTCCTCGTCATCAGCTACTTCGGGCAGATCACGATGGTCTGGTACCTGCTGCTGGCGATGATCGGGAGCATGACCACGGCGGCGGTGCGGTCGCCGGCGCGCCAGCGGCGCGCGCGCCGCGTCGCCCCGACCCATCCGCGCTCGATCGGCCAACCGATCTCGTCCCCCGCGCGAGGCGCGGGCGTCGGGCGCCCCGCAATGATCTGAGCAACCGTTGACCACGGCGACGACGATATCCACCGGCTCCAACGGCGGCGGCCCGCTCCGCGTGCTGTACAGCTTCCCCACGCGCATTGGGGTGCCGGGCATCGGCACGACGGCGTGGCACCAGGTCGCCGGCCTCGTCGCTGCTGGCTGCAGGGTCACCGTCTTTTGCGGAAGCTGCGAGAAGCCGATCCCCGGCGTGCACCGCGTCGTGCAGACGATGCGCTGCGCGGGCCTGCGGATCCCGTACCGGCTGCTCGGCGACGACCGCGCGTTCCAGTTCCACGACGGGCAGGTGGCGCGGGCCCTGCGGCGCGAGCCGGGCGCGTTCGACGTGGTCCACGGGTGGCCGCTCGGGTCGCTCGAGACGCTGCGCGCGGCGCGGGACGCGGGCGTCACGTGCTTCCTTGAGCGACCCAACGCGCACACGCGCTTCGCCTACGACGTGGTCGCCCGAGAGCACGAGCGCATCGGCCTGCCGGTCCCGCCCACGCACACGCACGCGTTCAACGCCGCGCGGCTGGCACGCGAGGAAGCGGAGTACGCGCTGGCCGACAAGCTGCTCTGCCCGTCGGAGTTCGTCGCGCGGACGTTCGCTACCAACGGGTTCGCGGCGTCGTCACTCGCGCGGCACCAGTACGGCTACTCGCCGGACGCCTTCAGCCCCCGCGGGCCGCACCGCGACGGCGCGCCGTTCACCGTGCTCTCGGTCGGGCGATGCGAGCCGCGCAAGGGACTGCACTACGCGCTCGACGCGTGGCACGAATCGGGCGCCGCGGCGGCGGGGGGGCGGTTCATCATCTGCGGCAACTTTGTGCCGGGCTACCGCGAGTTCCTCCGCCCGCAGCTTTGCCACCCCAGCGTGGAGGAGCGCGGCTTCGTGACCAACGTGGACGCGGCCATGCGGGAGGCGGACGTCGTCGTCGTCCCGTCGATCGAGGAGGGGAGCGCGCTGGTGACGTACGAGGCGCGCGGCACCGGCTGCGTGCTGCTCGCCTCCAGCGCCGCCGGCGCCATCGGCGAGGACGGGACGGAAATCCTGCTGCACGAGCC
>DASQDR010000117.1:0-6378 GCA_035634055.1 Tepidisphaeraceae bacterium | reverse complement strand
GAGCCTTTAGCGTTGATGACGGCAGGGGCGTTACCGCCGGCAACTTCGCTCACGCTCTCGGCGCGGCGGCGAAGGGAATCATCAATCGTTTCCGCGGGTGGTGGCCGATCAATGCAAAGGCGGCGCAGAAATGACCTGCGCGCATGCCCCGCCCGCGATGAACGATCGGCGGCTTCAAGCAGGCGTCGGTTTGGCCACGTAAGGGGATCGCGCCCGAGGTGGGGGCGGGGAGGCTTTGATGATGATCAAGCGTAGCCCACCTCGCCCCAAGCGGGTGGAGCGGCTCGAGCCGCGGCGACTGATGGCCGGCGGCGAGGTCGATTCCACCTTCGCCACCGGTGGCGGGATCGCCGTCGACTTCGGCGGCGACGGCGAAGTGGTCACGCAAATGCTCCCGGCGCCCGATGGGAAGCTGCTCGCCTTCGGGTGGGTCGATTCCGGCCACAGCCTCGCCGTCGCGCGCTTCAACGCCAATGGCTCGCTCGACACCACCTTCGGCACCGGCGGAAAGGTGGTGACGCCAATCCTCGCCCCGCAGGCGGACCTGCCCGGCGCGATCGCGGTCGACATGAGCAGCGGCCGGTTTGCCTCGGTCTACAGCACCACCGCCACCGGCGCGCCGAGCGGCGTCGCGATGTTCACGGCCAACGGCGCGCTGGACACCTCCTTCAGCACCGACGGGCGAATTCAGACCGACGCGCTGTTCCTGACGTTCGACAAGGTCGGCTTCCAGTCCGACGGGCGATTGATCGTCGCCGGCACCGGCTACGACGCCGACGACGTCGCGCCGCCCGCGCCGAACGCCCCCGACCCCTGGCCCGCCTGGATGCGCGACCCCGTCCTGATTCGCCGCTACAACGCCAACGGGGCGCAGGACACCGGCTTTGGCGCCGGCACGCAGGCGGCGACCGGCACGACCTCGCTCAACCACGGGCACGGCGTGCACGACATGGAGGTCCTGCCCGACGGGCGAATCATGCTCGTCACGGATTTCATCGACACCCTCCCCGGCAGCCAGGGCGGCGGCGAGAGCCGCGGGCAGGAGCTCTACCGCCTGGCCGCCAACGGCCAACTGGACGCCGGCTATGGCACGGGCGGCGTGGTCGCCTTCGGAACGACAGACGGCGCGATGTCGCAGGCGCTGGACATGGACGTGTTGCCGGACGGCACGGCGGTGGTGCTGAGCAACGAGGGGTCGCTGACGCTGTCGCTGCGGAAGTTCGACGCCGGCGGCGACCCGGCCGATGGCTTCGCCGCCAGCTTCGACCGCCAGGGCCGTTTCCCGCAGCGCGTCGGCATCGCGGCCGGCACGGGCGAGATCTTCCTGTCCGACAACGGCTCGGTGACGCGCTACAGCGCCGCGGGCCTGGCAGATTACACCTACGGCTTCAACGGCATCGCCACCGTCCCCAACGGCGCAACGGCGCGGGTGAACGACAACGGCACGGTGCTCGTCGGCGGGCGGACCGCGGCGTCGGCGGGCAACGCCGGCGACTGGAGCATCACGCGCCTCCAGCCCGGCGCCGGCGGGCCGCGCCGCCCGGTGCTGAACGCGAAGGGCTCGCTGCTCTACACGACCACCAACGACGCCGACGCCATTAGCCTTGGCATCCGCGCCCGCGACGGCCGGCTGGTGGTGCGGCTCGGCGACTACGCGCAGTCGTTCTCGCCGTCGAAGGTCAAGCGCATCGCGATCTTCGCTTTGGGCGGCAACGACACCGTCACCGTCGGCGCGGGCGTGCGCGGGACTTACGTCGACGGCGGCGACGGGGCGGACACGCTCAATGGCGGGACCGGCGGCGATGTCCTGCTCGGCGGCGGCGGCAACGATCGAGCCTCCGGCAACGACGGCGACGACAAGATCCTCGGCGGCGCGGGCAACGACTACTGCCTCGGCGGCGCCGGCAAGGATGACCTGTTCGGCGACGAGGGGACCGACACCCTCAGCGGCGCCGGCGGAAACGACCGGCTCTTCGGCGGCGACTCTGCGGACAAGATCTACGGGGGCGCCGGCACCGACAGCGCCGCCAACGACCCGCTTGACTCCCGCGACGCCGTTGAAACGTTACTCGGCTAAAATCGCCTACGGATCCTGGCGGGGGAGCACGCGCAGTAGAACGAGGGCATCGGCCATGGCTAAGCAAGTGACAATTCTCGGCGGCACCGGCGTTCAGGTGGAGCGGCTCGAGCAGCGCCGGCTGATGGCGGATGCGGGGCAGCTCGACAACACCTTCGACGGCGACGGCCGCTCGCCCATGACGTTCGGCTCCGGCCAACTCCTCGGCCTCCAACCCGACGGCCGGATCATCCTCCAGCGGCAGGACGTCGGCGGGTTCCGCCTGGCGCGGCTGGAGACCAACGGCTCGACCGACTCCACCTTCAAGGGCGGCGCCACCCTCACCGAGATCAGCGGCACCCCGTTCTTCGACGTCAGCGGGACCGACGGCAAGATCGCCTACATCGCGCCCACGTCCAAGACGACCGAGACGCTGGTCGGCGTGTTCAAGGCGGACGGATCGCCGGACACCTCCTTCGACGGCGACGGCAAGGCGGTCCTCAACCTCGGCTACGCCGCCTCGCGCCTCGCGTGGCAGGAGGGGAAGCTGGTCATCCTCGGCGGGCCGTACTCCAGCAACCTGGGCGGGCTAAACAAGGCCACCCTCATCCGCCTCAATGCCGACGGGACGCAGGACACCAGCTTCGGCACCGCCGGCAAGGCGACCCTTCCCAGCAACCCCGACACGCTCACCGGCCTGGACGTGACCGCCGACGGGCGCATCCTCGTGTGCGCCGACTACCAGGACGACAGCGGCACGTCCTTCGACGACCTGCGCGTCACCAAGTTCACCAGCGACGGCAAGCCGGACGACACCTTTGGCGGCGGGGCGGGGTACATCGACGCGGTCGCCTCCAACGACCAGTACATCTACACCCAGGCGTTCCACGTCGAGCCTGACGGCACCATTTACCACCTCGGGCAGGACGGCACGGGGCTCAAGCTCCGCCGCTTCAACAACAACGGCACGCTCACGCTCACCACCAGCGCCATCACGCTGCCCGACGCCAACAACAAGTACTACCCGGCCCCGCCGCGGCAGATCGGCGTGCAGCCGGACGGCAATATCCTGCTCATCGGCGGCGGCCCGTACGACTACAGTTCCAGCCAGTACGGGTGGCTCGTGATGCGCTTCAGCGGCATCGACGGCTCGCTCGACGCCACGTACGGTTTGACGGGCGCGAGCTTCCCCAAGGTTCAGGACAACGGCCGCGCCCTCGTGCAGCCCGACGGCAAGGTGCTGGTCAGCGGCAAGCGCTTCACCGCCGACGGCGGCAGCTTCGAGGTCCTGCGCCTCGACACCGGCCCGCTCGAGCTGGGCACCGTCTCGCTCAACAGCAAGGGGACGCTGATCGTCACCGGCACCATCGGCGGCGACGACATGGGCGTCCGCTTCCGCGCCCGCGACAGCCGCGTCGTCGTCTGGATCGGAAACGAGTCCCGCGCCTACGCCCCGTCCAAGATCAAGCGCATCGCGCTCTTCGGCCGCGCGGGCAACGACACCATGACCATCGGCGAGGGCATCCGCGGCGCCTACATCGGCGGCGAGGACGGCCACGACACCCTCACCGGCGGCGCGCTCGACGACATCATCGTCGGCGGGCTCGGCGCGGACAAAATGTACGGCAACGGCGGCAACGACCGCATGGTCGGCGAGGGCGGCGCCGACTACCTCCTCGGCGGCGCGGGCAACGACATCATGTACGGCAACGGCGGCAACGACACGATCAGCGGCGCCGGCGGCAACGACCGCATCTTCGGCGGCCCCGACGACGCCGACACCCTCCTCGGCGGCGCCGGCACCGACACCGCCGCCGCCGACGACAAGGACACCCGCGAGGGGATCGAATCCCTGCTGACCACGACCGGTGAATAGTCCCGCCGGCCACTGCCAACCGCACGTGCGGGGGCGTAGCGGCGGCGCAAACTTTCGCGATGAGGTTACATGCAGAAGCTGAAGCATCGCGTCCCCCGCTACGCCCGCCCGGTCGAAGCGCTCGAGCCGCGCCGCCTGATGGCGGCAGCGGACCTGGACCCGACGTTCGGCTCGGGCGGCGTCGTGAAGCAATCGTTCGGCGCCAGCTTCGGCGCCGTCCACGCGACGGCCGCGCAGCGCGATGGCAAGTTGCTCGTCGCCGGCCAAACCAGCGGGGCATCCAACGTGAACGCGACGCCCAAGCTCGTCCGCTACCTGGCGGACGGCTCGGCGGATTCGAGCTTCACCGCGACGAGCGAGCTGTCGCGCCTCGGCCGGATCGTGATGGTCCGCCAGCTCGCCGGCGCCAAGATCCTCCTCGCCGGCAGCACGTACACCGTCGCGCGGCTGAACGCGGACGGCTCGGCCGACACCAGCTTCGGCGGCACCGCACACGGCAGCCCCGCGGGCACGCCTGCCGGCTTTGCCAAGATGACCTTCGACGGTCAGCACGAGGCGCTTGACGCCGACCTTGCGCCCGACGGCCGCATCGCGCTGGTCGGGTTCGCGTCGGACACCAGCGACCCGGACGAGCACGCCCGCGTCAACGCCATCGCGGTCTTCAAGGCTGACGGTTCGCCGGACACCGGCTTCAGCACCGACGGCAAGCTCCAGACCCCGCGCCCGCCCCAAAGCTCGACGACCACCCAGCAGTGGGACCAGGTGGCGTTGGCCCCGGATGGGAAGATCGTCGTCGCCCTGCACGGCGACACCTACAGCGCCAACGACCCGGACCTCCGCCAGAACTTCGTCCGGTTTCTCCGCTTCCACGCCGATGGCGGCGCCGATGCGACGTTCGGATCGGCCGGCGAGGCATCGGCGTTCGTGCACGCGACGCTGGGGGGACAGTTCACCGATATCGACGTCGCCTCAGATGGCTCGGTCATCGGCGTCGGTCACTTCGGGCAGCGCCTGGCAATTGCCAAGGTGACGCCGGCGGGGGCGCTGGACACCACGTTCGACAACGACGGGCAGATCGTCACCACCTTCAACCGCAAGCTCACCTCCGCGTTCGGCTCGCTGCACCTGCTCGGCGACGGCCGCTTTTACGCCGCCGCCACCGAGAATCATGGCGACATTGTCCCCGACGCGCAACTCCTGCTCGCGCGTTACAACGCCAACGGCACTCTGGACACGACCTTCGGCGGCAACGAGGGCGGCGGAGGCGTTGCGCGCTTTGGGCAGAACGGCGCGTGGTACCTGAACACCGCCGTCACCGTCGCGCCCGACGGCAAGCCGGTCCTCGCCACCGCGGGCCGCGACAATGGCGTCGATCCCACCTACTGGTCGACGCGCCGCCTCCAGGGCGACCCGCCCGTGCGCCTTAACGCCAGGGGCACGCTGCTGATCGACGGGACCGCCGACGGCGACACCGTCTCGGTCGGCCTCCGCGCCCGCGACGGGCGGCTCATCGTCCGCGTGAACGAGCACGTGCGCTCGTTCGCGCCGTCCAAGGTCAAGCGCTTCGCCGCCTTCACCTTCGGCGGCAACGACGGGTTCACCATCGGGGCGGGCGCCAAGGGCGGCTACTGCGACGGCGGGGACGGCGACGACACCCTCAACGGCGGCAGCGGCGCCGACGTCTTCCTGGGCGGCGCGGGACGAGATCACCTGTTCGGCAACGACGGAGACGATGTCCTCGTCGGCGGCGACGGCAACGACTACTGCCTCGGCGGCGCCGGCAAGGATGACCTGTTCGGCAACGGCGGCGTCGACACCCTCTCCGGCGCCGGCGGCAACGACCGCTTGTTCGGCGGGCCCGATTCGTCCGATATCGTCAAGGGCGGGGCCGGCGCCGATTCGGCGGCGCGGGATGACGAAGATTCGTTCGACGCGGTCGAAAACATCCTCGAGGCCACCGCATGACCCACCACGTGCAATCGCTCGAACCGCGGCGCTTCCTCGCCGCCGGACAACTCGATCCCACTTTCGGCGCTGGCGGGGCGGTCGCGTACCGCGTCGACCAGCGCGACATCATCCGCTGGGTCGCCGAGGCGCCCGACGGGAAGATCGTCGCCGCCGTCACCACCAGCTACGGCAGCAACGGCAAGCTTCACATCCGCCGCATGAACCCCGACGGCTCGCCGGACCTCACGTTCGGCGGCGGGGACGGCGACGTGCTGACCACCGGCCCGCAGCACGCGCAGCAGTTCGCCATAGCCCCGGACGGGCGGATCGCCATCAGCGAGTACGACACCGTGCTGGTGCTGAACGCCGACGGCACGCCGGACGAGCGGTTCGGCCCCGGCGGCCGCTTCAACCCCAGCGCTACCCTCAAGGCTTCCGATGAGGCGTTCAGCGGCATGGGCGCCATCGCGCCGGCGTGGACGCTGGACAACAAGCTGGT
>DASQDR010000116.1:0-73080 GCA_035634055.1 Tepidisphaeraceae bacterium | reverse complement strand
ACCATCGCAGCCGCGACGGCAACCGCCCCCGCCAGCGACGCGGGCTCGGGGACGGACGCGACGGCTTCGCCGACCGCCGGCGAGGCGTCAAAGACGCCCTCTGCCATCGGCGTGCCCTGCCCGCCCACGTTGCTGTCGATCAGAAAGTAGTCGTCGCCGTTGATCTTGCCGTCGTAGTTGAAATCGCCGTGGTAGTAGCTGACGTTTCCGGCGGCGGCGGCGGCGGCGACGTGGCTGTCGATGAGGAAATAGTCGTCCCCGTTGATCTTCCCGTTAAGGTCCGCGTCGCCGGCGTAGGTGTACTTCAACAGCAGCGACGTGGCGTCAACGATCTGCCCGCGCCACATTGCCGTCTGCGACCCGCTCAGGCCCAGCACCTTCGCCGCCTCGGCGACGCCGAGCGTGGTGGGGACGGCGGGGTTGGCGGCGGCGGCCTGGCTGGCGAGGATGCCGGCGCCGTTCCACGCGCCGGCGTTTCGGCCGGACTGGATCGAGCCGGTCACGCCGGTGTACGTCGAGCCGTCGAGCGTGCCGAGCGGGCTGGCGCCGGTGTAGTCGATGATCAGGTCGTTGTTGACCAGGTCCAGCGACGCGACCGGACCGTTGACCGCCAGCGACTTCACCTTGCTCACGCCGGTGGTGCTGCCGTTGGGCAGGATGTTCACGCGCCCGCCGGAAACGTTGAGTTCGTCCACCCGCGCATTTCGCAGTTGGAGCGTCCCCGCCCCCGCCTTGGTAAGGGAGAACCCGCCGGACGAGAGGTCGCCGCTGACGGTCAACGTGCTGCCGGAGCGCACGCTGGCCAGCAGGTTGTCGCTCAGGTTCACCGGCGCCGCGATCGTGTGGTTGCCGGCGGCCAGCACGTTGATCGCGCTGCTGCCGGAGAAGTTGACCGACCCGCCTGCGCTGGCCCCGATGGTGTAAGCGGCGGTGCCGGTGAAGTTGATCGTGCGCAGCGAGACCGGCGCATCGACCGTCACCGTCCGCGCCGCGTTATTGGCCGACGGAAAGTTCACGAAGGACGATGGGTCGTTCGGCACCGCCCCGGTGGACCAGCGGGCGGGCGTCGACCACGTGCCGTCGGTTTCGCCGGTCCAGGTGATGCCGGCAGGCGGCGTGACCTGCGCCCACGTGTTGGCAACGCGCAGTTCGTCCACCTGCACGCCCGGCACGTCCGGCACGTCCTGCCGCAGCACGAACCCCCGCAGCGACGGCGCGCCCGCCGACAGCAGATCCGTCCCCGCGACCGGCGCGCTCAGCACCGGCGAGCCGGGCGCCGAGCCCGCCGGCGCAGCGGCCGCGCCCAGCGCCGTCGGGTTGATCCAGAGCTTCGCCTGGTCGTCGCTCCCCGCGATGCTCCCGTTGATGGCGTAGCTGCCAACGACGAAGATCGGGGTGTTCAGCGCGAAATCGGTGGCGTCGAAGGCGATGTCCGCGACGTTGCTGGAGTTCTTGGAGACGCCGACGTTGAAGGTGTTCTCCTGCGACCCTCGCCGGAGGTACAGGCGCGTGCCGACCGTCTGCGGCTGCGTCCCGCTCGTGCCCGAGCCGTTGCTGAAGCCGGCGACGAACGCCGGCAACGTCTCCATGGCGCCCAGCGTCGTCACCTGGAACGACAGCGAGTAGTACGTGGTGCCGCTGGAGATCGGGGCACCGAGGCTCAGGCGCTGCGACCTGCCCGAGCCGCTCAGGAAGGCGCTGTTGCCGCTCGCGGGCGCCAGCCCGGCATAGGGGAGGTTGCCGGCGGTAAGGGCGATGTCGTCGCCCGTGCCCATCCGCGACCACGCCTGCCCGTTCCCCGGGTTGATCTGGTTGTCGAGGGCACTGGCGACTGGGTAGGCAAATGGCTCGTAGACGAGCTGCGCCTGCGCGCGCTGGGACGCGACGGCGGCCGCGAGTAGACCGAGAGCCCGGGGGAGGAGTTTCGTCACAGGTGCTTGTACCAAGATGACTCGCGTCCCTCGCCGCTGCAATCCTGCCGCGGCCGCCAGCGGCGAATAAAGCCGGACGCGCGGGTAAGGACGCCGCGCCGAAGGAGTTATTCCCAGTGCATCAGGTTTTACGGCCGGGCAGGCGGGGCAGTTCGCGACCGCAACTAACGGCAGCGACGGCTGCGACGCGGCCCGAACGCGACACCGGCGGCACCCTATTTCCACCCGGCGGCCGCGCGTCTCGTCCCGCCTGATGCCGACGCGCCACCGCCCCTCAACCGCGAGTCAGGGCTAACGGAGTAATTCGCCTTACCCTTCCCCGTTCAGGGATGATGAATAATTGCGTCAGTGGCTTACATTTCTTACCGGACGCCCGCGCGTGCGAACGGCGGCCGGGACTCTGCGTCGCCAGCAGATTATTTTCCAGCAGAAGTTGCGCGGGCGTCATAAAGAGCCGATCAGCAGCCTGAAAGGGCGATTTTTGCCGGTCCCCCGGTGGCCGGCGGCGGTGGCAGATGGCACAGTTATTGCCACAACTGTGGTGCGCTGACGCGCCGTCAGCGGAGAGAGGTCGGAGTCGTTGCCATGGACGTCGGAATCACGCAATCGAACAAGAGCCACCCGGTCCATTTCATGACCGGACTGCTGGTCGTCACCGCGTTCTACAGCGTGGCGATGTTCGCGGTCCGCGCGTACATGATCGGCTGAGCCGCCCCCCAGACGCCCCATTCGCTCGGCGCGCGCTGCGTTGCCGGCGAGCCGCACGGCGTGCATCGCACGCATTCGCCGGATGCCCGCGCGCGACCTTTAGCTGTTGAGCCCCAACACGTCCGGCATCGTGTAGCGTCCCGGCTTCTGGGCGGCGAGCCATTTGGCGGCTCGCAGCGCGCCGAGGACGAAGGTGTCGCGGTTGGTGGCGACGTGGGTCAGTTCCAGCCGTTCCCCCAGCGCCGCGAAGTACGCGGTGTGCTTGCCGACCTCGTCCCCCATGCGAAGCGAGTGCACGCCGATGTCGCCGCGCTTGCGGGTGACGTCGTCGCCCTCCCGGCCGTGGACCAGCGCGTCCCTGGACTTCGCCGTCGCCTTGAGAATGGCGTCCGCGAGGCCGACGGCGGTGCCGGAGGGGGCGTCCTTCTTGAAGCGGTGGTGCCCCTCGACGATCTCGATGTCGTAGTCGTCGCCCAGCCGCTTCGCCACCTCGGCCGCCACGCGGAAGAGCAGGTTGACCCCGAGGCTCATGTTGGGCGCTTGCAGGACCGCGACGTCGCGCGCGGCTTCGTCGATGAGGGCATGGTCGGTGTCCGCGAGGCCGGTCGTGCCGATGACCATCGCAACGCCGCGCTCGCGGCAGGCGGCGAGCCAGTGACGCATCGACGCCGGTGAACTGAAGTCGATCAGAACGCGCGGCGTTGAGGGAAGATCGACGGATAGCGTCGCCCCGATCGCGCCCACGCCCGCGATCTCTCCCGCATCGCGACCGAGCTGCGGGTGCCCCTCGCGCTCGATCGCACCGACGACGCGGAACGCGCCATCCTGGTGCGCGAGCGCCACGAGCCGCTGCCCCATGCGCCCTGCCGCGCCGGTGATCGCAAGGTCGAGCGTGTTGTCCTGAGCTGTTCCGGTCATCCGCAAACCCGCCGCCTTAGGCGTCCTTCATCCTTCATCGATCCCCTCAATACTCCCCCACCGGCACGTTCGACTTCGATGGGTTCACCTTCAGGTTCGCGACCAGGTCCGGATCGCCGCCGAGGGCTTTGATGATCGAGCAGAGGTCGTCCGCCACCGCCACCGGCCGGTTCGCCAGCTTGCCGTGCGGCTCGCTGCGGGGGGCCAGGTCCTGGGCGGCCTTGAGGTCGATGCCGGTGTGGTACTTCACGGTCGCGTTGGCGTCCTTCAGCTCGTGGCCGGTCAGGATGCAGACGACCGATTCGTCGGGGGAGATCACCTGCTCCTCGAGCAGCTTGTGAAGCCCGGCGACGCTGGCGGCGCTGGCGGGCTCGCAGCCGAAGCCCCAGCGCGCGACCATCGCGCGGTGCTCGAGGATCTCCTCGTCGCTCACCTCGCGCACCACGCCGTCCATCACCTCCAGGGCCCGTAGCGCCTTGGGGAGGTTGACCGGGCGGCTGATCTCGATGGCGCTGGCGATCGTGTGCGGGCGGTAGTTGCTCTCGTCGAGCGCGGCGTAATGCTTCTGCGCCGCCTGCTGGTCCCAGTCCCCGCCGTTCCAGCGCAGGCCGCGCTCGGAGAACAGGACGTTGAGGGTGTTGGCGCCGCTGGCATTGATCACCGCCAGCCGCGGGACCTTCTTGATCAGCCCGAGCTCCTTCAGCTCGATGAACGCCTTGCCGAACGCCGCGCAGTTGCCGAGGTTTCCGCCCGGCACGATCACCCAGTCCGGCGGCTGCCAGTCGCGCGCCTCCAGGATGCGGTACATGATCGACTTCTGCCCCTCCAGGCGGAAGGGGTTGACGCTGTTCATCAGGTAGATGCCCATGGCCGGCACGTCGACGGCGATCTGCCGGATGCGGCGCAGGCAGTCGTCGAAATCCCCCTGCACCTGGATGGTGAGCGCGCCGTAATCCAGCGCCTGCGACAGCTTGCCGATGGCGATCTTCCCGGAGCCGATGAAGACGATGCCGGTCATCTCCGCCATCGAGGCGAACATTGCCAGCGACGCCGAGGTGTTGCCGGTCGAGGCGCAGGCGACCTTCTTGGCCCCCACCATCTTCGCGTGGGTGAAGGCGGCGGTCATGCCGTTGTCCTTGAAGCTGCCGGACGGGTTGAGCCCCTCGTACTGGAGCTGGAGCCGCCCCGCCTTCATGTGGAGCTGCCGCCCGAGCAGGTCGGCGCGCTGGAGCATCGTGCGCCCCTCCCCGATGGAGACGATCTCGTCCTCCCGGCGATAGAAGGGCATCAGCTCGCGGAACCGCCACACGCCGGAGAAGTCGTTGCGCCCTTCCGTTTCCGTCCCCTTGGTGGCCCAGCGGTGCTCGAAGAACGAGAGGCTCTTGGGGACCGGCAGCTTGGACCAGTCGTACTTGATGTCCAGCAGCCCCCCGCAGCGCGTGCAGGCCACCCGCGCCTCGTCAACCGCGTAGGTCGCGCCGCAAGCGGCGTTGATGCACTGCTGAAAGGCGGCGTCGGTCATAAGGTTCCAAGGTATTTGCGGGGGAGGGAAAGGTCAAAGTCGCCCGGTGGACGGACCGAACGGGAGCAGGCATCGGACCCGTCCGGGTCGCACTTGGGGGACGCAACGGGCGCGGCAGCGCTGGGTTACCAACGGCGATAAGTGGCCCGCTCGCGCTTGACGTTGAGGGGCGAGCGGACCGCTACCTTCGTCGCGCCCGCGCCACCTCTCGCTGCCGCTGGCGCTCGGTCGCCTTCTTCAGCGTGCTGCGCTCGCGGCGGGAGAGGCTGTTCATGCCGTGATCGTGAACCTTTTGCAGGATGGCGTCGATCTGCTCGGTCTCGGCGCGCTCGGCGGCGACCTCGCGGCGCTCGCGCGAGCGCCGCAGGTTGGCGGCGAAGTTGCTCCACGCGCCGCGGCCGAAGTATGGGCCGGCGAAGCCGAACGCCAGCCCGCCCAGGTGCGCCGCCGCCGACGGGTCGCCGGCACTGATGACCACCAGGAACCACAACAATCCCAGCAGCACCGCCAGCGCCCGAATGGAGATCGGGATGACGAAGAACAGCAGGATCTGCATGTCCGGCATCAGCAGCGCCAAGGCTCCGAGCATGGCGAAGATCGACCCGCTGGCCCCGACGAGCAGCCCGCTGGGGATGAACAGGTTGATGATCCCGTACAGCACGCCGGCGGCGATCCCGCCCAGGGTGTAGAAGATGAACGTGTTGCGCCCGCCCCAGATCCGCTCCACCGGCGGGACCAGGAAGTAGATGCCGATCAGGTTGAAGAAGATGTGGCTGGCGCTGCCGTGCAGGTACTGGTAGCTGATCCAGCGCCACGGCTGGATGAACGCCTTGCCGTCGCGGAAGGTGAGCCCGCCCCAGTACGAGAGGCCCTGCCCGTGGCGGAAGTCGCCGGTGGCGGCCTGCACAACGAACAGCGCGATGCACGCGATGATCAGCCCCCACGCCACCGGCGTGGGGGCGGTGAAGCCGAAGCGGGTGCGAAAGCCCGGATCATCGCGGTAATAGGGTCGGTTCTCCCACGCCATGGGCTGACAACCTCGTCGGGAAAAAACATCGCCGCCTGGCGCGGCCGCGGGCGGACAAACGAACGCGCGCCGCGCACGGCGCCGATGCGGGGCACCGGCCCGCGTTTCTACTTGCGGAACAGCCGGTCGTACATCAGCAGCGTGGCGATCGTCTTGCCGTCGTGGATGCGGCCGTCGCCGATCATCGCTATCGCCTCATCGTACGGCGTCGGCAGGAGCTCGATGTCCTCCCCCTCCTCCAGCGCCTGCTGCTTGAGCTCAAGATCATACGCGGCGTAGGCGTACATCTTCTCGCTGAGGATCCCCGGGGAGGTGTAGAAGTTCCCGATCGCCTTGAGCCGCCCGGCGAGGTAGCCGGTCTCCTCCAGCAGTTCGCGGCCGGCGCAGTTGATCGGGTCCTCGTTCTTTTCCAGCGTCCCCGCCGGCAGCTCCAGCAGGTAGCCGTGCACCGGGTAGCGGAAGTTGCGGATGAGCAGGACGCGGTCGTCGGCGGCGAACGCCAGCACCACGACCGCGCCCGGGTGAACGACCACCTCGCGCACGTGCCGCTCGCCCGACGCGTCGTCCTCCAGGTGGTGCAGCTCGAGGCGGACCTTCTTCCCGTTGTACAGCAGTTGCTTCTCGACGAGCTTCGACGACATAGCATTCTTTCCCCGCGCGCGCGCAGCGCTCGGTTAACGGTTCAACGGCCGGACCCGCCGGCGGCGGGATTATACGGCCGGCGGCGCGGCGGCGGGACGCGCGCGCTCTGTCGCCGGAGCAAAATGCCGCGTTGCGGCGGCAGGGTCCTCTGCTACCTTACGCGCCGCATGAGCCGGGCGTGGGCCGTTTACATCCTGATGTTCGCCGTTGCCGGCAGCGGCCTGTGGGTGATCTTCACCGTGGGCGCTGCCGTGCGCGCGCCGGATGACCTCAGCGGCGACTGGACCGTCCGCTGGGAGACCGCCCCGCCGCCCGGTTCCGGCGGCAACGTCATGCGCGTGGCGCAGAGCGGGCGGTTCTTCACCGTGCGCTTCGGCGACCACGACGCGGCGCCGGTCAGCCTGATGCTCCAGCGCGGGTGGCGCGGCGCGCGCGACGGGCGCACGCTGTCGATGCTCCTCAAGGGCGGACCGTGGAGCCTGGCCATGACCGGCGACATCCCGCTGGGCGGAGACGCGCGCATTCCCGCGGCGCGGGTGGACCTGGCGGGCCCGTCGCGGCACTCGGGCATGGCGCGGCGGCTGAAGCCGGAAGAGGCCGCGCAGTCAGACCACGCCAGCAGCGCCCGGCCCGCCCGCCGGCCCGCCGAGACCGTCCATGCACGGTAATCTGCTCCTGATCCTCCTGTTGCAGATCGCCCTGGTGCTCGCGCTGTCGCGCCTGATGGGTTGGCTGGCCAACCGAATCAACCAGCCGCAGGTCGTGGGCGAGATGGTCGCCGGCATCATGCTCGGCCCGAGCCTTCTGGCATGGGCGGCGCCCGAGCTGTGGACGCAGATCTTCCGCCCGGACCTGATCCCCGGCAGCGGCATCCACGCCGACCCCACGCAGTACTTGTCGATGCTCAGCCAGGTCGGCGTGATCTTCTTCCTGTTCCTGATCGGGCTGGAGCTGGACCCGAAGCTGATCCGCAACCGCGGGCACGCCGCCGTCGTCATCAGCCACGTCAGCATCATCGCACCCTTCCTGCTGGGCGCGGGGCTGGCGATTTATCTCTACGGCGAGGTCTTCACCGCCACGCCCGCCATGCGCTTCACCTCCGTTGCGCTGTTCATGGGCGCGGCCATGAGCATCACGGCGTTCCCGGTGCTGGCGCGCATCCTGACCGAGCGCAACCTGCACAAGACCAAGGTCGGCGCCATCACGATCACCTGCGCGGCGGTGGACGACGTGACGGCGTGGTGCATGCTGGCGTTCGTCGTCGGCATCGCCCGCGCCACCGGCTTCAAGCCCGCGATGATGACGGCCGGCCTGTCGGTGGCGTACGTCGCTGTGATGTTCTTCGCCGTCCGCCCGTTCCTGCGCCGGCTGGAAGCGGTTTACGAGCGGCAGGGCCGGCTCAGCCAAAACGTGGTGGCGCTGATCTTCCTGATGATCTTGGCGTCCGCGTTCGCCACCGAGAAGATCGGCATCCACGCGCTGTTCGGCGCGTTCCTGATGGGCGCGGTGATGCCCAAGGGGACGCGTTTCGTCCGCCACCTGTCGGAGAAGCTCGAGGACTACACCGTCGTCTTCCTGCTGCCGATCTTCTTCGCCTACACCGGGCTGAAGACGCAGATCAACCTGCTGAACGACCCGCAACTGTGGGTGATGACGCTGATCGTCATCCTCGTGGCGTGCGCGGGGAAGTTCGGCGGATCGACCCTGGCGGCGCGGGCTTGCGGCATGGACTGGCGCGAGTCGACGGCCATCGGCATCCTGATGAACACGCGCGGGCTGATGGAGCTGGTGATCCTCAACATCGGACGCGACCTGGGCGTCATCACCGACGCCGTCTTCGCAATGATGGTGATCATGGCGCTGGTGACGACGGCGCTGACCACGCCGATCCTCAACTGGGTTTACCCGCAGCGGCTGTTCGACGCCGCCCCTGCACCCGACGAGCCGCGCGCGCCTGGCGCGCGGGGACGTTTCACGGCGCTGATCCCGGTATCCGACCCCAACAGCGGCGGGCCTCTCGTCCGCCTGGCAACGGCGCTGGCCGGGCCGGCGGAGCTTCGCAAGGTCGTCGCGCTGCACCTCAAGCGCCCGGTCGATCGCGAGGCGTACCGCGCCGGGCTCGACGAGGCGCACCAGCCGGCCGACCCGGTCCTCGAGCCACTGCTGGCGACGGCGCGGCAGGAGAACGTCGACGTCGAGACCGTCTCGTTCATCAGCACCGACGTCCCCGACGACATCGCGTCGGTCGCGCGCTCCCACCGCGCGGACCTGGTGCTGATGGGGTTCCACCGCCCGGTCTTTGGGCGCGCCCTGCTCGGCGGAACCGTCCACCGGGTGCTGGAGACGGCGCCGGCAGACGTGGCGATCTTCGTCAACCGCGAGTCCGGCGACGCCAGGCGCATTCTCGTCCCCTACCTCGGCAGCACGCACGACCGCCTGGCGCTGGAACTGGCGCAGCGGCTGGCGCGCTCCGCCCCCGGCACGGGCGGCGCGGCGCCCGCGATCCGCGTGCTTCACGTGGTCCCGCCGAAGCGCACGGGCAGCGCGCTGGGGGCGCAAGCGGAAGTGGACCGCGTGTTCGCCGAGCCGGGGCAGGACTCGCCGGTGCGGTTCCAGGTGGTCGAGGACGATTCGCCGGTCGACGCCGTCCTCCGCGAGGCCAGGAGCGCGGACCTGGTGATCATCGGCATCGGCGAGGACTGGGGCCTGGAGTCGCAATTGTTCGGGTTCCGCCCCGAGCGGATCGCGCTAGAATGCCCGACGTCGCTGCTGATCGTGCGCAAGTTCGGTCGCGCGACCTCGCCTGCCGCGCCGCCCGCGGCCAGCGGCTCGACCGGGGGCGAAGCGACGCGGTAGGTCATGGCCGTTGCGCCGCTGTAATGCGCACCACCACGACTTGAGGTCACGTCGCCGGCGTTACGCCGGATGTTGTGGAAAAGTCGTCGCGCACCGGAAAGATTCGTTGCATTTGATATCGAGCGTTGTATTGTTCGCGCCAGGACGGGGTTGATGGGTGAAGCCAAGTACCGAATGGTCGCAATTGACCTCGACGGGACGCTGCTGGCCCCGGACGGGAAGGTCACCGAGCGCACCACGCGCGCCATCCACCAGTGCCTGTCGGCAGGCATCCTAATCTGCTTCGCCACCGGGCGGAACTTCACCGAGAGCCGCGAGGCGCTCGACACGGTGGCCCATTACGACCACGCCGTCTTCGCCGGCGGCGCAATCGTCATCGACACGAAGCAGGAGGTCATCCTGCACCGCCAGATGGTCGACCCGCAGCTCGCCCGCGAGGTGTGCAAGCTGCTCGAGGAGGCCGGCCACGCCGTGCTGGCGTTGCAGGAGACCGGCGCGGCCGGCGTGGATTACCTCGTCAGCGAAGAGGTTGACGTCAACGCCGAGACCCTGCATTGGATGAGCGTCACCAGCGCCAGCGTCCACCACGTGAGCCGCCTGTCCGAGTACGGCCACGAGCACACGCTGCGGCTGGGGATCGTGGCGGAGCCGGCGGAGGTGGCGCGCGTCGAGGCACAGCTCCAACAGCAGTTCGGCGAGCGCATCCTGTGCCAGCGGCTGTTCGTCCCGTCGGCCGGTGTCGAGGTGCTGGAGATCTTCGACCCGGGCGTGAACAAGTGGGAAGGGATCCAACACGTGGCCGCGCGGCACGGCGTGCGGCCCGCGGAAATCATCGCCGTCGGCGACGACGTCAACGACCTGCCGATGCTCCGCCAGGCCGGCTTGGGCGTCGCCATGGGTAACGCCCGCCCGGAAGTCCAGGCGGCCGCCAAGCGCGTGATCGGCAGCAACCGCGACGACGGCCTGGCGCAGTTCCTGGAGGAACTCGTCGCCCGCCACGCCGTGGAACCAATAGAAGACGCCGCCAGCGCGCCCGGCCAAGCCGAGCACAACGCCGGCGACGCTGCGGCGTAGGCAGTCGCAGGCACATCACGAAAATAAGCCCGACGCCCCGCGCGCGTCCGGGCACCAGAGCAGGGATGGTGCGAAAGGAGTCGCAGGCTCTAACGGTCGGCGTACAGGGCTGTACGCCGACCGTTTTTTCTGCACCCTTCCCACACGACAGGCCCAGGCTTCTGACCTGTTCGGGCAGCCGTTGGAGTCAAGCACGCGAAGCACGACCTGCCCCGCCGCCTGCCGGAAGAACACCCGCCCGACCAACAGCTTCGCCGCACGAGCGGCAGATGGTTCCCGCAACAGCGGCTGAACGCCGCGGTTCCAGCACGGGGCCCGCTTCGCCGATAGTCGTTTCGCGTTGCCGCCGCGCCGCAGCGCCATCCGCACCTCGCGCTCGGAGGCATGAGACGCTCTATGGGTGAACACGACGGTAACGCATCACCTTTCCCCGCCGGCTTCGTCGGCCGTGACGAGGCGGCGCGGATCAGCGGGGTCGGCATCACTGCGTGGAACCGCTTCGAAACTCAGGGAAAGGTGAGCGGCGGGCGATGGTTCACCATGCCGGGCGGGGGGCGATGTCGGATTTACCCCATCGATGAAATCCGCCTCGGACGCTCCCACGCGATTCCCCAAACGCGTGGCCCCACCGGTTTGCGCTGCCGGAAGGATGAAGGCGCGCTTCCGCGCCCGCGAAATTCGCTGTGCGTGGCGCTGGTGCATGAGCCGAAGGAGGGATTCGAACCCTCAACCCCCGCTTTACGAAAGCGGTGCTCTGCCATTGAGCTACTCCGGCGCCGGGCGGTCGTTCACCGATTCGTACGTCTGGCGTCGAGGCGGTGGCCGACTGGGGACGCGGATTTTAACGTTGGCGGTGGAAGTCTCAAGGGCGCCCGCAGGCGCCGCCTGCACCCGTGCATGATCGATGACCAGCGGCGGCGCGACGAGCGGCACGCGGCAGGCGCGCGGGACGCTGAGTGAAAGTTACACGCCTCGCTGATAGGATGAGCGCCTCATGTCCAACCCATCGCGACGTCACTTTTTGAAGCAAACGACGCTCGCCGCTGCCGCGGGGGTGGTGGTGGCGCAACTGGCCCAAAGCGACGAGCTTACGGCGTTGGCGGCCGACGCGCCGAACAGCGCCGCGGGCGGGTCGCGGGCCGGTGTGGAGCCGGCGGCGGGCGGGGTTGAGCTTCGTTGGCTCGAGGGCGCGCCGCACGCTTTAACCGGAGCGAGTTGGGGCGTCCCGTGGCCGAAGGGGAAGCATCCGAAGGACCAGGCGTTCGCGCTGACCGACGGCGACGGCAAGCCCGTCGCGGTGCAGTCGTGGGCGCTGGCAACCTGGCCGGACGGATCGCTGAAATGGTCGGGCCACGCGCTCGGCGGTGACGGTGCGGGCAAGGAAAAGTTGACGCTCGCCCCCGCGCAGCCGGCCGCCCCACCGCGGGCGGTCACGGTCAAGGAAGCGGGAGACGCCGTTACCGTCGACCTTGGCGGCACCGTCTGGACGATCAACAAGGCCGGCCCGAGCATCGTGGAATCCGTCGCGCGCGAGGGGCAGCCGTCGCTGGGCCGGGCGCGGCTGGTGGCGATCCGGGAAGACCAGTCGCAGCGGTCGGCGGGGGTGACGCGGCGGGAGAGTTTCGTCGGGCAGGTCGAGAAGGTGACCGTCGAGCAGGCCGGGCCGATCCGAGCGGTCGTGAAATTGGAAGGCAAGCATCGACTTGAAGGCGCGCCCGTCGCCGGCGGCGCGGGCAACGCCGGCGATCGCCAGCAGCCGGGCGGGCGCGGCCGAAACGGCTGGCTGCCCTTCACCGTCCGCCTGTACTTCTACGCCAGTTCCGATGCCGTTCGCATCGTTCACACCTTCGTCTTTGACGGCGACGCGGAGAAGGATTTCATTGCCGGCCTGGGCGTGCGGTTCGACGTGCCGATGAGGTCCGCGCAGCCGCACGACCGGCACGTGCGCTTCGTCGGCGAAGGCAACGGGCTCTGGGCCGAGGCGGTCCGCGGGCTCACCGGCTTGCGGCGCGACCCGGGGCGGGAGGTCACGGGCGCGCAGGCCAACGGCAAGGCCACCCCGCCCGCCAGGAGCTTCCCCGGAAATGTCCGCGACCGGCTCCAGTACATCCCGGCGTGGAACGACTACACGCTCTTCCAGTCCAGCGCCGACGGCTTCGAGATCCGCAAGCGTACGCGTGGCGAGAACGTCGCCTGGGTGAAGTCGGCGAACGGGCGGCGCTCGCAAGGCACCGGCTACGTCGGGAGCCCGGCGGGCGGCGTGGCGTTCGGGCTGCGCGACTTCTGGCAGCGGCACCCCACCGCGTTGGATATCCGCAACGCCGCCACCGACGCCGCCGAGGTCACGATGTGGCTCTGGTCTCCCGACGCGCCGGCCATGGACCTGCGCTTCTACCACGACGGCATGGGGATGGACACGCACCCCAAGCAGATCGAAGGCTTGGAGATCACCTACGAGGACTACGAGCCCGGCTTCGGCACCGCCACCGGCATCGCGCGCACCAGCGAGATGCTCGTGCAGGTGCTGCCGGCGACGCCGGAGCGACAGCATCTGGTCGATCTGGCGAAGATCATCCAGGCCCCGCCGCAGCTCGCGGCGTCGCCGCAGCACATGCACGCGACGCAGGTGCTCGGCGTCCCGATGTGGGGCCTGCCCGACCGCTCGTCGCCGGCCAGCAAACGCATCGAGGACGTCATCGACTGGAACTTCGCGTTCTACAAGAAGGAGGTCGAGCAGCGGCACTGGTACGGGTTCTGGGACTTCGGCGACGTGATGCACACTTACGACCGCGACCGCCACGAGTGGCGCTACGACGTCGGCGGGTTCGCGTGGGCCAACAGCGAGTTGTCTCCCGACCTGTGGCTGTGGCACGCCTTCCTGCGCAGCGGGCGGGCGGACATCTTCCGCTTCGCCGAGGCGATGACCCGCCACACCGGCGAGGTGGATTGCTACCACCTGGGCCGCTTCGCCGGGCTGGGCACCCGGCACGGCGTGAAGCACTGGGGCGACAGCGCCAAGCAACTCCGCATCAGCACCGCCGCCTACCGCCGGCACTTCTACTACCTGACCGGCGGCGACGGGCGCGTCGGTGACCAGCTCACGGCGCTAGTCGACGCCGACAAGCAGTTCGCCAACCTCGACCCGATCCGCAAGGTCCGCCGCGAGAAGTTCGTCCCGCAGCCGCGGGCGCTGGGGGTCGGTTTCGGGACCGACTGGGGCTCGCTGGCGGCGGCGTGGCTGGCGGAGTTCGAGCGCACCGGCAACGCCCGCGTGCGCGACAAGCTGGTCAGCGGGATGAAGTCAATCGGCGCCATGCCCAAGGGGTTCTTCACCAGTGGCGCGACCTACGACCCCGAGACCGGCGCGTTCACGGCGCACGGCGACAACGTTGACGTCTCGCACCTCAGCGCGGTCTTCGGCCTGCCGGAAGTGTGCGCGGAGCTGATCCAGAACTTCGGCGCCGAGGCGCCGGAGTTCGAGAAGGCTTGGCTCCAGTACTGCGTGCTGTACAACGCCCCGCCGGAGGAGCAGGAGAAGGCGCTCGGGCGGCGCCTGGGCGGGCTGAACCTCGTCAGCGCGCACTCGCGGTTGACGGCGTACGCCGCCTGGAAAACCAAGGACCCCGCGCTGGCGCGGCGGGCGTGGCAGGAGTTCAGCGCCGACGACCGCCGCTGGGCGCCGCAGCGCTACGCGATGAAGACCACGCGCGTCGAGGGGCCGGCGGTGCTCAACGACGTGGACGAGGCGCCGTGGATCTCGACCAACGACGCGTCGCAGTGGAGCCTGAGCGCGATCGCCAACCTGTCGATGATCCCCGACGCCCTGCCGGACGCGCCCGCCGGCGGGTAGGATCGAACATCCTCGCCCGCCGCGTGGGATGAGGCTTTGTCGTGCACTCGCCGCGCGGGCGGGCGGTGCGCCACACCGGTGGGTGAACCTGGAGACGGCAACGATGCAGAGCAACGCCACGCTGGATTACGGCACGCCCCCGCAGCCGATCACCTACCGGGTCGGCACCCTGGTCTACACCCGCTTCGCGCTGATGAGCGTCTTCTTCTGGATGCTCTGGGGCGACCTGTGCGTCAACATCATGGAGACCATCATCCCGCGGGTGGTCCCCTTGCAGCTCGCCAAGGCGGGGGCGGCGGCGGCGACGATCGCTTTCGTGGCGGCAAGCGTCCCGGCGTTCGTCGAATTGATCATCAACCCCTTCGTCAGCACCTACAGCGACCGGTACCGCAGCCCGCTGGGCCGCCGCCGGCCGTTCATCCTCTTCTGCACGCCCATCCTCGCCGCCTGCCTGATCGCCGTCGGCTTCAGCGACGACCTCGCCCCCAGGCTCCACGCGCTGCTCGGCGGGACGGCGGACGGCAAGGCGCTGGGGATGAGCGTGCAGACGATGACCATCGTGCTGCTCGGGGCGCTGCTGGCGATCTTCCAGATCTTCAACGTGGTCGTGCTGGCGACCTACTACTACATGATCGCCGACGTCGTGCCGCAGGTGGTGATCGGCAAGTTCGCCGCCGCCTACCGCGTCGTCGGAACGCTGGGCGGCGTGATCTTCAACAAGTTCATCTTCCGGTACGCCGATGAGTACGAGTGGCAGATCTACGTCGGCTGCGCGATCGTCTACGTGGTGGCGTTCCTGCTGATGGGTTGGCGGGTCAAGGAGGGCGAGTACCCCCCGCCGCCGAAGCTATCGGAGTCCGGCAGCGCCGTCGACGGCGCCAAGCAATGGATCCGCGAGAGCTTCTCCATCCGCTTCTACCAGAAGTTCTACCTGATCGGGCTGTTCTACTGGTCGGCCTTCACGCCGTCGACCATCTTCCACCAGAAGTTCGCGCTGGAGGACCTGAAGCTGAGCAAGGCGGCGGCGGGGGACACGTTCGCGCTGGCGCTGTTCGTGAGCCTGCCGCTGTTCTTCCTGCTCGGGTGGCTGTCGGACAAGTTCCACCCGACGCGCGTGGTAATCGTGGGGATGGCGCTGCTGGGGGCGGCGTCGTTCGGGTGCTACTTCTTCATTCACGACGAGGCGTCGTTCCGCACCTGGACCGTCGTCTGGACCCTCGCGCAGACCGCCTACCTCGGCGGGCAGATCTCCCTGATGCCGCGCATGCTCCCGCGCGAGCAGTACGGGCAGTACTGCTCGGCCAACAACACGCTGTGCGCGATCGGCAAGTTCGGCGCGCCGTTCGTTTGCGGGCTGATCGTCGGCCAGATCGGGAACCGCTTCAACTACCTGTGGACCGGCGCGTGCGGCTTCGCCGGGGCCGCCGCCTGCGTGGTCCTCTACCTGCACTGGAAGCGGCTGGGCGGGGACGAGCATTACACCCCGCCGATGCTGGCCCACGGAACGCACGGCATGCACGTGAAGGCGGCGCCGGTTGACGAGCCCGGCGACCCGGCGGTGCGCGGCGCGCAGCCCGTCGAGGCGTCGCGGGTAGAGGCGGCGAAGCCGGACGACGCGAATGACCCGACGCCGACGGCGCCACGGTGATGGCGCATTGACGGTAAGAGCAACCCGGGGCACTGCCGACCCTACCGGGCGAAAGCCCTTCCGCGTTCGTCCGCGTTCAGCTGCGGTTTCATCTCCGCACCCACGCCTGCTGGTCGGCGGCGTCGCGCGCCAGCAGCAGCACCTCGGCCATCTCCATGCTGGCGGCGGTGCTGTAGAGGTCCTTCTGCTCGCCGCGGAGGGCAGCGAACAGCTCGGCGTGGATCGGCTGGGGCCGGGCGGTGTCGGTCAGGTCGTGTTCCTGCCCGTCGCCGGCGAGCAGGACGCAGCGGCCGGCGCGGACCTCGATGACGCCTTCTGAGCCGGCGACGCGCAGGCGGTCATCGCCGTGCGTCGGGGTCTTGTCCGGGCGGAAGTAGTCCGCGTGCGCGACGCCGGTCAGCCCGCCCTCCAGTTCCAGCAGCGACGCGCAGTGGTCTTCCATCGATCCGTACGCCGGCTTGGTCAGGTTCCCCTGCCGACCGGTGGCGGCGACGACCTTCTTGCCGGTGGCGAACCAGATCGCGTCGATGCCGTGCGACGCCACCCAGAGCATCGTGCCGGCGTAGGACGCGCGGTCCTTGTACCACTGCGGGCGGGTGGCGAAGCGGTAGCTCTTCTGCGCCGTCGCCAGCACGGGCGCGCCGATCTTTCCGGCGGCGATGGCATCGCGGCAGGCGCGGAACTCGGCGCGCGAGCGGAAGTCGAACTCCGTCAGCAGCACCGCTCGCGGCTTGGCCGCGACGATCGCGCGCAGCCGCTTGAGCTGCGCCCAGGTCCCGGCAACGGGCTTGTCCGAAACGACCGCCGCCCCCGCCTCCAGCGCGTCGGCGGCGAGGTCGCCGTTGCGCCCGTAGACGGCCCCCACGTTCACCACGTCCGGCTTGTACTCGCGCAGCATCTCCGCGACGTCGCGGAAGAAGCGCACGTCGCCGTAGGTGTGCGCGAGCGCTTCGGCCTTGTCGTCCTCGGGGCCGGAGGAGGCGAAGGCGACCGGGCGCTCGACCTGGAACGCCGGGTCCTTCAGCGCCCCGCGCAGGTAGTGGTGCCCGAACCCGCCGATGAACGCGATGCGCATGGCAGCCTTGAAGGGGAAATCCGAATGACGAAACCAGAATGACGGTCAAATCCGGAATGACGAAATCAGAATGACGAGCGAGCGATGCTTGGCTGACCCCACTTCGTCATTCTGATTTCGTTCTTCGTCATTCTCCCCTCTAGTATTCGCGCGACGGCAGCGCGGCCTGCGCCTTGGATTGGTCGAAGACGCCTTCCTCGACGGTGATGCGCTTGGGGACTTCCTGCTTGTCGACGATCTTCGCGACGGCGTCGAAGAGCTGCGGGCCGATGAGCGGGTTGCACTCGACGGTGCAGTTCAGTTCCCCGGCGACCATCGCCTCGAACGCCTGCTTCACGCCATCGATGGAGACGATGATGATGTCAGTGCCCGGCTTCTTGCCCGCCTCCTTGATCGCCTGGATGGCGCCCAACGCCATGTCGTCGTTGTGGGCGTAGAGGGCGGTGATCTGCGCGCCCTCGGGGCTGCGCAGGAACGATTCCATGACCTGCTTGCCGCCCGCCCGCGTGAAGTCGCCGGTCTGGCTCTTGATGACCTTCATGCCCGGGTGCTTGGCCAGGACCTCTTCGAAACCCTTTTTGCGGTCGTTGGCCGGCGCCGAGCCGGTGGTGCCTTGCAGCTCGGCGATGACCGCCTTGCCGCCGGTCTTCTCCGCCAGCCAGTTGGCGGCGCGGCGTCCCTCCTCGACGAAGTCCGAGCCGATGAAGGTGACGTAGAGCGAGTCGTCGCTGGTCTGCGCCCGGCGGTCGGAGAGGATCACCGGCACGCCCGCCTGCTTCGCCTCGCGCAGGACCGGCTCGAAGCCGGTCTCGACCACGGGCGCGAGCAGGATGACGTCGACGCCCTGCGCGATGAAGGCGCGGACCGCCTTGATCTGGTTCTCCTGCTTCTGCTGGGCGTCGGTGAAGCGCAGGTCGATGCCGCGCTTCTGGGCCTCGGACTTGACCGACTGCGTGTTGGCCGTCCGCCAGGCGCTCTCGGCCCCGATCTGGGCGAAGCCGACGACGATCTTCTTGCCCGTGCCGCCCCCGCCGCCGCCGCCCGCCTGGGTGGTGGCGGGACCGCCGCCGCCGGCGGACGAACCGGAATCGCCGCCGGAGCGTTCGCAACCGGCGATCAGGAACGCGAGGCACAGACCCAGCAGCAGACGCGTCGCTTGCTTCATAGATTCCCTTGCAAAAAGGTTGAACGTCGAGTGGTTCTGGAAATCGGATTACTTGGCGGCGGCGGCCGTCGCGGGGGCCGGCACGCGCAGCACCGTCACGGAGTAGGCTGGGAACGCGTGGCCGATCGTCCCGCCGGCCACGTCCACGCTCGTCTCCGCCGGCGCGACCTTGGTCGGCTCATCGAGCGAGTTCTCATCATCGGGGCTCTTGCCGGTCAGCACAATGGCGGCGGCCTTGCCGCTGGCGCCCGACGCGCCCGCGCCGGCCAGCTTGATGATCGCGTCGATCGGCTGCGCCGTGACGTTCGCCACCTTGAGGATGACGTGGTCGCCCTTCCGCCCGGCGACGACGTGGATCGGCTTCGGTTGCGGGTAGGTGACGTCGTGCACGAGCTGGTCGTCCAGGTAGCAGCGGACGCGCTCGCCCTGCGTCTCGATGCGGATATCGTACCAGCGATCGGTCTCGATCCTGCCGGGCTTGGGGCTGATCGCTTCGGCGGTCGCGCCGGCGGAGGTCACCTGGATGCCGTGACGGACGTTGCCCCACCCGCCGAGGTTCCACATCGAGTAGTTCTTGTCGTCGCGCCAGTGGAACGGGATGAGGAACCCTTCGCGGCCGGCGATCTTGCGCGCCTTGAGCGAGAGCGTGTAATCCGACGCCTGCGCGTCGCCTCCGCCGACGGCGAAGCATCCGGTGGCATTGGAAGACTGCTTCGCCGCGCCGCCTCCCGCCGTCCAGTCCCCCTTGCCCGGGCGCAGCGGCGCGACGTCGCTGGCGAAGTCGGCGGCGAGGAGCACCTTTCCGTCGGCGGCCGTCAGCTTCAGATCCTTGAATTCCGCCTGCGTCGCCCAGGTCCCCACGCCCACCGCGCCGCGGCGCGGCTCCGGTTTCATCGCCGGCAGTTCCACGTCCACCGGCAGCACCACGTCCGCCCGGTTGGCGGAGAACATCTTCTGCACGTAGTAGCTCGGCGTGCCGTAGGAGCGCGACGCATCGAACATGATCGCGTCGGGGTTCCACGCCTTGTAGCCGACGTGCGCGAACAGCGGCGCGTACGACGACATCACGACGACGTCGCTGTTGCGCTCCATGCCCGCCATGAACGCGGCCTCGGCGACGGCGGCGATCAGGTTCCCCGTCCCGCTGCCCCGGGTGATGGCGTACTCGCCGACGTAAATCTTCGGCCCCTTGCGGTCGTACGCGTCGTAGCGGTCGGCGTTGGCGATAAAGAAGGCGGGCGTGTCGTAGTAGTGCTCGTCGAGGATCTCGATCGGGCGGCTCTTCGGCCGGCCGCGCCACTCGCCGGCAATCAGTTGGATCTCCGGGTACTTCGCCTTGATCGCGTCGTAAAACAGCGCGTAGCGCTGGTCGTAGTTCGCCCCGCCGTTCTCGTTGCCGATCTCAAGGTACTTCAGCTTGAACGGCTCGGGGTGGCCGTTCTTGGCGCGCTCCGCGCCCCACTTGCTGTCGGCCGGGCCGTTGGCGTACTCGATGGCGTCCAGGGCGTCCTGCACCCACTCGCCCATCTGCTCCATCGGCACCACGTCCTTGTGGGCCATGCCGCAGTTGATGACGAACATCGCATCGGCGCCGAGGTCCTCGCACCACTGGAGGTACTCGTGGTACCCCAGCCCGTGCGTCGACTGGTACTTCCACAAATTGTACTGGTTGCGCCGCTTCTCGATCGGGCCGATGGTCTGCTTCCAGCGGTAGGCGTTGGCGACGGTCTCGCCTTCCACCCAGCACCCGCCGGGGAAGCGGACGAAGTTCGGCTGGAGATCCGCCACCTTCTCCGCCAGGTCGATGCGCAGGCCGCGATCCTTCCAGGTCTGCTTGGGGAACAGCGAGACCATGTCGATCCAGAGCGGCTGGTTCGACTTCACCTCGACGGCGAACTGCGCCGCGGCCGCGTCAGCGGACGCCTTGATCGGGAAGACGTACCGCTTCCACTCGCCGCCGCCAACCGCCTCCGCCTCGTTCGATGCCAGCACCTTCCCGTCGGCCGACTCGAGCTTGACGGTGACCGTCCCCAGCCCGCCGCGGGCGAAGAGCGACGCCACGTACTCCGTGCCGCCGCGGACGACCATCCCCTTGAACCCCTTGTTGACGATCCGGCCCGACGAGATCTGCATCGACCGCACGTTCAGGTCCGCGATCGGGTGCGCGCGGTCGATCTTCGCGTCGCCGGTCACGTCCCATCCCACCGGCTGGTCGGCGTCCTCGAACGAGCGGTTGTTGATCATCTCCGCGTACAACCCCCCGTCGCCGGCGCGGTTGATCTCTTCGAAGAAGATGCCGTAGAGCGAAGGCGGGACCGCCGGGCCGGGCTTGTCGGTCTGGACGGTCAGGGTCGCTCGCGGTGGGTGGTCCTGCTGCGGCTGCTGCGCCCGCGCGTGCGGCGCGAGGGCGAGGAGAACTGCGACGGCGGCAAGCAGGACGCGTGGTGCTGAGTAGTGCATCGGCGGTTAAGTTATCACGACGGGCCGCTGTCGCCAAAGTGCCCGTGCACGGTCGCGCCGCGTTCGGCCGCGGACGACGGGGAGAAGGTGATGACAGCCGCGGGCTGCGCGGCGGTGTTCGATGAGCTGTCGGTCTTGGTTGATCCGCGCCGCTCGCTCGTCCCTGCGTACCGAGCAGAGGGAGTGGCGCGATCGCGCACCAACCGCCCGCTCATCGGAGCGTGGATCGGCGCGTGTGCGGCGTTGCCGCACGGCGGCATCTCGCTCCCGCGTCGCTACCATGTGCCGGTGATGATGCTGCTGCCCACCACGCCCGACGCCATCCGCCCGCCGGCGGCTGTCGGCCGCGCCGCCAGGCTGCTCCGGGCGGGCGAGTTTCTACTGCTCTTCGGCGGGATCCCGCTGGCACTGGTCTTCGCGGCGCGGGCGCTGCGCCTGGCGGAGACGCCGGTGCTGGCGGCGGCGCTACCGTTGGCAGCCGCGATTACAGCGGCGGCGGCGTGCTTCCTGTGGCTCTGGGCGGACCCGAGCTTCGACCGCCGACAGCTCGGGCGCGGCGGGGCCAAGCGCGGCGACAACCGCGCGATGCTCGCGCTCTTCGCGGGCGCGGCCATGGGCATCACGTCGGCCATGTCGATCGCCGCGCCGCAGTGGCTCTTCTGGCTCCCGCGTCACCAGCCGATGGTGTGGCTGGCGTTCCTCCCTGCCTATCCGCTGATCAGCGTGCTGCCGCAGGAGCTGATCTACCGCAGCTTCTTCTTCCACCGCTACCGCCCGCTGTTCGGCGATGGCCGAGCGATGATCGTCGCCAGCGCGGTCGCCTTCGGCTACATGCACATCGTGTTCAACAACCCCATGGCGGTGCTGCTGACGCTGTTGGGCGGCGCGCTCTTCGCGTGGCGGTACCGCCACGCGCGGTCGCTGCTGTTGGCGACGGTCGAGCACGCGCTCTACGGCATCCTCGTCTTCACCGTCGGCCTGGGGCCGTTCTTCTCCAACGGCACGCTGCGACTTGTGGGCGGGTAAGGCAACCGCGCCGCGGCCGCGCTGGCCAACGCCGCCATCTTAACTGCCCGGGTCGCCGCCGGAGCCGCCCCGGATTTCCGAAAACCTCCCGCGCCCGTCGGACGGCTGGCGTGATGCTTGCTACGTTGACCGCCGTGACCCAAGCGTCCACGCCCATCCGCTTGACGCGCGCCGAGCGAAAGCAGGCGAAGCGCGAGGCGAAGCTTGCCGCCCGCGCCGGCCGGCGGGCGCGGAACCGTCGGTGGCGCAGCAACGCCCTGGCGCTCTGGCGCCCGCTGCTGCCGCTGACGGTTGCCGCCGGCATGATTTGGGCGCAGCCGCAATGGGCGGGCCGGCGGACGTGGCTCGTGATCTCCGTTCTCGCGGCGGCGCTGGTGGGGTGGATCATCCTGCCGAAGGGCCGGCGGCCGTGGAGAACCCGCGGCGCTGACGCCCCCGCCGGCGGGACGCCGTGCCGTCCGAGCATCTGGCCAAGCTGGCGCCGCCCGCGCGATTCAGCCGCGCGCTGAAGCATCCTGTCACCCGCCTCACTCCCCACATCTCGCTAAGCAAATTTTTGTTGCCATTTGACATCACTGCTGGCATCCTCTGCGGCCAAGGCATTTCTGTGTAACTCCGGCAATCGGGGTAAACGCGCTTCCCGGAGGCCTTGCGCGGGTCCGGTTGTCCACGTCGTCCAACCCGTGATCCGACGGTCTCCGCGGTGCGCGGTGACGAAGGGCCCGTTGGCGACGCTCCACGTCTCCGCTCGAAGAGAGGATGCTCATGCCGGTCGTCTCAGTTTCAGGCGTTACCCCTGTCGTTGCGTTCAATACCGTCGCGGGAAAGCGACGGGCAATTCCGCGGGCGATGACCGGCGGGGCGCGCCGGTGCCTGGAGCGGCTCGAGTCCCGCGCCTATCTCGCCGACATCAGCTTCGCCGCCGCCACCAGCTTCTTCGCCGGCGACGAGGCTCAGGGTGTCACCGTGGCCGACTTCAACGGCGACGGCGATTCCGACGTCGCGGTCACCAATTACACCAGCGGCAACGTCAGCATTATGCTTGGCAACGGCACGGGGGGGTTCGGGCAGCGCAAGACGTTCGCCGCCTCGCCGAACCTTTCCGGCATCGTCGCCGCCGACCTTAATGGCGACGGCGACACCGACCTGGTCGCGGTGGGCGACGACCTGGCGATCCTGATCGGCAACGGCAACGGAACGTTCGACGCGGCCGTTCACATTGCCGGCGGCGACACGCCGCAGAACGCCACCATCGGTGACCTCAACGCCGACGGCCGGCCGGACATCGTCGTCGCCAACGTGCTCGGCACGTTCGCCACCGTTTTGCTGGGCAAGGGTGACGGGACCTTTCAACCGGCGATCCAGCCCCCGGTGGCCGGGCAGGCGGACGTCGCCATCGGAGACTTGAACGGCGACACCATCCCGGACCTGGCGATGGCGCTGTTCGGCGCGGTACCGGGCGGGCAGAACAACGGCGTCGCCGTGCTGCTCGGCAACGGCGACGGCACCTTTCAGGCCGCCCGCACCTTCACCGCCGGCACCCGCCCCAGCTCGATCGCCATCGGCGACATGAACAACGACGGCCGCCCCGATCTTGTCACCGCTAACGGCGGCTTCCAAAACCTCGGCGGCAGCAACGACTTCAGCCTGCTCATCAACCAGGGCGACGGCAACTTCGCCAGCGGCGTCAGCATCCCGTCAGGCGAGCTTCCCAACGACGTCGTGCTGGCGGACTTCAACGGCGACGGCGCGCTCGACGTCGCCGGCGGCAGCAGCGTCGTGGGCATCACCCAGGAGCTACGCGTCCACCAGGGCCGCGGCGACGGCACCTTCCTGGCCCCGCAGGTCTTCATCATCGACGGCGGCGGCGCCGGCATCGCCACCGGCGACTTCACCGGCGACGGCGTGGCCGACATCGTCAGCACCAACTACGACACCGGCACCCTCAACCTGCTGGCCAACACCGTGGACGAGGTGGCGATCGAGAGCGGCATCATCACCGTCATCGGCGGGCCGGGCGTTGACACCGTTACCCTCACGAGCAGCGGCGCCAACCTGGTGGTGAACCGCAACGGCACCCCCGAGTCGTTCCCCATGGCGGACGTGACGCGCGTGGTGATCCGCTCGTTCGAGAGCAACGACGTGCTGGACGCGTCGGCCGTCGCCGTGCCGATGCTGGTCGACGCGGGCGCGGGCGACGATCGCATCAGCGGCAGCACGGGAGGCGACACCGTCGACGGCGGAATTGGCAACGACAACGTCTGGGCCAACGACGGCAACGATAAGGCGGTCGGCGGCGACGGCGACGACACCCTCAGCGGCGGCGCCAACAAGGACACCGTCGACGGCGGGACCGGCAACGACCGCCTTAACGGCAACGGCGGCAACGACCGCCTCTTCGGCGTCGCCGGCCGCGACCGCGTCTACGGCTACGACGGCAATGACTACCTCGACGGCGGCTCCAGCAATGACCGCCTCGACGGCGGTGGCGGCGCCGACACCCTCCTTGGCAACGCCGGCAACGACCGCTTCATCACCAACGACGGCGCCGTCGACCAACTCTTCGGCGGCAAGGGGACCGATACCCTCGCGTCCGGCGATCTGAACGAACTGCTGGAGGGCATCGAGGTCCTGCCGTAGCCGGGAACGGCGCGCCCGCTCGGCCTCCTCCGCCAATAGAGCCTTTGAGGCCCCACTCCCTCTCCCCGTGCTCGGGGAGAGGGCAGGGGACAGGCGCGAGCCGGCGCGGAACAGCGGGCGATGTGTCCAATGACACGCGCCGGCGCGCGGGAACGGCTGCCCCGCTGCTTAGTGAACGACCCTCTGGGCGGCGGGTCCAGCGTGTAACGCAATGGCAGGAGTGAGTGTCATCCCGAAGCGTGTTCGCGAGGGATCTCGGGACGGAGCACCGCCCACCTTCCCCAGATCCTTTGCGAGCACGCTCACGATGACATCGTGGTGCCTGGCGGCTCAGCCCAAACGTGCGCCACTGTAGCGGGTGCCGCCGGTGTGGATGCGTCAACGGGGTTGTTGCGACGCTTCGGACTCGGCCGGCGCCGTTGACGGCGCGGCGGCCGCGGCTTCGTTGGTCGCCGGCGTCAGCGGGTCGATCTCGCGGCCGCCCGCTTCCATCCCGCTGACCGAGCGGATGGCGTCGTCGATCCGGCGGACCAGCGCGAAGTCGTTCTTGAAGCTGACTGGGGCGAACTTGGTCTGGTTGCTCGCCGCGAACTCGCGCTCCACGCCGGTCCCCTTCCACTCGAAGCTGAAGAAGGCGTCCTTCACCTTCTGCGCTAGCTCAGGCTTCAGGTTGCAGACGTAGCCGAAGCCGGCGGTGGGGAAGTTCTCCGACGTGTAGAGCACGCGGTACTGCCCCTTCTGAATGCGCGGCGGGTTCTCCGCTTCGGCGCGGCGGAGCAGGTCGCTGGCGACGGCGGCGGCCTGGTACTGCTTGGACGCGATGGCGGCGATCGACGCGTCGTGCCCGCCGGAATAGCGGATCGAGAAGTCCTTGCCCGGCAGCAGCCCGTGGTCCCGCAGCAGCACCAGCGGCGCCTTGAACCCGCTGTTGGAGCCGGCCTCGGTGAGCGCGATCTCCTTGCCCTTGAGGTCCGACACGCTTTGGATCGGGCTGTCGGCCGGGACGATCAGTTGCATCTGGTAGGTGCTGACGCCCTGCTCGCTGGCGAGGTTGCAGATCGGCACGAACCCGCACTGGTTGACGGCGACCGGGACGTTGCCGGTGTTCAGCCCCGCCACGTGCAGCCGCCCGTCGCTGAGCGCCTTGAGCTCTTCCTCGGCGCTGCGGAAGAGCATGTACTCCGTCGGCTTGCCGGTGCGGGCGCCGAGGTGCTGGACGAACTCCTTGAACCGCTCCTGGTAAGCCTCGGGGTTGTCGGTGCCGACGAAGGAGAAGACCAGCGTGGGCGGATCAACCTGGAGCTTGGCGTCCGCCGGCGCGTCGGCGACGAGGTCGCCATCCGCGTCGACGAACTTCGGGTCCAGCTTCAGCGGCCGCGCGTCGCGCAGGCCGACGACCGTCTGAACCAGCCCGCTGTTCATGTCACGGTTGGCCTGCACCGGGCGGCGGACCTGCACGAAGTACATGATCCACCCGATGGCGGCGGCGACGATGACGGCGCCCAGCAGCAACAGCAACGGGTTGGTCCGCCGCCGCCCGCGCGCCGGTGCGGCGGCGTCGGCATCGGTGGTCGTGGTGGCGTGCGACACGTCTTGCATTGCTTGGGCTCCTCCGCAGCACGGCCAGCGGCCGCCCGCGCCGCGCCGGGTGGAACGGCGCGTGCGCAAGGCCGCGCGCACGTGCGTGCGGTGGCATTCTACCGTAGGCAGGCAAAAAGGAAGCAAAACCCGCCGCGAGGGTGACAAGGCGCCGCGCGGAGCCTCCAAACCGGCCCGCCGCGGGACGCGCGTTAGCCGACGTTATCCTGGCGGGCAGCCGCTTCGATCGCCTCCAGCATCGCCGCCAGCTCGTGCGGGCCGTTGTAGCGCGTTCCGTTGATGAAGAACGTCGGCGTCCCGTTCACGCCGCTGCGCACGCCGCCGCGGAAGTCCTCGCGGACGCGCTTGGCAAAGCGCTCGCTGGAGAGGTCGGCGCTGAACTGGTACGGCTCGAGCTCGAGCTTCAGCGCGTAGCTTTGGAGGTCGGCATCGGCCAGGTCCGACTGGTGGTCGTAGAGCAGGTCGTGCATCTCCCAGAACTTCCCCTGCACCCCGGCCGCCTCCGCCGCCTGCGCGGCGACGCCGGCGTGTTGGTGGATCGTGTTCAGGGGGAAGTTGCGGAAGACGAAGCGCAACCGGTCCCCCAGCCGCCGCCGGAGTTCCTGCACCAGCGGGTGCGCCCGTCCGCAGTACGGGCACTCGTAGTCGCCGTACTCCACCAGCGTGACCGGCGCGTCGGGCGGGCCCTGCGCGTGGTCGTTCTCCGTTACGGGGACGGCCAATCGCGGCGCGTGCAGGTCGAGCTTCATCGTGCGGCCCCGCCTTCCCCCGCCGGGGACGTCGTGCCGGTCGCGGCAGCGCCCGTGGCGGCGGCGCCCGCCGCCGGGGCGCCTGCCACCAGGCGGTCGAGGGCGGCCAGGATGCCGTCGGCGCCCGGGTTGACGTCGGCGGGCGACTTGTAGCTCCAGCGGATCACGCCGTCGCCGTCGATCACGAACAGCGACCGCGAAGACACGCCCCACTCCGGCTCGTACGCGCCGTACTTCTGCGCGACCGCGCCCTTGGGCTCGAAGTCGCTCAGCAGCGGGAAGCGCAGCTTGCGCGATTCGCCGTACGCGCGGTGGCACCACACGCCGTCCACCGAGATCCCCAGCACCTGCGCTGCGGTCTCCTCCAGCTCCGGCAGGACCTCGTTGTAGAGCGCGAGCTGGTCGCCGCAGACCGGGCTGAAGTCGGCGGGGTAAAAAACGAGCACCACCGGCCGGCCGCGAAACTGGCGGAGGGAAACCTTCGCGTCGGGCCCGGCGGGCAGCTCAAAGTCGGGCGCCGGCGTGCCGGGCGGCAGGATATCACTCATGGTGGGTCGCTCCTTCGCGCGCAATGGTAGGCGTTTTCAGAGCAACGTGCATCGCGCGCGGCGCGAGTGATCAGCAAACGAAAAACGCCGCCCTCTTGCGAGAGCGGCGTTTCATTTGAGCAGCGAGGGCGACGGGACTCGAACCCGCAACCACCGGATCGACAGTCCGGTACTCTAACCAATTGAGCTACGCCCCCGAGCGCTGCGAGTCACGCACTTTATTCTTGGAAGGCATGTTGTCAAGCGGCCGAGGCAAAGCAGTTGTGCGCGTCGCGCCTGGCGCAGTCGGTGCGCGAGCGGGTTGATCGGGCGGGCGGGCCGGTATAATCCGCTCTCGCCGCGTGGCGCCGCCGCGAGGCGAACGGGCGCGGGTCGAGATGTTGTCAAGGATGGCCGCATGATCCTGGCGGGGATTGACGAGGCGGGGTACGGCCCGCTGCTGGGGCCGCTCGTGGTCGGGTGTTGCGCGTTCGAGATCGACGACGCCGACCCCCTCGCCGAGGAGCTGCCCTGCGCGTGGAAGCGGCTCAAGAAGCTCGTCAGCCGCAACCGCACGAAGGGAAACAAGAAGCTCCACGTCAACGATTCCAAGATCGTCTACCAGACCGGCCTGAAGGAACTGGAGCGGGCGATCCTCGCGTTGATCGCCACGCGCGTGGAAACGTGCGAGGGGCTGGAGCACCTGCTCTCGCTGACGGCCGCCCACGCGGTGGACGACGTGCGGCAGTACGCGTGGTATCAGCCTTACGACGGCGAGCGCTTCCCGCTGGAACAGGACTTCCTCCCGGTCCGCCTCTTCGCCAACGCGCTGCGGGCGGAGATGGACAAGTGCGGCTGCCGCTGCGTCCACCTTGGTGCCCGGGTGGTGACCGAGCGAAAGCTCAACGACCTGCTCAGCGCGACGCACAACAAGGGTAGCGCCCTTTTCTCCACCAGCGCGATCCACCTCGATCACCTGCTGCGCACTTACGGCGAGCAGGGGCTGGTGATCTTCTGCGACCGCCAGGGCGGGCGATCCCACTACGGGCAGTTGCTCCGGCTCATGTTCGACGAGTGGTCGCTGGAGATCACGTCGGAAACAGAAGCGCGTGCGGAGTACCGGCTGCACCGCGGCGGGCACGTGGCGCGCGTGCTGTTCTGCGAAAAGGCGGAGGCGCAGTGCCTGCCCGTCGCCGTCGCGTCGATGCTCAGCAAATACTTGCGCGAGGCGCTGATGACGCGGTTCAACGCGTTTTGGAAGCAGCACCTGCCGGAGCTGACCCCCACGGCCGGCTACTACCAGGACGGCACCCGGTTCCTCGGCGATATCGCCCTGAAGCGCGCGGAGCTCGGCATCGCCGACGAGCAGTTGATCCGCGCCCGGTAAGCGCGAGCCTGCACGTCCCGCGCGTTTTGTTCGCGGTCTTCGTCTGCGCTTGTCGTCCGCGCTCGCCGGGCATGCCGAGGCAGATCGCGTTTGTCGCCGCCCCGCCCGCATCGCTGCCGGTTTGACTCCCCCACCGTCGCGACTACATTCTCCGCGTCCCACTTTTCCCGCGGAACTCCCATGAACACCAGCCTTGAGTGGCTTTCCGATTTCCTCCCGCGCGGGCTGGACGCCAAGGCGGCGCAGGACGCGCTGACGCATGGCGGGCTGCCGGTCGAGAACGTCAACCTGCACGGCGATGACCCGGTGCTGGACGTTGAGGTGACGTCGAACCGGGCCGACTGCCTCTCGCACGTCGGCGTCGCGCGCGAGCTGTCGGCGCTGCTGAACCTGGAGTTCCGCGGGCCCGACATTGCTCCCGTGCCGCCGGTCGGTGGCGGCGGCGGCGGCGCGGGCGGCGGCGCGATCAACGATGTCACGTCCGTGCGCATCGACGCGCCGCACCTCTGCCCGCACTACACCGCGCGCGTGATTCGCAACGTGAAAGTTGGGCCGTCGCCGCGGTGGATGGTCCGGCGGTTGGAAGCGGTCGGGCTGCGGTCGATCAACAACGTCGTGGACGTCACCAACTACGTGATGTTCGAGCTCGGCCAGCCGCTGCACGCCTTCGACTTCGACCGCCTGACGGGGCGCAGGATCATCGTCCGCGAGGCGCGGCCGGGCGAGTCGATCACGAGCATTGACGGGCACGAGCGCAAGCTGGCGCCGGGCATGCTCGTGATCGCCGACGCCGAGCGCCCGGTGGCGCTGGCGGGCGTGATGGGCGGCGCCGACAGCGAGGTTTCGGACCGGACGGTGAACGTGCTGTTGGAGTCGGCGCGGTTCGACCCGCTGAGCGTCCGCCGGACGGCGCGCGCGCTGGCGATGAAGAGCGACAGCTCGTACCGCTTCGAGCGCGGCATCGACCCGACGCTCCCGGAGCGCGCCAGCCGCCGGGCGGCGCAGCTCATCGTCGATACCGCCGGCGGCGAGCTTTTGCCGGGCGTGGCGGTCGCGGGGGCGGAGAACTTCAAGCCGCGCACGATCACGATGCGCTTCGAGCGGCTGCGCAAGCTGCTGGGCGTGGACGTGCCGGCGGGCGAGGCGGTCGAGGCGCTCCGGCGGCTCCAGCTCTCGCCGCGCGAGCAGGAGGGCGCGGTCGCCGTCACCGTCCCGAGCTGGCGGCAGGACCTGAGCATCGAGGTGGACGTCATCGAGGAGGTCGCCCGCGTGGTCGGCTATGACCGCATCCCCGTGCGCCAGCAGATCGAGATCCGGCTCACCCCGCCGGAGCCGCAAGCCAGGACGATGGAGCTGATGCGCTCCACGCTGGTGGGCGCGGGCTACTTCGAGGCCGTCACCTTCACCTTCGTCAGCGACGCGTTGGCGGGCGACTTCGTGCCGAAGGAGTACGCCGGCCTGCCGCGCGCCGACGCCGCGGTGCGCAAGGCGGACGCGCGGCTGCGCCCGAGCATCCTGCCCGGACTGCTCGAGGCGGTCCGCCGCAACGAATCGGTCGGCACCGCCGGCGCCAAGCTGTTCGAGACCGGCTCGACCTTCGGCGTGGACGCCGCCGGCAAGGTGGACGAGCGCCGCAAGCTCGCGCTGGTCGGCGACGACGACCTGCGCGGCGTGCGCGGGGCGGTCGAAGCGCTGCTCGGCAAGCTGGACTCGACGCGCCCGGTCACGGTCGTGCCCGACCAGCGCGCCGGGTTCGCCCCCGGCGCGGCCGGGCGGATCGAATGGGGCGGCGCGCCCGTCGGTTACCTCGGGCGGATCGACAAGAAGGTGGGGGACAAGCTCTCGCTCCGCACACTCCCGGCGGCGGCGGAGCTGGAGCTGCCGCCGCTGATCGCCGGCACGCAGCACGTCCCGCAGCAGCGCGCGCTGCCGCGCTTCCCGGCCGTGCGGCGCGACCTCTCGCTCGTCGTCGCCGACGACACCGCGTACGAGCGCATCGACTCGCTCGTCGCCTCGCTGAAGCTGCCGAACCTGGAGGCCGCCGAGTACGTCACCACGTACCGCGGCAAGCCGCTGGAGAAGGGAACCAAGAGCGTGACGGTCACGCTGGTGTTCCGCTCGCCTGCGGCGACGCTGACCAGCGAGCAGGTGGAATCGTCCGTGCAGCAGGTCATCGAGGCGGCGAGATCACAGCTCGGGGCGACGCTGCGGACGTAGCGGGCGCTGCGGATCGCTTTGGACGTCCCGCGCGTCTACCCAACGTGACCATCAGCCGCGGCCGCACCGGCGGCCGGCGCCACCGCCGAGCGAGACAGCCGCCGCCGTCGGTCGTGAAGCCCAACAAAAAACGATCATGGGCTCAGCGCGATCGCATCAGATCGGCGTGCTTTGCCGGCCGATGTTGCTGTCGATGATGAAGTAGTCGTCGCCGTCGAGCCGAACGTTGTGGTCAAAGTCGCCGTTCCACCAGCCGTGCGCGCCGGGGGCCTTGATCTTGGAATCGATGGCGAAGTAGTCGTCGCCGTCGATGCGGTCGTCGAGGTTGGCGTCGCCGGCGTAGGTGTAATTCACCAGCACGGTCGTCGCGTCGACCGTCTGCCCCTCCCACGTGCCGGTCTGGGTGCCGCTGATGCCCAGGGCGGTGGATGCCTCGGCGAGGCCGATGGAGGCGAGGGGCTTAGCGCCGGTCGCCTGGGCGCGGGAGGTGATGATGCCGCTGCCGTTCCACGTCCCGCCGTTGCGGCCGGAGCGGATCATGCCGGCAATGCCGGTGTACGCCCCGCCGCTGACGGAGCCGATCGGACTGGGCGAGCCGGAGTAGTCGTAGACCACGGGGAAGTTGCCGATGTCAAGCGCGGCCCCCGCGCCGACGTTAAGCGTCGAAGCGCGCAGCAGCCCCGCGAGGGCGACGGTGCCGGCGTTGACGGTGACGGCGTCGCTTCCACCGTTGCCCTTGAGCGTGCGGCGCTCGGCGTTAGCCATGTTAAGCGTGCCGGCGCCGGCGACCAGCAGGCTGTTGGCGCCAAAGGTGAGGCTGTCGGCGCCGGTGGAGCCGATGACGGCGACGGCGTCGCCGGCGGTGCCGTTGGCGCCGCCATCCCACGAGATCCCGCCGCTGGGGAATGGGTTGCCGTTGGAGAGGTCGATTGTGAGGGTGTCGTCCCCGCCGCTGCCGGCGAAGGTGAGGTTGATGGCCTGTGAGTGGACGAGGCTGTGGGTGGGAACGCCCGCGCCGTCACCCGCGCCGCCGATCCAGAGGTCGATCAGCGCCCCGTTGCGGCGAAGGTAGTACCGGTCGGCGGAGGCGGTGCCGGAGAAGATCGCCGGCGGGGAGGCGACGTCGACGATCATCAGGTCGACGTTGCCCGGGTCGACGTTGCTGGTGACCTGGATGCGGACGGTGTTGGTCGCGCCCGGCTTGAGCGTGGCGTTGGCGGTGACGAAGCGCCACGCGTTGGGGCTGTTCGTGTAGGTGAACGTGATGGTCTGCGCGACGCCATTGACGATCAGCGAGGCGGTGCGCTGCGTGGAGGTATTGGTGCCCTGCGAGTAGCGGAAGGTGAGGGTGGCCGCGCCGCCGCCGCCGCCGTTGACGTTGGGGAACTCCAGCCACGCGCCGGTGGTGGCGACGAGGTCGGCGTAACCGAGACCGTTGAAGTTGCTGTTGGGAGTGCCGTCGACCGGCGGAGTGGCGGTCGGGTCATCCTTGCGGATGATCGCGCCGCCGCCCACCGTCTGGTCCTCCGCCTGGTAGGTGATGCTGTACGGCGGCTCGCCGATCGTGACACCCGCCTGGTTGGACGGGATCCCCTCAGTGCCGCCGGAGCTGACCTGGGTGACGACGTAGTAGTACTCCGAGCCCGCGCCCGATAGCGAGGTATCGGAATAGCTGGTGGCCGTCCCGGGGACGGTGGCGACAAGGACGTGCGGCGCGCCGTTGGTGCTGGTGCGGCGGATGCGGTACGAGGTGGCGCCGCCGATCGCTGTCCAGGTGAGGTTGACCTGCGTGCGCGAGACAATCGCGGCGGCGAGATTGGTTGGCGCCGGCGGCAGCGACGTCGGATTGCGCGGCGCGACGGCGATGTTGGGGTTGGACGGGGTGGTCATGCCCGCGCCAAGGTAATAGTCCACGTGGTGGGATTGGTTGTACCCCTTCACCGTCATCGCGTTGCGATACTCGGGGTTGTGCGGCAGGGTGTACAGCCGGGTAGCCGTCGGGCGGTCGGTGGTGAAGATAAGCAGTTCGGAGTAGCTCGGATTGGTGTAGACCGCCTCCTCGCGCCAGTCGCCCATGATGTCCCCGTAGAACATCGGGTTGTTCTCCAGGGTGTGGGCGCCCATCTTGTACAACGTTTCGACCCGCCCGACGCCGGAGACGCTGTTCGGATCGGCCGGGTCGCGCGGGTAAAACTTGTTGATGACCGAGCCGTCGATCTCCTCGCTGGTGAGGTCCCCGTCCCACCAGATGCGCTGGTTGGGCCAGGGGGTCTTGTCGCCGGTGTCGCGGGTCAGGCGGGTGTTGGTCGGGCCGTTGTAGATGCCCTGGAACGAGAAGACCTCGTAGCCTGGGACGTTAGGATCGAGGTCGCCGGCAGCGCCGCGGCCGACGTCCTGCACGGTGCCGTAGTGGGTCCAGAGGATCTCGCCGGTGGTGGCGTCGTAGTAGTACTCGAGCAGCCCGCTGGCATTGTTCTGCTGGATGCCGTACCCCTGGAGCCCCGGGCGGTTGGGGTCGAACTTGCCGATGTGGAAGCGGTCCCCGTGCACCACGCCGGTCAGCTTGTAGCGGATCGTGCCGTTGGCGTTGATGGCGTAGTTGCCCGGGCAGACCTCGTCGATGCCGTCGCCGTCGACGTCCACGACCCGCATCTGGTGGAAGGCGTGCGTCCCGGAGGCGTTGGACGTGCCGGCGCCCATGAGCAGCTTCCACTTCTGCGTGATCGCGGTGCCGTTGAAGTCCCAGGCGGCGAAGATGTCGTTGAACGAGTTGTCGTCGTTGCGGTTGCGCATCCAGCCGACGATGCTCGGCGTGGCCGACCCGAGGTAGCCGATGCCCAGCTGCGTGCCAAGGCTGCCGGCGCTGGAATAGTCCGTGGGCATCTCGATCTGCGCCATCGGCGTGCCGGTCATGCCATTGATGACGGCCATGAACTGGCGGGTGTTGTTGGTCGTGGTGAAGGTCGAGCCGTCGCCGAAGACCACGCCGTTGCCGATCTTCAGCGCGACCTCGGCGCGGCCGTTGCCGTCGAGGTCCGCCACGGTGACGCCGTCGTACATCCCCATGCTCAGCGTCGAGGAGCCGGGCTCGATATTGTAGGTGTTGCGGCTGTTGGGGCCCATGTCGATGCTCCAGAGCCGCGTGCCGTCACGCTTGTAGGCCTGGAGGTACTGGTTGCCCATGCCAAGGTCGTTGTCGTACGCGTTGAAGGGGGCGAGGCGGTCGATGATGAAGTCGAACTCGCCGTCGCCGTCAAGGTCACCGACCCAGATGAACTTGGTCCAATAGTCCTTCCCGGGGGCTTGGATGGGGACGCGCACGACGGGGTCGTAGGCGGTGCTCGGCTTGAGGGTGAACGAGCCGCTGGCGGGCTGCTCCACCCCGTTGATCACCGGGCGGACGTAGTAGACCTGCGTGGAGCCGGAGCTGGCGCCGGTGTCGGTGTAATTGGTGCCGGCGGTGAGGACCGAGCCGTTCAGCTTGGTGGCGGCGCCGCCGTTGGTCGTGCGGTAAAGGTTAAATCCGATGCCCGCCGGGTCGAGCCCGAGGAGCCGCCAGCTTACAAAGGCGGAGCTGCTGCTGATGCGAACCGCGACCACGCCGCGGTCGAGGTTCTCCATGATGCGCGGGGGCGCGACGGCGGCGGCGGCGACCTCGGCGGCGGGGGCGGCGGACGGGGCGGCGCTGAGCTGGAAGCGGCGCTCGAGCGGCTCGATCGCCGCGAGCTGCCGGGGCGTGAGGCTTTCGCCGTGCCGAAATCGCGTCGCCATCTATGACCTCTGCTGCTGCTGACACCAACCCCTGCTACTGCGATCCGCTGCGGATCGAACGCTACAGCACCACCCCGCCCTGCCGGCCGATCGTGCTATCGATCAGGAAGTAGTCGTCGCCGGTGAGCTTGCCGGTGTAATCAAAGTCACCGTTCCACCAGCCCCAGGCGCCGGCAGAAGTAACCTTGGAATCAATCACGAAGTAATCGTCGCCGTCAACGCGGCCGCTCAGGTTTGCGTCGCCGGCGTAAGTATACTTCAACAGGACGCTCGTGGCATCCACGGAGTGGCCGGCAAACAGCTTTGTCTGGGTTCCGGAGATCCCCAGGGCGGTCGATGCCTCGGACAGTCCGACCGCCGTCACGCCCGTGGCCGACGACGATGCGATGCGCCCCTCGCGGATGCTGCCGGCAATGCCGGTGTAGGCCGACCCGTTCCAGCTCCCAATCGGGCTGTCGCCAGCGTGATCGACGATCACGTCATGCTCGCGAACGTCCAGCACCGCTCCGGCGGCGACCGCCAGGTTCGCCAGCTTCACGTCGTCCGCGAGCATGACCGCCCCTCCGCCCACCGTCAGGCTGTCGCTCCCGCCGTTGCCCGCGAAGGTTCGGCGCTCTGCGTTGAGGTGGGTGACCGTACCGGTCAAGACGACGGAGCCGGCGGTGAAGTTCGCGCCGTCGGCGCCGGCGGACCCGAGGACCGCCAGCGTGTCGCCCGTGCCCGCCCCACCGTCGAAGCTGACGCCGTCCACCGGCAGTGGGTTGCCGCCGGACAGGTCGATCGTGAGCACGTCGTCACCCCCGCCAAGGTCGAACGCCAGCGAAGGCACGCCGGGCGAGACGGTGAAGGCGAGTTGCTCGTTGACGAAGATCTGGTGCTTGCCCGACGCGCTGCGCCGCAGGCGGTAGTGCTCGGCGGCGGAGGTGCCGGCGTAGGCGTGGCGCTCGACGCCGGCGTTCGACGTGGCGCTCCCGCCGCCGCTGACGACGACTGCCAGCGCCGCCGCCTGCACGTATCCAAGCCCCGCAAGCACGCGCACGGTATACGTGCCGGCCGGGACCGAGGCGAAGCTGTAGCCGGCGGCGGCCGACGAGGTGGTGCTGGCCTCGCCGGCGTCCAGCAGCGCGTCGCCGTCGGCGTCGAGGAAGACCGTCAGCCCGCCGACCAGCGGCTCGCCGGCGTCGCGCGTGCCGCTGTCGTCAATGTCGTGGAACACCTGCCCCGCGACCGCGCCGAGCGCGGGCGGCGCGGCGACGACCAGTTCATCGATGTTGCCCAGGTCCGCGCCGGTCGATTCGAGGCGCACGATGTTGGTGACGCCGGCGGTGAGGGGCGCGGTGAGGGTGTAGGTCTGCCACTGCGTCCAGCCGCCGGTGGGCGCGAAGGAGATGGGCTGGGAGACGCCGTTGATGATCAGGGAGCCGGCCCGCGCGCCGCCGGCGCCGTTGGCGTAGCGGAAGCTAAGGGTGAAGTTGCCGCCGGCCGCGCCGCCGTAGACGTTGTCGAATTCCAGGAAGCCGCCGGTGCCGGGAAAGTTGGCGAAGCCGGTGCCGTTGTAGCCGGCGCGGTCGGCGTCGATGGTGGTGCCGCCGCCCCAGGTGGCATCCTCCGCCGGGTAGACCGGCCCGGGCGGCGGGGGCGGGGGCTCTTCACCGCCGGCGTAGCGGATGTTGGGCACCGGCGCCGCGGCCATGCCGTCGCCGAGGAAGTAGTCCAGGTGGTGCGACTGCATGTACCCCTTGAGGGTCATGCCGTTGCGGTACGCCGGGTTGTGCGCCAGCGTGTAGATCCGGTGCGGGGAGGCGAGGTTGGTGGTGAAGATGACCAGCTCGTTCTGCGCCGAGTTGGTGTAGATCGCTTCCTCGCGCCAGTCGCCGAGGATGTCGCCGTACATGAGCGGGTTCACGCCGCTGCCGACGGCGCCGTAGTTGCTCGCCCGGAAAAAGCGCGGCAGCGAGCTGGTGGATTTGGGGTTGAGCCAGTCCCAGTACTCGAACTTCCCGTCGTTGAGCAGTTCGTGCAGCAGGTCGCCGTCCCACCACAGGCCCAGTTGCGGCCAGGGGCGCAGGCTGGTGTCCGGCTCGGCGAGGGTGTTGGTGGCGGCGTTGAACAGGCCGGAGAAGGACCAGGCTTCCATGCCGGGGAAGCGCGGATCGATGTCGGCGGCCATGCCGCGGCCGACGTCTGCGATGCCGCCGAAGTGCTGCCACAGCATGGTGCCGTCGGTGGCGTCATAACAGTATTCGAGCAGCCCGGTGGCGTTGTTCTGCTGCACGCCGTACCCCTCGAGGCCCGGGCGGTTGGGGTCGAGGTCGCCGATGTGGAACCGGTCGCCGTGGATCACGCCGGCGATGGTCTGGAGCGAGTAGCGGAACGTGCCGTTGGAGTTGAGGGTGAAGCCGACCTCGCAGAACTCGTCCTTGCCGTCGCCGTCGAGGTCGATGATTCGGAACTGGTGCCCGTCCGGGGCGGGCGCGCTGCCGCGGTTCCACTTCCACTGGCGGGTGATGCTGGTGCCGTCGAAGCGGTAGGTCTGCACCGTCTCGTTGAAGGAGCCGCTGCCGACGCGGTTCTTCGCCTTGATGTACAGGCTGGGGTTGACGCCGTCGACGCTGCCGACGCCGAACATCATCCCCATCGCGCCGTCGGAGAGGTAATCGTTGGCGAACTGGATGCGCGCCCGCTCGACGCCGGTCATGCCGTTGATGACCGAGATGAACTGGAGGCTGTCGTTGGCGGCGGTGAGGACCTGGCCGTCGGCGAATGTCACGCCGTTGGCGGTCTTGAGCAGCACCTCGGCCTTGCCGTCGGAATCCATGTCGCGGACGGTGACGCCGTCCCAGTTGCCCATGCTGACGGTCGCCGCGCCGGGCTCGATGTTGTAGGTGTTGCGGCTGGTGTGGCCGAGGTCGATCGACCAGAGCCGCGTCCCGGCGCGCGTGTACGCCTCGAGGAACTGGTTGCCCAGGCCGATGTCGTTGTCGTTCGGGTCGAAGGGGGCCAGGCGGTCGATGACGAAATCGAACTCGCTGTCGCCATCGAGGTCGCCGACCCAGACGAACTTGGTCGAATACCCCGCCGCCGGCGCCTGGAGCGGGATGCGGACGATCGGCTCGACGGCGTGGTTGGCGGTGAGCGTGAAGGCGCCGCTGGCGGCGCCCTCGACGCCGTTGATGACCGGGCGGACGAAGTAGCTGTTGTTGGCGGCGAGGTTGGCGCTGGAGTCGGTGAAGTTGGTGCCGCCGGTGAGCAGTGATCCGTTCAGCTTCTGCGCTGCCGCGCCGTTGGCGGAGCGGTAGACGTTGAAGCCGATCCCGGCCGGGTCCAGCCCCAGCAGGCGCCAGGAGACCAGCACCTGCGTGCTGGAGGCGCGGACGGCGACGACGCCGCGGCCGAGGTTCTCCATCACGCGCGGGGGCGCGGCCGCCGCCAGCGCCGCCGATTCCGGTGCGGCATCCGCCGAGGCGAGGGCGCCGCTGAGCAGCGAGCGTCGCTCGAGCAGTTCGACCAGCCAGCGACGCTTGCTGTTGCGGACCGCGATGCGTTGCACAGCACACCTCCGCCCCGCTTTGCAGTCGATCCGATCCGCGCCGGTGACGCCGGCACGACACGCGCGCGCCCCCGACAGCGCTTACCTGGAACCGGCGGGCGATCCGTAGATTTCCGCCTCGATGATTTCCAGCGTCGGCCCCCGGCCGCCTGCCCGCCCGCCGCCGCCGCCGCCGCCTGCGCCGCGCGTGGTGGCCGAGCCGCGGGTGGTGACGTCCTTCTCGCCGGTCACCTCCACGATCCCGCCGAAGGCATCTTGGTCGCTGGCCCCCCCGCCAGCGACCTCGATGCTAAGGCTTTGCCCCTCCGCCGGCTCCAGCGGGAGCGTGACGTAACCGAGGCTGCGCGGCGTGTTGCCGGTGAAGACGATCTTCTTGTCCACGCGGATGCGCACCGGATAGGACCGCGACCGCCAGCCGCCGAGCTTGAGCGTCACTTCACTCACGCGCGCGGGGCTTTCGAACTCGTAGCGGATCCAACTCTCCGACGCGACGCCCGCGCTGGTCCAGTTGGTGGTCTCGTTGTCGTCCATCGTCATTGCCGCGCGCTCGGCGTTGGAGCCGGCGGTGACCTTGGCGATCTTGATCGGCGTGCGCACGGGGGCAAAGGACGGCCCCGCCGGGGTCGGGCCCCGCGACAGCGACGGCTTGAGCCCGTCGTCCGGCATCGCCGTGGAGAGGCCGCCCGTGACCGGGACCGACTGCGACGCCAGCTCGACCGTCGCCGGCTTCAGCCCGTCGGCCGTCGCCTTGATCAGGATCGTTCCGGCCTCGCCCGTGGAGCGGACGCTGACGCGGTTGACGCCCAGCTCCACCGGGAGCTTCTTCGAGAGGATGAAGTTGTCCGGCCCCTGCGCGATTCCGCCGCGCCACTCGGCGGGGCCGGTGACGTCGAAGGTGATCTGGTGAAACGCGGTGGGGACGCGGTTGCCGTCGGCGTCCACGACCTCGACGTCGAGCAGCGCCAGGTCGCTGCCGTCGGCGCGCACGCCGCCCGGCCGGGTGCGCGGCGTCAGCTTCACCGCCGCCGGCTCGCCGGTCGTCTTCACCTGCGCCTCGCACACCTGCTTGCCGTCGGCGGCGAAGCCGAGCGCCCTCAGCGTGCCGGGCTGCCACTCGACGTTCTTGAACGTGTAGAGGAAGCGGTAGCTTTGCTCGCCGGCGCCGAGCGACTTGCCGTTGAGCTGGAGCTCGACCCGGTCGCTGCTGGAGACGACGAAGATGTCCTTCTTCGTCCCTGGCTTGTAGTTCCAGTGGCCGATGATGTGGGCCGCGGGACGCTCGGCGTCCACCCAGCCGTCCCACATCACCTGGTGCGCAAAGAAGCCTTCCTTCGGGATGCGCATCGCGTCCACCTCGCCGCTGCGGCGGTAGTTCTCGGCCCCGCGGTGATGGGAGTTGGAATCGGAGAAGATGATGTTCACCCCGCCGCCGTTAACGCGCGTGCCGGTGCCGGGGCGCTCGCGCCAGAAGTCGTACCAGCGGCGGACGTTCTCGACCGCGTGGGTGTCCTGGTTGCGGTTGTAGCTCGGGGCCGGCTCGTTGCGGTGCGGCGGGCCGTCGCCGTCCTTGTGGTAAGGAGGCGTGAACTCGTCCGCGTACTTGCGCAGCCCCTCGTCGCGCGAGTACTCCGTCTGCCAGAGCGGCTTGCCGGCGCTCTTGTTGACGTAGAGCATCTCGCCGCCCCACTCGGCGAGCTTGCTGGCGAGCATCTCGCGGCTGCCCATGGCGCGCCCGCCGTGCGGGTCGAACTTGTCGCGCACGTCGAGCATCTGCTTCATGTGCGTTTCACTGACGCCCTTGTTGCCCGCCTCGTAGAACAGGATGCTGGGGTTGTTGCGGTTGTAGACGATGGCGTCGCGCATCAGCTCGAGCCGCTGCTCCCACTTGCGGTCCTCGCTGTCGCGCTCCGAATCCCCGGCGGGCATCGCCTGGATCAGGCCGACGCGGTCGCACGATTCCACGTCCTGCTTCGACGGCGTGACGTGCATCCAGCGCACCAGGTTCGCGTTGCTCTGGACCATCAGCCCGTTGCTGAAATCGCTCACCCACGGCGGGATGTTGATCCCCAGCGCCGGCCATTCATTGGTCGTGCGCTGGGCGTAACCCTTGAGGTGCAGCACGCGGTCGTTGAGCGTCAACGCGCCATCGGTGAACGCGGTCTTGCGGAACCCGGTGCGGGTGGTGGCGGCGTCGATCGGCTTGCCGTCGACCTTCAGCGTGGTGGTCACGGTGTAGAGGTAGCCGTAGCCCCAGCTCCAGAAGTTCAGGCCGTCGAGCTTCGCGCTCGCCTTGACGACGCGCGACTCGCCCGCCCCGAGCGCCTGCTGTCCGCCGTCAAAGGTCTTGACCACCTTGCCGTCCATGTCCGCCACGCTGACCTCGAAGGTGAAGGTCTTCGGCGCCGGCCCGTCGTTCTTCACCTGCGACTCGACGTTGACGGTGGCCGATCGGTTGGCGACGTCGATGTCGCCGGCGTAGACGTAGGTGCCAATCGTGCCGAGGTTGGAAAACAGCGGCAGCGTCTGGTGCAGCGGGTCGGTCACGTGCAGCACGACGTTCTTGTTGATCCCGCCGTGGTTCACGTAGAAGTTGCGGTCGTTCCACTGGTAGGTGGTATTGGTGGCGCGCTCGCGGTAGGTCCAGGCGCTGTCGATGCGGGCGGCGATGACGTTCTCCTCGCCCGGCGGCTTGAGGTGCGGGGTGAGGTCAAAGCCGAACGCCATCACGCCATTGTCGTGCCCGCCGATCGACTTGCCGTTGAGGAAGAACTCCCCGCCGTGGCGGATGCCCTGGAACTCGATGTACACCTTCTTCCCCGCGGCGCCCGGCGGCAGGGTGAAGCGCTTGCGGTACCAGGCGATGCCGGTCGGCAGATCGGCGATGCTCACGCGGAAGGCGTGGTCCTCGTTCCACCCGTGCGGGAGGGTGACGCCCTTCCACTTGGCATCGTCAAACGCCCCGGCCTCGGCGCCCGGGGCGTCGCCGACGAAGACGCGCCAGTCGGAATTGAAGTTGTACGCCCGCCGCGGCGACGCGTCAGCCGAGAGCTTGGCCTCCTGCGCCGCCGCCGCCGCCGCCGGGGGCAGCAGGCAGAGGATCAGGCAAGCAAGGGGAGCGAGGCGCGGAAGGCGCGAAACGATCGGGGAGTACAACTTCATCAGTGGTGTCCGACCAAGGGTGCTGTGGAACCATTCGGCACCCTCGTGCCCCGTGCGCGGGGGGCCTGGAGGGGGCGGCGTCTTCCGGTGCGTGCGGCGGGGCCGCCGGTCGCGCGCGGGGCGACCGGGCCGATTGTCTCATGCGGGTTAGATTGTAAACTGCTATTTCCGGCAAATCGCCTGTCCGATCAAGAATCGGACCCGCCGCATGCGCGGCAGCACGTTTGGCGATAACGGACGATGTCGATGCCTCGAACTGCCAAGCCGTCGCCGCCCCACCCCGCCGCTCCGCCCGTCGGCGGGCGACGACGCGTTCTGCTGGCGATGGGGTTCCAGAGCCACGAGCGGCAGGCCGGGATCATCCGCTACGCGCGCGAGGCGGGCTGGAACGTTGACTCCCGCCTGCTCTCCTACCACGCCATCGGGCAGGACCGGGCGTACCTCGGCTCACTCGCGTACGACGGCGTCCTCGCCCTCTGCTCCCGCGCGGCGCCGTGGCTGCCGGGGTTGCTCCGGGGGTTCACGGTCCCGATCGTGGACATGTGGGCGGACTACCCGAACCTGAGGTACGCGCGCGTGCTGCTCGACCACGCCGCCATCGGCCGAGCTGGTGCCGAGCACCTGCTCAGCCGCGGGTTCCGCGACCTGCTGTTCTACACCCACGCGATCGAGGGCAAGGGGGCACGGAGGCGCGCCCAGTCGTTCCGCGACGTGGTCGCCGCCGCGGGGGCGCGCTACCACGAGCTGACGTGGGACCACGAGTCTCCCCCGCCGCGGCGCGGGTTGACCCGCATCGCCTGGCTGGCGGAATGGCTGTCGGGCGCGAGCCTGCCCATCGGGGTGATGGGGTCCAACGACCACATCGCCTGCGAGGTGCTTGAGGCGGCGGCGCTGGCGGGGTTGCAGGTGCCCCGGCAGGTTGCGGTGCTCGGCGTCGACGACGACCCGGTCATCACCGAGCTGGCGCAGGTCCCGCTCTCCAGCGTCGACTCGGCGCGCGAGCGCGTCGGCTACGAGGCGGCGGTGCTGCTCGACCGGCTGATGGACGGCCAGCCCGCCCCGTCCGAGCCGGTGCTGGTCCCGCCCGCCCGCGTGGTGGCCCGGCGATCCACCGACGTGCTGGCGGTGCGCGACCCGGAGGTGGCGGCGGCGATCCAGTTCATCCAGGACCGCTTCCGCGACCCGATCACCGTGGAGGACGTCGCCGCGCAGGCGCGCGTGTCGCGCCGCCACCTCCAGGACGTGTTCCGCGGCGCGACCGGGCGGACCATCCGCGACACCATCGCGTGGCAGCGCGTGGACCACGCCAAGGGGCTGCTCGCCGGCACGCGCACCAAGGTGCAGTTGATCGCCCGGCAGGCGGGCTTCGGCACCGGCGAGAACATGAGCAAGGTCTTCCGCCGAATGCTCGGCATCACGCCACAGCAGTTCCGCGAACAGCACGGCCACGGCGCCGCCAGCGCCCCGCCGGCGGATCGAACTTCAACGGCGTGACTTTGATCGCGCGCGGTGATAGCACGGTGCGGAAACCCTTTCCGCATCAATTCGTCGCGCGGGTGATGCGGGCGACGAAGCCGCCGTCGCGGCGAAGGTCGACGGTCAGCGCGTCCTTTGCCGTGACGGTTCCCTTCTCGCGGGCGAAGGCATCGTGGCGGTCGGGAACATCGCCAAGCTTGTCGATCGCGTAGCTGCCTTCGCCGAGGAAGCTCAGGTCGATCTTGAACCCGGCCAGTTCCGCGCCGTTCATCACGCCGACGAACCAGTCGTCCCCCTTGCGCCGCGCGAAGGCGGCGATCTCGCCGATCTTGCTGCCAGGGAGCACGCGCGTCTCGTCCCAGGTGGCGGGGATCGCCTTGATCACGTCGATCGCCTCGTTCTCCAGGTAGTTTTGCGGCGCCCCGCCGTAGCAGAAGAACGGGGAGGTGAAGAGGATCGCCATCGACAGCTCGTGGGCGTAGCTGGAGCCCTTGAGCTTGTCCGGGCGGAAGTCGACCGGCGTGTAATCGGCCGGGCCCTGGACGAAGCGGGTGAAGGGGAGGATCGCGTCGTGCATCGGCGGCTGCTTGCCCATCTCGCGACCGCGGACCGACTCGCGCGTCATGTCGTTGGGAAGCGTGCGCTGCCGCCCGCTCGGTTTTTGCGAGCCGTGGAAGTTCAGCATGAGCTGGTGATCGGCCGCCTGCGAGATCGTCTGCTCGTACCAGCGGACCCACTCGGTGTTCGCCGGCTTCATGAAGTCGATCTTGAGCCCGACCACGCCCGCCTGCTTCGCCCGCGCGTAGTAGTCGGCGCGGGCGCGGTCGTCGCCAAGCTCCTTGGAGTTGACCCACGCCCAGATGGCAACGTTCTGGGTCCTGGCGTAGTCGACGACCTCCTTCAGGCAGGCCCAGTTGTCCTTGTCGCCCTGCTTCCAGCGGTTCCAGCCGTCGTCGATCAGGTAGTACTCGAAACCGAGCTGACGGGTCCAATCCACCCACGCGCGCTGGTCCTCAAACTTGGGCCAGCCGCTCACCATCCAGTGCCAGGTGGACCGGCCGGGCTTGATCCAGGTGGCGTCGGCGAGCTTCGCCGGGGGCGGCGGGCAGAGGTTGGTGATCAGGTCGGTGTTGACCAGCGCATTGAGGTCCGCCGCCAGGACGGTGACGCGCCAGGACGTCACAATCTCGCCGTCGAGATCGAACCCCTTGGGGTCGTTGTGCAGGTACGCGCGGAACGTGTCCTCGCCGACGTAGCGCAGCGCGGTGTCGGTGTAGTCGACGAGGTTGGCCTCGGTGACCATGGCGAAGCCGAGCCCGTCGGGCAGCTCGTAGGTGGCGGGGGCGGCGATGATGGCGGGCGGGTCGTCGGGACCGATGCCCGGCGCCGGCGGGACGGGCGCGGTGCTGCCGGCGCGCGGGCGTGGCTTGAGCCGCTCCAGCAGGTCGCCCGTCGCCGCCGCCTGCCAGGGGTTCTCGTAGTCCTTGCGGTCGTTGTGCGCCTGGAAGAAGACGCGGCACCCGGTCGGCAGCCGCCACTCCGACGACTCGGCGCTGACGCGCCGCTTCCCCGAGCCCGGCACGCGGTAGCGATAGGCGACGCCGTCGTCGTACGCGCGCATCTCGAGCGACCAAAGAGGGCCGTCCTCGACGTTCACCGGAATGACCGCCTCGACGCCGCGGTTGACGGCTTTGGCGTGCCCGCCGTGCAGCGGGTAGGTCTCGTCGATCTGCTTGAGGACGGCGTCCCCGAGCGAGGTGCCGGCGCCCAGGTCCTTATCAGCGACGACGATGCCCAGGGCGCAGTTGGCCAGCACCGGCTTGTCCTTCATCATGACCGTGAAGCGCAGGCGCCCCCGGTTGTCGGGCTCGACACGGACCTTGACCTGCCCGTTGGGGCTCTGGAAGGTCGCCGGCCCCGCCGCCCGCGCCGCCGCCGGCCAGGCCGACGCCGCCGATGCCGCCGCGAGCCATACGAGCGTGGCCAGCACGTGAGCCTTCGCCGTCCGCTGCCGTCTCATGCAGATCTTCCCTTTTGGAGCTTCCCGTTGCCTCGCTGTCGCGCCTTTGCCGCCCCGCGGCGGCGCCGCGCGCTACAGGGGCTGCTCGAACTTGATCTCGAACGCAGCCGCGTGCCGCGCCGGCAGTTTATCCGGCAGCTTGATCGCCAGCGCGTCCGCCTCCTGCGACCACGTGAGCGCCTGCTCGCTGCCGAGCAGCCGGACACCTTTGACGGCGCTGCCCGCATGCTTTGAGTCATTACCGAGCGACTTGATGCGCGTTTCGCCGGTGGGTTCGCCGAGCGTGATCGCGTAGAGCGTGCCCCCCTTGGTGGCGAAGCGGACGTCCTGCGGCTTGTAGGCGGTGTCTTCCTTGAAGTGACCGGCCCTGGGCTGGGTGGGGCCCTCGCCGAAGATCGTCCAGGGGCGCGTGCCGTAGATGGCGTCTCCGTTGACGGCGATCCACTCGGCCATCTCCTCCAGGAACTTCTGCGGCTCGGGCGGCAGGCTGCCGTCGGGGTACTGCACCACGTTGAGCAGCATGCTGCCGTTCTTGCTGACGATGTCCGCCAGCATGTGGATGACCTGCGGCGTGGTCTTGTACTTGAAGCCGTCGCTGTAGTACCAGTCGCCGATGGACGTGTCGGTCTGCCACGGCAGCGGGTTGATGTTCTGCATCACGCCGCGCTCGACGTCCTGCACGCCCACCTCGCGGTGGAACTCGCCGGAGCCGATGTCCTTGTGCGTGTAGACGCCCTCGAGCTTTCCGCCGTGGGCGGCGATGTTGGCGTTATAGAAGTGGGCGACCATGCTGCGCCCGACGCGGCTGAAGGGGATGCCGCCGTCGGTGTAGAGCAGGTCCGGCTGGTAGCTGTCAACGAGGTCGCGGATGCGGGTGAACCAGCGCTGGTGCCACTGCGGGTTGTTGGCGTACCAGGAGCGCCCGCCCTTGAACGGCTCATCGTGATTCGGGTGATAGAGCGACTGGTGCTGCGGATCGGCGCCGTCGTAAGGAACGCCGGCGTGGTCGCCAGCCTTGTCGGCGCCGCGGCTGGAGGCAAACCACGCGTAGCTGGCGCCCAGGTGCTCTGAGACGCCGAAACGCAGCCCGCGGCTCACGGCCGCCCGCTTCCACTCGCCGACAACGTCGCGCTTCGGCCCCATCTTCACCGCGTTCCACTCGTGGTGCTTGGAGTCCCACAGGTCGAAGTTGTCGTGGTGGACACCCATGCTGACGAAGTACTTCGCGCCCGCCTTGGCGTAGGCGGACATGAGCGCCTCGGGGTCCCACTTCTCGGCCTTCCAGAGCGGGATGATGTCCTTGTACCCATGCTTGGACGGGTGCCCGTAGGTGCGGAGGTGGTGGCGGTAGTGGCGGTGGTTGTCCAGGTACATGTTGCGGGCGTACCAGTCGCCCTGCCGCGGGACCGCCTGCGGGCCCCAGTGGGACCAGATGCCGAACTTCGCGTCGCGGAACCAGTCGGGCACCTTGTAGGTCTTGAGCGAGTCGAGCGCCTCGGTGAAGGGCCCTTCCGCGACGGGCGGGGTCCAGTCGGATTGGGTGGTGGCCGGGGAAGTCGTCTGCGCCATCGCGCCCGCCGAGGTGAGTCTTGCCGCCAGTCCCGCCAGCGCGCCGCCGGCCGCCAAACGCATCGCCTGTCGTCGAGAGAAGTTCAAGGTCTGCCTCCTGGGAAGATATCGCTTCTGCCGCCGGCGCCAAACCGGGCGGGCGTGTCGTCTAGCGGGCGGCGGCGGGTCGGCCGCCGGTGAATTCCCGGCTGATGCGGAGCGTCTCGCCGGTGTCCTCCATCTCGAAGACGCGCGGGCGCTCGCTGCCCTCGTTGGGCGAGTGCAGCACCATCATGAGCTGCCCCTCGAACGTTTTGAAGAGCATGCCGTGCCCGCCGTCGTCGGTGAAGATCGCTTCCTTCTCCTGCCGCCAGGGCCCGGCGAGCTTGCCGGAATCGGAGATCGCGACCCCGGTGGTGTAGTTCCCGGTCCCAAAGCTCGACCAGATCATGAACAGCTTGCCCGACTTGCTCTTGTACAGCGAGGGGCCGTCGGTGACGTAGTTGCCGCCTTCAGAACCGGGCTTGCTCCACGGCGCCTCCGCGGCGCTGAAGAGCCTCACCGGCTCGCCCGCCGCCTCGGAAAGGTCGTCCTTCAGCGGGATGGCGTTCACCGAGCCGTTGCTGATCTGCACCCACTCGTGGCAGAAGACCATGTGGGGCACGCCCTCCTCGACCCAGAGCGTGCCGTCGAGGGTCATCATGTCCGGCGGCGGCGTGGAGCGGTTCTGGAAGTGCTTGAACGGCCCGGTCGGCGCGTCCCCCACCAGCACCTGCGACCCGCGATACACGCGCGGCCGCCAGTTGCGCCATTGCTCGGCGAACTGCGTGCGCGTGTTGAAGGTGAGGAACAGGTAGTACTTCCCCTTGTACGCGTGCATCTCGGGGGCCCAGATGCCGACGACGGGAATGTTGCCCCAGATGTCCGCCGGCGGCTGATAGATGACCTTGGGGCCTTCCCACGTGACGAGGTCTTTGCTCGTGTAGGCGCGCACGCCGCGGCGGGCGGGGCCGACCATGTAATAGGTCTTGGACGCGGGGTCCGGCATGATGCAGACGTCGCGCATGCGCACGTCGGCGAGGTGATACGTGCCGAACGGCTGCATGGCGGCGCGAGTGGAGGGGCCGGTGGTCGGGCCGGTCGTGGGGCCCGCAATCGAGCCGGCAGGCGGGCCGCCCGACGGCTGCGATGTCTGAGCGTGCGACCACGCACACGCGCAAAGCACGATCCCCACCACTGCCGCGACGCTACTTCCCTGCTTCATGATGCTTCCTCTGGCTGATCTCCAGCGCGCTCACGCGAGCGCGTTCGTCTTCCTTTCCGCCCCGGCGCGCGACGAGTCCGCAGTCATCGCCCGCGAACGTTCGTGGCGCGGGCGCTGCTCGGTCGATTCCACGCCGCGCCGCCGTTCGCTTCCCGTTGCGTCACCGCTTGCGAGTAGTGGAACCAGTCCACGTCAACGTGTCCCGCGTCGGCGGCGTCGTTCGTCGTGTAGATGCCGAGCTTCGCGCCCAGGTGGGAGCCGAGACTCGTAATCTGGAAGGGGTTGCCGATGGTGGTAAAGCGCTCGCCGTCGGTGCTCGCCTGAAACGTTGCAAGCCCGGCATGATTCCACGACACCCGAAGCCACGCGGCGTTGGTCCCGCGCGCGAGCGCGGGGCCGGCGGTGGCTTTGGCGTCTTCGATGTAGACGAAAGCGCGCTCGCCGCCCGCCTGCGTCACGCCGATTGTCGCGGACGCCTTACCGAGGAAACAGAGCCCTGCCGTCTGTCCGTCCGCCATGCCGTCGAGCGACAACTTTACCGTCGCGGCGCTGCCATCGGCGCGCAGGGGGCGCTGGGTAAGGATGTTCGGGGTCTTGCGCAGGTTGCCGGGCGCCAACCGCTTGAGGGCGTGCAGGCGCAGGAAGCCGGGGCGCTCGGCGAGCGACCACTTTCCCGCGCGCGGCTGGAAGTACCACTCCCACTGTGGGGCGAGCTCCCGCCCGTCGAATTCGTCGTCCGTCTGCGGCGCGCTCCGAGCGAACCCGCCGATGGGCTTGCGCCCGGACCACACCATGTTGCCGATCCCGTCGGCCCCGACGCTGCCGACGAGCGGCCACCCCTCCGCCCACGTCACCGGAAGCAGGCTGGCGGGCCGGCCCTCCCACCCGCCGCGCCCGTGGTGCGTGAGGAAGACCCATTGTCCACCCGGGGTTTCCAGCAGCGTCCCCTGGTTGGGCTCACCGTTCTCCTTCGCGTTCACGTGGAGGAGTTGTCGCGTCTCGTACGGCCCGGCAATCTCCTTGGCGCGGTGCATCATGGGGATGCGGCCCTCGGGGGTGACGTGGCTGAAGAAGTGGTAGTAAACGCCGCCACGCTTGAACAGCTTGCTCGCCTCGGCGCCGGGGGACTGGTGAATGATCCGGTCAGACTCCGCGACCAGCCCGAGCGCATCGGCCGTCATCTTGTACAGGTGCGTGTTGTAGGTCTTCCCGTTGGCGGGGTCGCGGGCGAACTGCGTCAGGACGAGGTACGGTTGGCCGTCGTCGTCCCAGAACGGGCAGGGGTCGTCCCAGCCGGGCGCCCTCATCATGTGGGTCAGCGGCGCCCACGGCCCGGCGGGGTCGGTGGCGGTGCTGACGTAGAGGCCCTCGTCGGGCGTGGTGAAGTAGACGTAGAACTTGCCGCCGTGGTGCGCGATTGCGCCCGCCCACACGCCGCGCTGGTCACCTTCCATCCGGTCGTGGTTGAAGCGGGCGTGAAAGACGGTGATGTCGGGGACGACGTGGCCGACGTGCCGCCAGTTGACGAGGTCCTTCGAGTGCAGCACCGCCATTCCCGGCGACAGCGCCTTGGTGGCGGAGATGTAATAGTAATCGTCGCCGACGCGCACGACGTCGGTGTTCTGATAATCGCCGGGCAGGACCGGGTTCTTGTACGTGCCGTCGCCCTGGTCGCCCCAGGCTGGCGGGATAGGCTCGGCCGTGGCGCAGCGGGCAAGGAGCGTCACCATCACGATGACGCGGGCGAAGGTTCGCGTTGCCCCGGTGGTCTCGCTCATCAATTGCACGCTTGCTGCGCTCGCCCCTCGCGCGCGTGCGCGCGCTGCCGGCGCGCTCGTTGAAGTTATCGGCGCAGCGGCGGGCGAAGTCCCGTGCGCAAAGAGCTGCCTTGCGAGCACCGGCGCCGCGGTGCCGGCGGCCGCGAGGCGCGTGATGATGAAGCGTTGCGAGATGGACATGCTTACCTGGGGCATCGACGGAAGAAGATGCACCGCTGAGGCGCTGAGAACGCAGGGGAAGGACAGCGATTCGATTGTGCTCTTCCTCCGCGCCCCTGCGCCTCTGTGTTGCAATAGGGCTTCGACTACGCCTTCGGCGTGATCTTCAGCGCCGCGGCGATCTCGTTGGGCTTCTTCTCCGGCAGGCTGACGATCAGTCCGTCCGGGCTGCGCGTGAACTCCAGCGGCGCCCCCGGGTTGCCCAGCAGCTCGATCCGCCCGACCTCGCGGTCAAAGTGCGGGCTGCCCTGCGCCAGCGACTTGATCGTTGCCTTGCCGCCCTCGGGCCAGCCCATCATGTAGGCGTAGACGGTGTCGCCCTTGGCGGTGAACCGAAAATCATCCGGGGCGTACGAGCGGACGTCGCGCGCCCCGCCGAACCGCCCCGCCGGCTGGCTGGTGGCGACCGACGGGCCCTCGCCGTACACCTTCCACGGGCGCGTGCCGTAGATCCCCTCGCTGTTGCCCGCCATCCACTGGCCGATCCCCTCGACGATCGCGACCTCCTTCTCATCAATCGTGCCGTCGGCGCGGACCGGGACGCTGAGCTGGAGGCAGCCATTCTTGCTGACGATGTCGATCAGCATCTGCACGACCTGCCTGGAGGACTTGTAGCGGTTGCGGTCGTAGTCGGCGCGGTTGTAGTGCCACGAGCCGATGCAGGTGTCGGTCTGCCACGGCAGCGGCTCGCCCCCCTGCGTCACGCCGCGCTCCACGTCGAGCACCATCGCCTTGCGCTGGTCGCCCTTGATCTGCTTGGTGGCGATGACCGCCTCGAGCTTCCCCTTCTTCGCCAGGTTGGTGTTGTAGAAGTAGGCGGCGATGCGCAGGCCGATGTCGCTCGACGGGTAGATCGGCAGCACGGTGTCGTCGAAGTAGAGCAGGTCCGGCTCGTACTTGTTGAGCAGGTCGATGGTGCGGTTGAAGAACTTCTCGATGAAGTTCGGATCGAGTAGCGGCGCGCCCTGCTGCGGGGTCTGCTCCCAGTTGTAGCGGCCGCGCTCGTGGTACTGGGCGTAGAGGTCCTGCGGGTCGAGCCCGTCCCACCAGAGCCCCTTGCCGTCGGCCTTGGTCATGCGGCCGTCGAAGGGTTGCGCGTCCTGGTACCAGCTCCAGGCGCGGTCCCCGTGGCGGGTGACGGCGAAGCGCAGCCCGGCCTCGCGGGTCGCCTTCATCCACCCGCCGACGAGGTCCTTCTTCGGGCCGACCTTCACGCTGTTCCACGGCTGGTAGGCGGAGTCGTAAAGATCCAGGTTGTCGTGATGGTTCGCCATCGCGGCGAAGAACTGCGCGCCCGCCTTCTTGTAGAGCGTCAGGAGCTGCACCGGGTCCCAGTTCTCCGCCTTCCACTCGTTGATGACGTCCTTGAAGCCAAACTTGGAGGGGTGGCCGTACTTCTCGACGTGCCACTTGTGGACGGCATTGCGCTCCTGGTACATGCGCTGGGCGTACCAGTCACCCTGCTCGGGCTCGCACTGCGGTCCCCAGTGCGCCCAGATCCCGAACTTCGCGTCGCGGTACCAGTCGGGAACCTGGTACTGGCTGCCGAGCGATTCCCACGTCGGCTGGAACGGGCCCTGCGCTACGCCGAAGCCGGCCGGCGCCGGGATGTGCTGCGGCGCGGGCGGGATGGGTCGCGTGGCGGCGGGGGTCGGCGCGCCGGCGGGCGTGGCGCCCGCGGCGGCGGCGTTGGGGTCGACCGGCTCCGTCGCCTGCCCGTACGCCTGCGGCAAGCAGATTGCCGCGGGCGCGGCCAAAGCCATCATCTTCAGCGCTTTTCTGCGAGAGAGCTTCATCGACGTGTCCCAGTAAGAGAACGCCACGGCGCATCCGCCGCCGGCCACGCGCCGTGGACAGAACGGCCCCTGCACGCCCCGCAAGGTCGCGAGCGAAAACTCTAAGGCTTGATTTGGAATTTAACCACCGCGAATTGCCCTGCGCCGCTGCGGTGCCTGCGCGGGTCGGTCACCGCCTGGGCATCAGTTCCACTCCGGCTGGTCCGTCGCCGGGACTCTTGCCGTCGGGCTCGAAGTCGACTTGATGACTGCGGCGGCGGCGCTGCTTGTAGAGGGGGCCGTCCGGGCTGAAGGGCGCGCCCGGACCGCTGATGCCCGAACGGGCGCGGGAGGTGATCTCACCCGACGCGGCGCGGCACTGGCGCGTGGATCCGACGGCGCCGCGCCTTAGGCGGGCGGGCGCGTCCGCCGTCGCGGACGGCTACAGCACCACGCCCTGCCGGCCGATGTTGCTGTCGATGACGAAGTAATCGTCGCCATTGACCTTGCCGTTGTAGTCGAAGTCGCCGTTGCGCCAGCCCCAGGCGCCGGCGGTGTTGATCTTGGAGTCGATCAGGAAGTAGTCGTCGCCGTCGATTCGCCCGCTCAGGTTGGCGTCACCGGCGTAGGTGTACTTGATCAGGACCGTGGTGGCGTCGACGGCCTGGCCTTCCCAGGTGCCGGTGGGGACGCCGCCCTCGGCGTCGGACAGCCCGAGGATCTCGCTGGCCTCGCCGGCGGCGAGGGTGGTGAGCCGCCCGGACGCCGCGGCGGTGCTGCTGAAGATCCCGTTTCCGTTCCACGCCCCGCCGTTGCGGCCGGCGGTGATGTTGCCGGTCAACCCGGTGTACTGCGACCCGCCCCAGGTCCCCAGCGGGCTGGGGTTGGGGGTGGCGTAGCGAATGATGGCGGCGTTGTCGGTCAGGTCCAGCCTGCCGGCGCCGGTGAAGGCAAGGGAGTCGGTGACCAGCACCTTGTTCCCGCCGGCCGACAGTTGCGCCGATCCGGCCACGGTCAATTTCGTCAGGCGCTGCGTCGCGTTCATCAGGGCGGTCGTGTTGGCGCTGACGGTCAGATCGACCGCGCCGAGGTCGCCGGTGATCGTGTGCGTGCCGTTGGTGAGGTTGATCTTCTCGGCGCCGGCGTAGGTGACCGTCCGCCCGCCGCTGGCGATCTGAGAGGCGTTCATGCTGAACGCGGCGGAGGCGTTCTGCCCGACGATGTCGAGGGTGTCCGTCAGGATGGTGGTCGCCAGCACCGCCGCCCCGCCGCCGTTGTACGACACCCCGCCCGCCGGCACCGGGGAGCCGTTGACGTGATCCACGACCAGCCCGTCGTTGCCCGACAGCAGGTTGAACGCCAGCGACGGGACGCCGGCGAACACCGTGTAGACCAGCGCGTTGTTGACGAGAATCTCGTACTTGCCGTTGACGTTCTTGCGCAGGCGGTAACTCTCGTTGGCGGAGAACCCGCCGTAGATCGTCTGCTCGACCGCGGGGTTGGCGACGGTGGTCGAGCCGGCGGCGACGGTGATGGCGGGGTTGGTCGTGGGGACGAACCCGGCGTAGGGGACGGCGCGAACGGTGTAGTTGCCCGCCGGCACGTTAGAGAAGCTGTACCCGCCGCCGATCTCGGTGGTGGTGCGCAGCTCGGAGGGGTCGAGCAGAGAGTCGTTATCGGCATCGAGGAAGACGACGACGCCGTTGACGCCCGGCTCGCTGCCGGTGATCAGGCCGTTGTCGTTCCAGTCGTGGAACAGGTTGCCGGTGACGAAGGTGCCGGGACCAGCGACGGGAAGGTTGACCTGAAGCTCGTCGATGTTGGCGAGATCCTGGCCGCTGCTCTCCAGGCGAATGGTGTTGGCGGCACCGGGGTTGAGCGGGACGTTGACGGTGAGCAGCGACCAGGCGTTCCAGGCGCCGGTGGAGTTGAACGTGATCGGCTGCGCGACGCCGTTGACGACAAGGGATCCGGTGCGCGTGCCGGCGGCGCCCAGCGCGTAGCGGAAGCTGACGGCGATGCTGCCGCCGGTCGCGCCGCCGTTGACGTTGAGGAACTCGGTGAAGCCACCGGTGGTCGGCGAGTTGATGTAGCCCGCGCCGTTGTACCCGCCGTTGGTGGTCTCAACGAAGCTGCCGCCGCCGAGCACCGCGGACTCCGCCGGGTAGATCTGCGTGGTGACCTGCTGCGGGGGCGGCTGGCTGCCGGGGACGTAAACCTTGGGCTGCGGCGGCACGTTCATGCCGTCGCCGAGGAAGAAGCTGGTGTGCGGCGGCTGGTTGTAGGCAATGTTCTCATGCGCGACCTCCACGCGGTACTGCGTGTCGTGCATAAGGGTGTAGAGGCGCGTGGTCGTCGGGATGGTTGTGGTGTAGATCTGGAGGGCGGTGCTGGTGGCGTTCCGCCAGATCACTTCCTCGCGCCAGTCGCCGAACAAGTCGGCGCTGAGGTTCGGGTTGGCCTTGCTGCCGTTATTGTCCGATGCGCCGGTCTGGTACCCCGTGAGCTGGCGGTTCAGGCTGTTGGTGTTCCAGTTCCACTTGTCGATGATCGTCCCGTTGAGCAGCTCGCGCAGCGGGTCGGCGTCCCACCAGACGCCGAAGTTGTAGCTGCCCGGGCGCGACGTGGAGGTGATGGCGCCGCTCACGTTGTACATGTTGCCGCTGGCGTTGGTCCACATCTCGAAGCCGGGGTAGCGCGGGTCGACATCGAAGGCGACCCCGCGCCCGACGTCACCGGTGCCCGGCACGCCGAGGATGAGCTGGTTGGTGGAAGCGTTGCGGAAGCTGCCGCCGTTGCCCTGGTGCGAGCCCTGGGACTCGTGGATCTGGAAGACCTCCAGGCCCGGGCGGGACGGGTCCATGTCGGACAGGTGCAGCGCGTCGCCGTGACCGAGCCCGCTGGTGGAAAGCAGGTTGCCGTTGTCGTCGATCGTGCAGCCGCCGTAGACGATCTCGTCCTTGCCGTCGGCGTCCACGTCGCCGACGCTGATGTTGTGGGTGCCCTGGCCGTAGGCGCCGCCCTTGCCGGCGTCGTTGCTGTCGAACAGCCAGCGCTGGGTGAGCTGCCCATCGCGCCAATCGACGGCCCAAAGCGTGGCGCGGGTGTAGTACCCGCGGCACATGACCAGCGTGGGGCGCTGCCCGTCGAGGTAGGCGACGGTCGCCAGGAACCGGTCGACGCGGTTGCCGTACCCGTCGCCCCAACTGGAGACCGTGCCGCGCGGCACTTGGTACGGCACGGTGGCCATCGCCGCGCCGGTCTGGCCGTTGAAGACGGTGAGGTATTCCGGCCCGGTGAGGACGCGGCCCCAGTCCTGGTCGTCGGCGGTGGTGGGATAGTTGCGGTAATCGGCGTTAGGATCGTGCCCCGGGAGGATCACGTTGTTTCCCAGCCCGTCCCTGGTGCCGGGCGCGGTCTTCATCGCGATCTCGGACTTCCCGTCGCCGTCCAGGTCGTAAACGATGAACTGCGTGTAGTGCGCGCCGGCGCGGATGTTGATGCCGAGGTCGATGCGCCACAGGCGGGTGCCGTCCTGCTGGTAAGCGTCGAACAGGACGTTGCCGGTGAACCCCTCGCCGGTGTTGTCCTGCGCGTTGCTCGGCTCCCACTTGACGAAGTACTCGTAGTCCCCGTCTCCATCGGCGTCGCCGACGCTGGTGTCGTTGGCGGTGTAGGTGTAGTTGAAGCCGTTTGGGTAGACCAGGTTGGGGGTCGCGACGCCGTCGGCCGGCTTCTGGAGCGGCACGGTGAGGTACTGCTGCTGCGGCGCGTTGGCCGCCAGGGTGAAGGTCTCCCCCGCCGCCTGCTCCACGCCGTTTACGACCGGGCGCACGAAGTACGCGTGCGACTGGCTGTAGGTTTGGTTGGCGTGGACGTAATTCGTGCTGCCGGTGATGGGCGTGGCGCCGTTGAGGATGACCGGGGCGGCGCCGTTGGTCGAGCAGTAGAGGTTGAAGCCGACGTCGGCCGGGTCGGTCCCGAGCATGCGCCAGCCAACGTAGATGCTGCCGGTGGAGCTGCCGCTGGTGCGGACCGCGACCGTCCCACGGTTGAGCAGCTCGACCTGCCGCCGCGGCATCGAGGCAGTCAGCGCCGCGGCGGACGTCTCACCCGTAAGGGCGGCCGAACTGGCCGATGCCAGCAGCCGCCGCGGCTCGAGTTGCTCGACGGCAGACGCGCGGACCCCGTTCCGATGCTGACGCAAACGTCCGAGGGGTCGTGCCATGGTGTGATTCCGTGCGTCTCGGTCGTCCCCTGCGCGGGGGGGGGCCGGCGGCGGCGGCCATCGGCCATGTCTTCCGCCCCGTCTGCCGCGCGCCGCTCACGGGTTTAGCGGAACGAAGACGTAGAGGCTGTTGGGCGCGGCGGGGCGCTGTCCGCTGGCGACGGATTCAGCAAAGCCCAGCGCATCGAGGAAGCGCGTGGCGCTGTTGATGTTGTGGCGTTCGACGGTGTTGGGCACGATCGCCGTTTTCACGCTGCCGTCGGCGTACACGAGGTTGTACGCGCGGCTCGACTTCATGCGGTGGGGATTGAAGCCCGTGCTCGGGCCGGCGCTGGGGGTGATGAGCGGGTCGGCGCCCAAGGCAAGCTCGCGCCCGCCCCGATCGTAAAACGTTCCCTTGTCGCCCGAGGAGTCGCCGGTGCCGCCGATGCCGTAAGCCTTGTAGCTCCTCTTGACCCTTCCGTACTGCGACAGCTTCTTCCACCACGGCGCGATCGCCACGCCACCGGGCACCTCGCGGGCAGCGTAGTGGACGTTGAACGAATAGCGGTTGGTGTCGCCGGGCGCATCGACGCTATTGGGGGTGGTCGAGGGGCAGTTGACGATCTTTAGCAGGTTGCCCTTCAGGTAACCGCGGGTCCAGAGGCGCCCGACGTTGGAGCCGATCGTCGGCTTGGCGATTTCAGCGGCGAGCGGCGCGTTGCCCCAGAGGACGAAGTTGATCGATCGCGCGAACGCGCAGTACGGCCCCGCTCCCGGCCCGGGGCCGATGGAGCTGTAGTCGCGCGCGCCGTTGTCCTGGTTCATCTGCGGCAGGGCGTCCTTGTTCTCGCTGGCGTACATGTGCGCCGCCAGCGCGATCTGTCGCAACTGAGAGGCGCAGGTGATCCGCTTGGCGTTCTCGCGCGCGTTCGACAGCGTCGGCAGCAGGATGCCGACCAGCACGGCGATGATGCCGATGACCACCAGCAATTCGACCAGGGTGAAGGCCGCGTGTCGCTTGTTCAACACAGTGCACCTCTGCTTAGGGGCAAGACCGCCCGGACGTGAGGACCGCATACGAGGCGTCGCCGCAGCCGGCGTCGGCACAAACGAAAGGCGCGACGAGCATCGGCGGAAAGAATTAACCGCACCCACCCCTGAAACATTTCGTTGACGACCAAGTGAAAGGTTTCGCTCCTTCATAGCTTAACCTTCGTGAAGCGACCACAGCAAAAGTTAGCCCGCTCACTGCCGCCCATCCACGAAAAGAAGTGTGAAAGATCGTGGAAGATGCTTGCATGACTCGGGCGGCGACAACCCGAATATTATGCGCTGCAGCGGCCGCGTCCAGCGAAAAAAATTTTGCCACTGCCTTTCCGCGTATTAACGGCCTCTTTCATAAACTCTCATGATAGTTAACGCGGCACCTCTCGTGAAAATTTCTTGCCTCCAGTGAAACGGGTGTTAATGTTTCCTGCGACGAGCACTGCCAGGGCGCGACGTGAAAGTTGCGGACCGCGGCAGACCGCGGCCCACGTGCTCGTTGCCCACATCTGTCGGAGGACAACCGAATGCCCGCGACCCATCGCTCGCCTGTCGTGCAACCGGTTAGCTTTTCATCCCGCAACCCCCGTTGCGTCCGCCCCCGCACGCGCCCGCGCGGCGGACTCAGCCGTTCCAAGATGCTCAAACTCGCCGCCGCCACCGCGATGGCGGCCGCCTGCGCCCCGGTCTATGCCGCCAGCGGCACCTGGACCACCAACGGCGGCGGCAACTGGTCCGATACGGCCAACTGGACCGGCGGGATCTTCCCCAACGCGGTTGACGACATCGCGGCCTTCAACACCCTCGACCTGACCAGCGACGCGAACGTCACGCTCGATATCGCCCCCACCGTCGGGCAGCTCGCGTTCGGCGACACCGACGCCAGTTCCGCCGCCGGCTGGACCGTGACCGGCGGCGTCAACGCCCTCACCCTCGCCACCAGCGCGGGCGTCCCGATCATCAACGTCGGCGCCCTCGGAACCGACAAGGTCGTCACCCTCGCCGCGGTCCTGGCCGGCGCGCAGGGCATGGACAAGCAGGGGGCCGGGACGCTGGTCCTGACCAGCGCCAACACCTACACCGGCGGCACGACCATCACCGCCGGCACCCTCCAGATCGGCAACGGCGGCACGACCGGCTCGCTGGCGGCGGGCACCATCACCAACAACGCCGCCCTGGCCTACAACCGCAGCAACGCGATCACGGTGGCCGACGCCATCGGCGGCACCGGCACCGTCTCCCAGATCGGCACCGGCACCCTTATCCTCACCGGCGCCAACGCCTACACCGGCGCCACCAACATCGCCGCCGGGACCATGCTCCAGGTTGGCGCGGGCGGCGCCGTGGGCACGCTGGGCGCGACCACGATCAACAACAGCGGCACCCTCACCGTCAACCGCACGGGCCTGATCGACATCAACACCGCCATCACCGGCACCGGCAACCTCGTGAAGCTGGGGTCCGGCAGTCTCGGTCTCGCCGGCAACAATACCTACTCCGGCACCACCACGATCACCGCCGGGCACATCAACTACGCGACCGAGGGGAGCCTCAGCGGCCTGGCCGCGAACAGCATCACCGTCGGCCCCGCCGGCTCCATCGGCTACGCCGGCACGATCAACGACAGCACCTTCGCCGGCAAGATCAACGCCGCCTCCACCGGCACCATCGCCATCAGCAACGCCCAGCAGGGCCAGAACTTCGACTTCACCTCGCTCGCGCTGGCGCCGGTGTCGAACATGAGCCTGGGCGCCCCCGCCGGCGCCACCATCGTCTACAGCGGCACGATCACGCCGAAGGCCAACACGTACCGCATCGGCGGCGGCGGCGGCATCTTCCTGTACTCGGGCAGCGCCATCACCGGCGCCAACAGCCTCGTCGTCGGCCCCGCCGGCGGCAGCACCGGCGACGTCGTGCTCCCGCAGGACAATACCTACACCGGCACCACCACCGTCAACGCCGGCAGCCGCCTCTTCCTCGGCGCCAGCACCGCCACCGCCGCCATCGCCACCGGCTCGGTCGGCACCGGCAACGTGCTCCTCGACGGTCAGCTCTACCTCAACCGTACGGGGAGCTACACCTTCGCCAACAACGTCACCGGCACCGGCGACCTCATCCGCGCCGCGATGAGCCAGACCACCACCACCACGATGTCCATCACCGGCAACGTCTCCGTCGGCGGGCTCTACATGGATCGCGGCGGCGACGCGGTGACGATCACCCAAGTGGATGGTGGCACGCTCACCGTCAGCACCCGCATGGCAAACATCAGCAACGGCGGCACTGGCGGCGTCGCCGCCTTCGTCCTCAACAGCGGCAAGGCGAGCTTCAACGCCGGCATTGGTACCCAAAACAACCGCACCGCCAGCTACATCCACGTCAACGGTGGCACCTTCACCGCCTCGAACGTGCTGCTCACCAAGTCCGGCGGCGGCAACGGCGGTCCCGATGTCAATACCGGCTTCCAGATCAGGGAGAGCAACCCGCTGGTACCGACCGTCACCCAGATCGGCACGATGACCATCGGTAACGGCGACAACTCCTGGGCCTCGGTGGACTACGAGGGGGGCACCAACACAGTCACCGGCCAGCTCATCGTCAGCCGAACCGCCAGCGGATCGCGCGGCGGCCAGTTGCGCGTCAGCGGCGGCACCTTTAAGTCCGAGGACACCGTCGACGGCATCGTCCTCGGGCGCATCAGCGGCACCGTCCTGAACCAGTTCCCGCAGGTCACCTTCGCCGGCGGCATCAGCACCGTCGAGAAGTTCACCATGGGGTACGAACCCACCCTCACCGGCACCGGCAGGGTCGACGTGGTGCCGCTCTCCGCCACCGTCAACGGCAGCCTGTACGTCGGCAGCGGCGGGTTCGTGAAGCTCAACGCCGCCTCCACCCTGGTGACGACCCTGAACCTCGGGCACGCCACGTTCGCCGGTGGCACCTTGGGCGCCAAGGCCAACTGGAGCTCGGACGCTTCGCTCCCGCTCAACATCGTCGGCACCACTTCGACCATCAAGGCGGCCGACGTCGACAACAACCCCTTCGACATTACCTGGAACGGCCCGGTCCGCGGCACCGGCACGGTCACCAAGACCGGTGGCGGAACCCTGTCCATCATGGGCGTCACCCTCGACGGCCCGTTCACCGGCACCACCAACGTCTCGGCCGGCACCCTGCGCGGCTTCGGTGCCTCGCTCAAGGGCAACATCGTCAACAACAGCAACGTCGTCTTCGACGAGCCGGCCGGCACCACCGCCTACGCAAGCCTGATCAGCGGCACCGGCACGCTGGTCAAGAACGGCGTCGGCACCACCGTCCTCTCCAACGCCGCCGGCCAGACTTATACCGGCGCGACCACCGTCAACGCCGGCGCCCTCAGCCTCGTTGGCACGCACGCCTCCAGCGGCTTTACCGTCAACAACGGCGGCGGCCTGTCGGTCGCGAACGGCAACGCGACGATCAAGGCTCTGACCCTGGGCGCCAGTGCCAGCGATGCGCTGAGCCTCACGGTCAGCGGCGGGTCCGGCTTCAAGACCCTGACCGTCTCCGACGCCAACGGCCTGGTCGCCAACGGCGTCACCACCTTCACCCTCGGCGCGGGCGCGCTGAGTACCGGCGAACACACCCTCATCGACTACAACGGCACCATCGGCGGCGCCGGCTACTCCAACCGCTTCCAGGTCAACCTTCCGCAGCGCACCGCCGCCGCGCTCGTGCACGACGTGGCCAACACGGCCATCAAGCTCAACGTGATCGGCGTGGACCTTCCGCGGTGGGAAGGCAACGTCAACAACGACTGGGATTACGGCACCAGTCCGGGGAGCCCCGGCACGCTGAACTGGAAGGAAGCCATTGCCGGCAACGCCACGGATTACCGCCAATACACCACCCAAGGCGAACAGGTGCTGTTCGACGACGCCGCCACCGGCACCGATCACGTCGTCAACCTCGTCAGCAACGCCACGCCGATCCGGCCAGCGCTGGTCACCGTCTCCAACTCCGCCGACAGCTACACCTTCGCCGGCACCGGCAAGATCAGCGGCTCCGGCGCGGTCCTCAAGCAGGGCACCGGCACGCTGACCATCAGCAACACCGGTGGCAACGATTATTCCGGCGGAACGCAATTGCAATCCGGCACCATCGTCACCGGCGCCGCCGACGTGCTGCCCAACAGCGGCGCGGTCACCGTCAGCGGCGGAACGCTTGATCTCGGTGGCGTCACGCATGCCTCGGGCATCATCAGCCTCCAGGGCGGCACGCTCACCAACGGCACCATGAACAAGGCGTCCGGCTCGCTCGACGTCCAGAGCGGCAACATCACCTCCACCTTCGCCCTCACCGGCACGGGTGGGTTGATCAAGACCGGCGAGGGCACCGTCGTGGTGGTCGGCAACGGTCTGACGACCTACTCCGGCGGGACCATCATCGGCGCCGGAAAACTTCAACTCGGCAACGGCACCGTCCAGGGCGCCCTTCCGGCCACGAACATCAGTGCCAGCGGCACCGGCACGCTTGTGTTCGACATCGATGACGCCGACGCCAACCCCCTGACCGTCGACCAGACCTGGTCCAGCACCCTTACAGGCACCGGCCGGTTGCAGAAGGAGGGCAGTGGCACTCTCAGAATCACTGCCGAGAACCAGGGGAACGCGACGATCAACGAGGGCACCGTCATTCTTGGTACGGGAAATGGTGTCACCCGCCTGGCGCGCGGTGGGGTCATCACGGTGAACAGCGGCGGCACGGTCGTGATCGAGGGCACTAACGCCGCCGGCGCCGGTAACGGTCCGCCCGCTTGGCAGGTCAACGGTGGCACCGTCCGCTCCGCCGCTGGCGCCGATCACTTCCTCTACAACTTCAGTATGGCCGGCGGAACCCTGGAAGCGGAAGAAGGTTACCTCAACACAATACTCAACGGCGGCTTCACCATCTCCGGCGGGGTCGTCTCGACCATGAACACCCCGGTGCTGGGGCTCCAGAACTCGCCCGGCATCAGCATCACCGCCGGCAGCACCCTCGTCGTCAACGGCAGCTTCCTCAACCAGAACAACCAGAACTTCAGCAAGGGCGGGCCCGGCACGATGATCTTGAACGGCGCGCCGCCACGCATGGACGGGAACATCGGCGTCACCGACGGGGTCCTCTCGCTCAACACGTCGCTCAACATGACGTTTGAGCCTGTCACTCCCAACCCCCCTCCCGCCACTCTCCCTCCTCCTCCCGTCATGGACGGCGCCCTCAACGCCAGCGGCACCGGCACCGTCCGGCTGGAGTCCAACGGCTCGAACAACCGCGTGATCCGCATGGCAGCCGTCACCGCCACCGGCACGTCAAAGATCGACCTGAAGGACAACAAGATGATCGTGGTGGGCGGCGGCGCCGCCAGCACCTGGAGCGGCACCGCGTACGGCGGCGCCGTCGGGCTCATCGCTTCGGGGTACGCGAACGGTGCCTGGACCGGCTCCGGCATTATTACCACCGCCCCCGGCGCCGCGCCGGCGACGCACCTGATGAGCCTGGGCAGCGCCTGGGTCTCCGCCGCCCCCGAGGCGGGCAAGCTTGCCAAGGCCGGCCAGCAGTTCGGCGACCAGCCGCAAGCTCTCGCCGACGGTGACCTGATCGTCATGTTCACCTACGGCGGCGACGCCGACCTGAACGGCAAGCTGGACGGTGACGACTACTTCGCGATTGATTCCAGCGTCAACACTCCCGGTGCTCGGGGTTGGGTGAACGGCGACTTCGACTACAACGGGAAGATCAACGGCGACGACTACTTCATCATCGACTCCAACATCGGGCGGCAGACGGGCGCGATCCCGCTCTTCCCGCCGGCACAGCCGGAAAGCGCCGCGTTGTCCGACGGCGTAGCCGCGGTGCCGGAGCCGGCGTCGCTGGGGCTGCTCGCCGCCGGCGCGTCGCTCCTGCTCGGACGTCGCCGCCGGCGCGCCGCGGGCGCGTCCCGCGCGTAACGAACGTGCTCTCTCTCTCCCGGCGGCGGCCCCGCCATTGGGGCCGCCGCCGTTGAGGTTTTTCCCGCCGGTGGCGGATCGCGCGCGACATGCGGCCACGCCGCACCCGCGCGTGCACGGGAGGAGATCGCTTGAGTACGGGGAATCGTCCGGTCGCGTTCGGGCTCGCCGGATTGGGTGGCTTCGCCGGCTACATCTGCGACCGCCTGCTCGACGCACACCACTCTCCCGAGCCCGCCGCCCGGCTGCTCGCGGTGTTCGAGCCCGAACTGGAACGATTCGAAAAGCGCGCGCATCAGCTCCAGGATCTGGGCGTGCGCCTGGCCGGCAGCTACGAGGAACTGCTGGAGTTCCAGCTGGATGCGGTCTGGCTTCCCCTGCCGATCGACCTTCACTGCTCGTTCACGGTGGCGGCGGTGTCGGCGGGGAAGGCGGTGGTCTGCGAGAAGCCCGCCGCCGGCTGCGTCGACGACGTTGACTCGATGATCGCCGCCCGCGACCGCGCCCGTCGTCAGGTGCACATCGGCTTTCAGGACCTTTACCAGCCCTGCGTTCCGATCCTGAAGCGCCGCCTGCTCCGCGGCGATCTCGGGCGGCCGGTCGCCGCCAGCGTCATCGGGTGCTGGCCGCGCAGCTCGGAATATTTCTCTCGCAACCAGTGGGCCGGGCGCCTGCGCCGACACGGGCGTTGGGTGATGGACAGCCCGGTCAGCAACGCGCTGTCGCACTTCCTCCACCTGGCCTTGTTCCTGCTCGGCCCGACGGCGGAGTCCGCGGCGTCGCCGGTCGAGGTGGCGGCGGAGCTCTACCGCGCCAACGCCATCGAGAACTACGATACCTGCGCCATGCGATTCACGCTGGACGGCGACGTCCCGCTGCTGGTCGCCTGCACGCACGCCTGCGAGACCAGCGTCGAGCCGGTCATCACCATCGAAAGCGAGCGCGGGCGCATCCGTTACCTGGCCGGGCGGCACGCGGAGGTGCGCGTCGGCACGCACACCGAGGTGATCCCGCTCTTGGGCAACCCCTACCCGCGGCTGCTGGAGGGGTTCCAGGATTACCTGCACGGCGGGCGGGCCAGCGGCTCGATCGCCGCGACGCTCGAGACGGCCAGGGCGCACGTGGTCGCCGTCAACGCCGCGTCGGAGGCAGCCGCCGTGCACGACGTGCCGGCGGAATTCATCGACGTCTGCCAGGCAGATTCCGGCCCGGTTCATGCCATCCGCGGCATCGTGCCGGCCATGCAGTACATGACCGACCACAAGTGCCTGCTGTCGGAGACCGAGCTGCTCCCCTGGTCACGTCCGCCGCAGCGCAAGCAGATCCACCAGTACACGCACTTCGCCGGCCCGAAGCAGTCGAACGGCCGCCCCACCGTTGCCGATCGCCACGGCCAGACGGTGCCGGTGGTCGCCATCCATGGAGCGGCCGCTGCCCGACGCGAAGGCGAACCGGCCGGCGAGTGCACCAGCACGTGATCCGTCAGGTCGAGCGAGCGGATGAGCGGTTCACGCGCCGCGCCGGCGGAGGGCGGCCATCACCGCTTCGGTCACCTGTGCGACGGTGTCGTGCGCGCCCGCGCCGTCGCTCGCGGGGCAACCCGCTGCGGGCGGATCGGTGACGCCGAACTCCGCCAGGATGCACTGGAGCGCGCGCTCGAGCTTGACCCGGTCAACCGCCTGCGCGTCGCTCAGCGGCTGGCGGCTCTTGCCGAAGCGGAACCCGCGCAGCTCGACGGCGGCGCGGAATCCTTCGGGGAAGTCGGCCGAGAAGAGCATCGCGTCGAACAGCTCGAGGATCCGCAGTTGCAGGCCTCGCGCCTCGTCCAGCTTCCCCGCCTGAAACAGGTCCCACAGTTTCCGCATTAGTTCCGGCACGATCCCGCTGGTGGCGTTGGTGCCGCCGTCAACGCCCATCACCAGCATCGGCAGCACGACGACGTCCCACCCGGTGAGGAAGGAGAAGTCAGGCCGATGCGGGCGGACGGCCTGCATCATCCGGCACATGGCGGCGACGTCGCCGGTGGAATCCTTGATCCCCACGATGCGCTCCAGCTCCGCCAGCCGCGCCAGCGTCGGCACGTCGATCGGGCTGGCGAACATCGGGATGTTGTAGAGCGTGACGTCGATCGGGCTGTGCAGCGCGATCTGGCGGAAGTAGGCGTAGACGCTCTCGGGCGAGAGCTTGTAGTAGAACGGCGAGACGATCGCGACCGCTCGCGCGCCGTAGCCGTGATAGAGCTCGCACGCGCGCAGCGTTTCGGCGACGTTGGCCTCGGCCGCGCCCGCCAGCACCGGCACGCGCCCGGCGCACTGCTGGCAAACGACCTGGATGATCCGCCGGCGCTCCTCGACGGTGTAGCGGGTGAACTCGCCGGTGGATCCGTTGGGGTAAAGGCCGTGCACGCCGCGCTCGATCAGCCAGTCGACGTAGCGGCGCAGCTCCTCCTCGTCGATTTGCCCGCGCGCGTCCAGCGGCACCAGGTTGGGCGTGAAGATGCCGGTGAGCTTCTCGGGCATGGCCGGTTCGCAAACTCGCTGCCGCCGCCCGCGCGCGCGGCCCGCCCGCTCGCCCCGCGCCGGTTCAGCCGTTCAACGGTTCAGCAGGTATAGGATGAAGCCCGTCAGGATGAGCGCGCCCGCGGCGATAGCCAGCCACTTGATGCTCTGCCACTCCGCCTTCTGGTGCAGCTTCTCCGCTGCCGCCTTCTTGATCTTCTTCTCCAGTTCCTTCTCGCGCTCCTTGAAGCACGACTTGCAGACCTTGGTGACCTGGAAGTAGACCAGCTTGTCCGCCGGGAAGACGCGGCTACAGTCGGGGCAGCGCCCCTCCTCTTCCTGCTTCTTCGCCTGCTCGTCCTTGGCCGCGCACTGCTTGCACCAGTAGCGACCGAGATGGTCTTTAAGTCGCGTCTTGCCGGTAAGGTCGCGGCCACAGATGTAGCACTTCTTCTCGCGCGCGGCGCGGGCGGCGGGCGTCTCGTCGGCGGGCGCGTCGGCATCGACCGAGGGCTTGGCACGCACGTTCGTCCCGGCGGACAATGCGCCCGCGGCCAGCGGCACCTTCACCGAAACGCTCGGGCGCAGAGGCACCGCTTCGGCGGTGACCGACGGCCCCTTCGGCTCGGCGCACCGGCAGCGCAGCGTGTCATCCACCGCGCCCGGCGGCGCGATCACCTTTCCGCAATCAGGACAGTCAACGTCGGTTTCCATGCCAACCAAAACCTCCAGCCTCCCGCCGGTCCGTCGCGCAATTCGGGCAGCGCCAGGAACGCCCCCATCGCATGCATTCTACGTCCGCTGCTGCGCCGCGGGCACGTCACAACATCGCCGCCGGCGGAAGATGTGAAACGGGGCGATTGCGCCCGCGTCGGATTATGCGCCATTTCCGGCGCCGCGCGAACGGGGCAAGCTCAGCCGGGCGAGCAGCACCACCGCCAGGCCGGGCAGGAGCCACGCCGTCCGCTGGTGCATGAACCCGAGCCAGAACATGGGCGCCGCCACCCCCACCGCGATTGCCAGCGCCAGCCACGCCCGCGCCGGCACGGTCCTTCGCCCGCCGTCGGGCCACATGCAGAGCCACGCGTAGGCGGGGAAGACCAACCCGTAGAAGGCCATGAACAACCGGTACGCGCTCTCGCCCGGCGACAGGTGGATCCGTCCGGCGACCGCGTGTCCCAGCCCGTAGATCACCGCCGCCAGCAGCGCGGCCGCGAGCAGCGACGTCGCCACGCGCCCGGTCGCGCGCAAGTGGATGGCGGTGGTGAAGGCGCCCTGAAGGGCCATGTGAATTCCGATCGCCCAGAGCGCCACGCCCGGCAGGACAAACGCGCGCTCCTCCACCACCGGCGCCAGCGCGCGGGCGTAGGTGAGGGTGAACAGGATCATCAGCAGGAAGACCGCGCCGAAGCCGATGGCGAAGGCGCCCGGCCCGCCGCGCCTGCCGGTCGCGCGGTAGGCGTAGTGGAACGTGCGATCGAGGTACGGGTTGAGCGCGAAGCCAAAGACGCAGATCGGTGCCAGCCACCAAAGCTCTGCCAGGCGTCGCGTCGGCTCGCCCGCCAGCGGCGGTCCGTAGCCGTAGCGCAGGTAGGCGACCCAGGCGATCAGCGAGACCGCGAACACCGCGACCGCCGCCGGCACGTCGCCCACCCCGAGGGCCGCGCCGCCCCTGCGCCGCGCCCCCATCAGGCCGGCGATGAAGAGCGGGATTATCGCCAACATCGCCACCGCCCCGCCGGCGGGGATCAGGCGGGCGATCATCCAGTTCATGAAGAACAGGTGGAACGCCGCCGTCACCACCGAGAACGAGGTGATCGCCAGCGAGTGCTTCCGGTCGAACGCCTCCGGATCGCGCACGCGCGTCATCACCCAGCCCATGGCGGCGGCGCCGATCACGTTGGGCGTGGCGAAGACGATCCATCCCCACAGCCCGTAGTCGCGCACCAGCAGCACCGGCAGGAACATGCCGATGCACCAGGTCCAGGAGATCCCCAGGTACGCCGCCCACCCCAGGACGTGAAACGGGCGCGCGGGACCCGGCCGCTCATCCGGGCTGTCGATCGTCTCCGTCGCCGCGTCCGCTGCTGCTGTCATCTCGAGCGGCAGTGTAGCAACGTGATGGCCGCGCGCGCAAGCGGGCGGCGTTTGACAAAGCCGCGCCCGCCCCGGAGAACAACGGGGATGGACGCGCCGCTCGACAAGCTGAAGTTCGACGCCAACGGCCTGGTCCCCGTCATCGTGCAGGACGCGCACGACGGGCAGGTGCTGATGATGGCGTACATGAACCGCGAGGCGATCGAGAAGACGCTTGCGACCGGCAAGGTTCATACCTACAGCCGCAGCCGCGGGCGGCTCGCCCTTAAGGGCGAGAGCAGCGCCCACTTCCAGCACGTGAGGGAGGTCCGCACCGACTGCGATCGCGACGTGCTGCTGTTCAAGGTCGTGCAGGACGTGGCTGCTTGCCACGAGGGGTACCGGAGCTGCTTCTTCCGAAAGTACGAGGCGGGCGCGGCGGACTGGCAGACGGTCGAGAAGCCGGTGTTCGACCCCGGCGCCGTTTACAAGAAGTAAGTCATTGTCATGAGCAGGACCACGGCGGCGGCGGCGGCGGGCGAAAGGGCGCGGGCCAGCGGCGGCGGCGACGAGCTACCGCTGTCGGCTGACGGTCGCGCTTGGACCGCGCCGCGCATTGCCCGCTGGGTCGCCGCGGCGTGGACGGCGCTGCTCCTGCTCGGCATGGTCGCGCTGTGGCTGCCTGGGGCCACGATCCGCGGCAACGAGTTGAGCATCGAGCGCGCCGTTTTCACCGCCGTCAACGCCGCGACGCTGACCGGCTTCCAGCAGGCAGTCCCGCTCGATCAGTTGGGCGCGCTGGGTCAGGCGGTCGTGCTGGCGCTGGTGGTTGTCGGCACCCTCTCCACGCTGCTGATCGGCGGGCTGGCGCTGAACCGCGCGATCCGCCTCCCGTACACTGATCTCCAGATCGTCCGGGCGACGCTCTTCACCTACGTCTTCTCCCTGGGCATCGGCACCTCCCTGCTCCTCGACCCCACGCGCGGACTGATCGCCGCAGCCTCGCAGGCCGCCAGCGCCTTCGGCAACAGCGGCCTATTTCTCGGAACGCTTCCCGCGATCACCGACTGGCGCACCCACGCCGCCCTGATGCCGCTGGCGGTGGTGGGCGCGATGAGCGTGCCGCTGCTGCTGGAAGTGAGCGACCTGCTCTTCCGCCGCCAGGCGCTATCGCCGCACGCGCGCGTGACGATCGCGCTGCTCGCGGGCGTCTACCTATTCGGGCTGATCGTGCTGGCGCCGTGGGGCCTGCGCGGCGCGAACGGCGGGTTGAACCTATCGGGCGCGCTGGCCACGGGCTCGGCTCTCTCGATTGATGGCCGGACCGCCGGGCTGCCGCTGCACGCGCCGGCGGCGATGACCCGCGCGGCGCAGTGGCTGCTCATCGCGCTCATGCTGATCGGCGCCGCCCCGGGCGGGACCGCCGGCGGGGTGAAGGTGACCGCTCTGTTCCACGCTTGGCGCGGCACGCGCCGCGCGCTCCGCCGCGAGGCCGGCCTGCGCGTGACCGGCATCGCCGCCACCTGGATTCTCGGTTACGCCCTGCTGGTCTTCGCCACCGTGCTGGGGCTGCTGGCGACGCTGCCGGAGATGGCCGCCGACCGCCTGCTCATGCTCGCCGCCAGCAGCGTCTCCAACACCGGCCTGTCGCACGAGCCGGTCACCCTGACCGGCGGCGGGCTCGCGGTACTCACCGCTGCCATGGCGCTGGGACGGGCCGCGCCCCTGCTGGTGTTGTGGTGGCTGGCATCGACGACGGAGGACGCGGACGTGGCGGTGGGCTAGGAACCGGCGGCGCCGCGGCTGCCGCGCCCGGTGGCGATACCTGTGTCGCCTTCGTCGGAGGCAAGCGTCGCCCCTCCGCGCGATGACGATTCAGTATCGCTGCTAGAACGAATTCGCCTGCACGAAATCCTTCTCGCCGTTCAGGAAGTTGACGATGTTCAGCGCCGCCCGCGTCCCCTGGCGTTCCACCGACTCGTTGGTCCGGCTGCCGATGTGCGGCGTGACGATGATGTTCTCGATCCCCTCGAACACGTGCGGCGGGCGGACCGGCTCGTGTTCCAGCACGTCGGCGGCGTAGCCCCACAGCCGCCCGGACTTGCACGCGTCGGCCACGTCCTGCTCGTTCACCAGCGCGCCGCGCGCGGTGTTGACCAGCAGCGCCTTGGGCTTCATCAGCTCGATCGTCTCGCGGTTGATCAGCCCGCGCGTCTGCGGGCTGACGTGCGTGTGCAGGCTGACGACGTCCGCCTCCTTCAGCACGTCGTCGATCGATGCCTTGCGCTCGACGCTGAACTGGCGGGCGAACTCCTCGTCCCAGTAGTTGCCGAACCCGATCAGGCGCATGCCGAAGGCGGCCGCTCGCCGGCCGGTCTCCTTGCCGATCCGCCCGACGCCGATCAGCCCGAGCGTCTTGCCGTACAGCTCGCACCCGGTCTTGCGCTTCCACTGCCCCTGCTTGACCGAAGCGATGTGCGGGTAGAAGTGCTTGGCCAGGGCGATCATCAGTCCGATGGTCTGCTCGGCCACCGTCGTCTCGTTCACGCCGGGCGTGAACAGGACGGGGATGCGCTTGGCCGTGGCGTGCTTTACGTCAATGGAATCCAGGCCGATGCCGTACTTGGCGATCACCTTGAGCTTTGTCGGCGCCGCCAGCAGCGCGTCGATCACCTTGGCGTTGAGCGCGTCGTCGCCGTTGAGCAGCCCGTCGAACCCGCCGCTGGAGGCGACGAGGTCGAGCATCTGCGTCTCGTTGAGCGGGCCGCGGGCGCGGACGAGCTCGAAGCCGCTGGCGGCGAGGATGTCGTGGTGCTTCCCGGGCGTGTCCTGGAAGCTCGTGGTGGAAAGGAGAATCTTCATGTCGTTGATTCGTTAGATTTCACATGCCCTTCTGGAGCGCGGCCAGGTGGCGGGAGAAGTGCTCGTCCAGCACGTCGCGGTACGTGTCCGGGTGCTCGCGGAGGATCTGCATCACCTGCGACTTCAGTGACTCGTTGGTGAGGACCGACCCAAACGTCGTGTGCAGGATCTGCCGTCCCGGCGCGGTGAAGCCGCGGCCGTCGGGGACGTCCTGCCAACGCTCGAGGTAGACCTTCTCCAGGTCGGTAGCGCTCAAGCTCGTTGGCGCGGGCGCGCCGGCGAGGGTGGCGGAGACGTGGTAGGTCGCCTTGTCGGTGTCGTACCGCCCGCGGCAGAACTCGACGATTCGCCGGAACAGCTCCACGTCGTGCCGCAACACCGCGCGCAGCGCTTCGAGGTAACTGGTGCCGGCGGTCTTCACGTGCCACAGGCCCCTGGTGGCGCGGGCGAACGCGGGGTAGATCGAGAGCTTATCGGAGCCGCTGTGCAGGCTCAGCTTGTACGGCCCGATCTGCTTCGCGAGGGCGGCGTGGTCGTTGAGGGATTTTTCGAGGGCGGCGAGGTCGCCCTTGTAGTCGACGCCCTTCTCGAAGTCGCCGATGAAGCGCGGCGCGAGGCTGACCAGCTTCATCCCCTCGCGCAGGCAGCGGTCGGCGACGATGTAGTGCTCGGCCAGCGTCGTCGGCTGCGGCGTCTCGTCAACGCTCAGCTCGATCTCGTGGTCGCGCCCCAGCTTCTGCATCGTCTGCGCGATGTGCTTCGCCAGCGCAACCGCCTGCGTGACGGCCTTGCCATACTTGACCGCGGCGCGGGCGGCGGCCTGGTCGTCGATGGAGATCGTCGTGCCGCTCGGGAGCTTGATGCTCTTGCCGCGGTACTGCCCGACCCACTCGGCGTCGGCGCCGGCGGCCTTGGCCTTGGCGGCCAGTGCGGCGGCGTCGTAGCTGTCGGCCTGGCCGTCAACGTGGTCCGACGGGTCGATGGTGAAGAAGCAGAACCCCGCCGCGGCGGTGCGATCGACATCCGCCGGCGTCTTGAGGTGATCGGCGTCGGCGCCCTGCGTGTCGTCGAAGCCGGCCTGCGCGGCGCCGCGCAGCGCGTCGTCCATCACCTGCTGCGGCGTGCGCGGCGTGCGGGTCATCTCGCGGATGGACTGCTGCGCGACGATCGGCGCGACGCCGCGCCCCGCGCGGCGGAGGGAAGCCACGTGGCCGGGCGTGGCGATGCCGAGGCGGTCGCCGAAGCCGAAGCTGGGGGATAGGCCGAGGGGAACGGGGGTGGACATGGGGACCTCTGATTCTCGACTGCTCATCGCTCATCGTGGCATGGGCGCCTCGCCCATGCGCTGGCCGCGCCGGCGGCCACGGCGACGCCTGCGCGGCTGAACGTTGCACGGGCGAGGCGCCCGTGCCACGGTGTAGCGCGCTACGCGATGCGGGCCGTGCGACGGGCGCCACGCCTCGCGCTAAGTGCCCTTCCGGAAGTTCTCGAAGTTCTCCGCCAGCATCAGCCGGACCGTCTTCTCGATTTCCGCGTCGCTGGGCACCCGCCCGGTCTGCGCCTGCTCGATGAACTTGTCCGCCAGCACGTTGCCGATGATCTGCCGGCTGTGCTCCCACTTGTAGATGAGCTGGTCGAGCACGCGGGCGTCGGAGTGCTGCGGGATGAAGCTGGTGCCCAGCAGCTCGATGCGCATGCGCGTGATCTCGTCGATCAGGCTCGGGTTGTTCACGAACCACCAGCAGCCGAACACCATCAGGTTGCCGAACTTTCGCGCCGCCACGGCCAGCTCGTGCTGGTTCTCGCGGGCGAGCATGGTGATGAAGAAGCGGTTGTCGGGGAACTCGCGGCAGAGGTTGACGACGGAATTTACGTCCGCCTTGCCCACCATGTCGCCGGCGTCGCGCAGCGCGGGGTTCACGCGCATCTTCGATCCGATCATCATCGCGAACGGCAAGTTACGCTCCGCGCAGACCGGCAGGATCGCCTGCTCCAGGATCTGCTGCCCCGCGCGGCCGACGGCGTCGCCGGGGTCGGCGGGGTAGCGGAACTCCGGCGGCAGCGAGAGCGCGACGTAGATCGCCTTCTGCCTGTCCAGCCAGTCGCGCAGCAGCTTTTTCGTCGCCTCGACCGACTTCGGCGTCACCTCGGCATCGGCCGGGTAGCCCCACTCGGTCAGGCGCTTCGCCGCCGTGCCGGGGAAGTCGCGCAGCAGCGGGTCGATTCGCAGCACCGCGGTGAAGCGCGGGTCGCCGCCGACCTTGGGATTCTCCAGCCAGCGCTGCCGCTCGTTGTCGTCGAAGACCGGGTTGGTCATGGTGATCGACTTAACGTTGGCCACCTGCATCACGCGGTCGATGTAGTCGCTGGGGTCCTGCTGGTCGAACCACTTCCGCCAGCCGTCGGGCGTGGCGTCGGACGGGTCCAGGCCGAGGCGTTGGATCGTGGTCAGCACGCCGCGGCACGCCTCGCTGATCGGGGCGCGCTCGACGAACAGGTGCTTCCAGATGTGGTCCGCCTGCTGCCGCTTGCTCATCCGCCAGAACTGCTCGTAGGGCAGCTTGTCCGGCGTGACGACGCGGTACACCTCGGCGACCAGGTAGTGGTACGTGAGCAGCTCGTCGATGCCCCACAGGAGCAGCCCGTTCGGGTCGCTCTTGCCGCCGTGGCCCGGCAGCGTCGTGCCGAACGTCGGCGGGTAGAGGTGCGTGTGCATGTCCACCACCGGCTGGCGATCCAGCGCGGCGCGAACGATCGTGCGGATCTTCTCGACAGTGGCGGCGGGAACGTCCGGGGTGGCCATGTCTCCTCGCTTCCGGTCTCGTCAGCCTGCACGCGAT
>DASQDR010000115.1:0-17662 GCA_035634055.1 Tepidisphaeraceae bacterium | reverse complement strand
TGTTCTCCGGCAAGTACCCCAGGCTCTCGCGCACCTGCTCGGACTGCTTGAAGATGTCGAACCCGTTCACCGTCGCCCCGCCGCTGGTCGGCGGCTGGTAGCAGGTGAGGATCTTGATCGTCGTCGACTTCCCCGCCCCGTGGGGCCCGAGGAAGCCGACGATGCTCCCCTTCTCAACCTCAAAGCTGACCCGGTCCACGGCCAGCGTCTGCCCGTAAACCTTGGTCAACTCGGAAACGCAAATCACGGTAGTAAGCCTCGTCGGTTTCTGGAAAACGCTTCACCCCCGCACGGCCGGTGCGCGCGGGCGCCGCGGGGAGGGCAATACCTAATTGTGACCTATCACCTTGTCAAGAACCGCCTATGTTCCGAACCATGCAAAACCCGCAGGAAAGTTGCGGGCGGAGCCGGGTTGAGGCGCGCGAAGTTCCGGCGAATGGCGGGATCGGCAATGAGCGGTGGCAGGCAATACGCGCGGCTGACTCGTCCCGGTACGGCCATGGCGACGGCGTTCGACGCGGATTAGCAAGGCCGCCGGTTGCTGATCCGCCCATCCGCCGCGGCCAGCAGAGGCGGCTGTGTGCTGGCCCGCGGCGCGGGCGCACGTGCGAGCGACGCGGCTCGCGCAAGCGGGGCGCAGTCCGCCATTGCTGTCGGGGCGGCACGGCTCACTTCGGCAGCGGGCTGGCCGCCCGTTCCTCCGCCACCTCCGTCGCCACGCCCGGTTGCAGCGAGACGTTCTTCAGCGTCACCGTTTCGTACGCCCGCTCGCGATAGCGGATCATCGTGACGGCCTGCTTGGGGCAGCGGAAGTGGAAGCTGGTGACGCCGTCGGGGCCGGCGGAGGCGCCGGCGTAGCGAAGCGCCTTCCCGTCGGCGGTGACCGACACCTGGCGGTGGCGCCCCTCGGGGTCGCCGGGCGGGAACTGGAAGTCCGCGACCGCCTGCCCCTTGTCCTCGCGCAGGCGGAGGAAGCGGGCCTCGCCGATCACGCCAGGGGCGTCGGGCTTGATCGCCAGCTCCGGCTGCCACGCCGGGACCGCCACGCGGATCGTCAGCGAAGCCGTCTTCTGGTCCTTCGGCACGATCGCCAGGTGCGAGATCTCCCGCGCGCCCGTCGGGCCCCCGCTGGACGTGCCGGTGGACCGGCCGGGCGAGAGCGTCGCCACCACGTTTCGGTCCCCGCCGCCGCGCAGGCGGAGCGCGATGGTCAAGGCGCGGGCGTCGTCGCGGATCGGGCCGGGGGTGACGAAGCTGCGCGAGGTAAAGGTAGGCTCGGGTCGGACCCGCCCGTCGGGCAGCCACCACGCGCCGGGCGCGGGGGAGCGCTCGCGGATGCCGATCACCTCGACGACTGCCCCGCCGGCAAAGTTCAACGTCGTACCGCCGTCCAGCAGCACCGCCCGCACTGCGGGAAGGGCGCCGTCAACGCGCGGCAGCGCGCCGAACGTGCTCGGCGCGGCGGTGGCGGTGGCGACGGGCGACACCGCCACCTGCCGCGGCCCGCGCGGGGCGGTCAGCGCGCGCACGGCGACCGCCGCCCCTCCGATCGCCAGCAGCACCGCCGCCGCACCGACGATCGCCGCGTTGGTCTTCTGCGTGGCCATGATCAGCATCGCTCCATTGGCGATGGATGCGGCGGACGTGCCGCCCGCCGCCGCGCCCGTTCCAGCGCCCGCCGCCGCACCCGCGCTCCCGCCCATTCCAGCGCCAGCGCCCGCCGCCGCCGCGCCGGTCGCGTACGCCGCGACGGTCGAGGCGGTGGCAACCGCGCCCGCCAGCCCGAGCGGCGCCGCCTGCGTCGCGTGCGTCAGCAGCAGCGTCGACAGCGCCCCCGCCCCCACCGCCACGCCCCGGCGGCGGAAGAAGTGGCGCAAGCGCTCCACCGCGCGGTTCACGCGCTTGGTGGCCGCCGCCTCGCTGATCCCCAGCGCCGCCCCGACCTCGCGCAGCGTCTTTTTCTCGAAGAACTTCAGTAGCACGGCGTCGCGGTCCGCCGGGCGGAGCTTGTTGAGCCCCTCGTCCAGCAGCGGCGACAGCTCGGCCCAGGCCGCGTCGCGCTGCGTCCGATCGTCATGAAGCTCGCGGGCCATCTCGGCCGCCCTTCGTTCGTGGTGTTCGCGGGTGCGCTGCGCCCGCCGCGCGTTGGCGGCGCAGTACGAGGTGGTCCGCAGCAACCACGCCGAGAGCGGGCGGTCCGCCGGCACCTCCGCCGCCCGCTGCGCCAGCACGATGAAGACCGCCTGCGTGACGTCCCGCGCCAGCTCCCCGTCGGCCCCCACCTGCCGCCGGGCGGCGGCGTAGACCACGTCCACGTACCGCTCCGCCAGGCGCGAAAACGCCTCCTGCGAGCCGGTCGCGGCGTACTCGCGCAGCAGCCGAAACTCTTCGGGCAACGCCGTCATTCAACAGGTGGTGTCAGGCGAACCGCCCGGGCGGACAAAATTTTAGTCGAAGCGGGATTTGCCACAGATGGGGCACACATGAACACGGATGGGAGGAGGAACACGAATGGACACGAATTTACACGAATGGACACGAAGCAAGAAAGGGATGAGTCACCAACCTTCCTGAGTTCATTCGTGATGTTTCGTGTCCATCCGCGTTCTCTCCTACTTTCGCACGGAGAACCCCCGTGACCTCCGCGAGCCTCGCCCCTACACTCGCCGGCCATGCGGTACGGGCTCGCGCTTCTCATCGGGTTGACCTGGGCGCTGTGGTTCGGGGGGTTGATGGCGTTGTTCCTGTTGGTCAGCCACCTGTTTGCGAGCGATCGCCCGACGGCGGTGCTGGCGGCGCCAAGGATGTTCGTGGCGTTCGCGCGGTACCAGATCCTGCTGGCGGCGGTCGCGCTGGTGGCGACGGTGGCATGGCGGCTCACCACGCCGCGGGCGCTGCTGACGGCGCTGTTCTCGCTGTTTGCGGTCGCGGCCGTGGCGACGGTCCTGATCGCGTCGGTGATCACCCCGAAGATGGAACGCCTGCGGCTGGCGGGCGAGTCGGCCACGCCGGAGTTCCGCCGCCTGCACGGGCAGTCGATGATCGCCTACGTCGCCGAGGCCGCCGCGCTGCTGGTCGCGGGCTTCCTCGTCGGCATTGGCATCCGTTCGGCGACGGCTCTGCCCGACGCCGCCAACGCAAACCCGCCCGCCCCGACGCCCCCGACCGACCCTGCGTGGGCTCCCGGCGAGACGTCACGGTAAGAGCGGTCGACTCGCACCCGCGCCAGTCGCGGCGCTTTCCCGCGCCACTCACCGCCCCACGGGACGACAGATTCGCGCCACCTGCGGCGCCGCGCGCCGCGGCACCCGCGCCACGCGCGAGCGGCACCCGCGCCACGCGCGGGGGGCACCCGCTCCTCGCCGCGACGCCCTCGCTACTCGCGGCGCCAAGCGCGCTTCACGCCGCGACGGAAGTCGCGGATCGGAGCACCGCACACCCTCCCCACTTCTCCCTCACGACCGCGCCCCTCCCGTCTCCCGCGCCACCAGAAACAGCTCCTTCAGCTCCCCTGGTGTCAGCACCTCCGGGCGCGCCTGGGGGTCCAGCTTCGTGCGCGCGAGCAGCGGCTCCGGATCGAACCCCGCCTGCGCCAGCCCCTTGCGCAGCGTTTTTCGTCGGAACGAGAACAGCTTGTGCACGAACTGTCCCAGCCGCCCAGCGTCGCCGCCCGATCGGTCGTCGCGCGTGATGCGCACGAGCGACGAATCGATCTTCGGCGCGGGCCAGAACGCCTGCGGCGGGAGCGTGCGCAGCACCTCGACGCGCCCGAGCAACTGCGCCATCGCCGACAGCGGCCCGTACGCCTCCGCCCCCGCCGCCGCGCGCAGCCGGTCGGCCACTTCCTTCTGCACCGTGAACGCCAGCAGGTCGGTCCCCAGGATCAGCAGCTCGATGATCAGCGGCGACGCGATGTTGTACGGCAGGTTGGCCACCAGCTTCACCGGCCGGGCGGCGGATTTCAGCTCGCCGACGCGGGCAACCAGTTGCTCGTTCAGCGCGTGCTTGGACGACAGCGCGTCCCCCTCGATCAGCGAGAACCGCGGCTCGCCGCCGAACCGCTCGCGCAGCAGCCGGGCCAGGTCGCGGTCGATCTCCACGGCGATCACCTCGGCGCCGCGCGCGAGCAGTTCCTCGGTCAGCGTGCCGGTGCCGGGGCCGACCTCGATCACCGCGTCGCCGGCGGCGATCTGCCCGGCGTCGGCGACCAGCCGCACCAGGTTCTGGTCGATCATGAAGTTCTGTCCGAACCGGTGCCGCGGCTGCGTGCTGGCGGCGGCGAGCAGGGACTGAATCTCGGCCTTGGTCTGAGCCATGCGAGCCGGCGAGTGTAACGCCGCGGCAGCAATGGGGCACCCGCGCAGAAGAACGCCCGTTCGGTCCGCCCGCGCCGCCCGGTACCATCGCCGGCGATGCGAAAGTACGAACTCGGCACGGCGGCGGCGATGGCGGTACTGATCGGCGGCGGACTGACGACGGGGTGCCGCTCGGACAAAGGCATGGATCGCCCGAGCCAGCGCTCCAGCGTCCGAAGCGAGGCGGCCGATGCCGACGCCTTGATCCTCGCCGTCCAGTCCGCGCGCACCCCGCAGGCCGAGGCGGACGCGCTGCGGCGGCTGCGCAAGCACATGACCGACAACGGCCTGACCTACGACGCCCGCACCTTCCGGCAACTCGATAACACGCCCGTCGAGGTGGCGTCGGTGCAGGGGCAGCAGGTGCGGGCGCAGGTCACGCTCTACCGCGGGCGCGACGTGGTGAGGACGTTCGTGTTCGTCCCGAAGGACAACCGGAACCTGACCCTGCTCGGGGAATGACAACGTATACTCCGCCGCCCAAACCCGACCGCGAAGTCCCTCCGTCATTCTCCGATGCTTCCCTATTTGGAATTTCTCCCCACCGCTGCCAACAGTCTCTGGCTGAACTTCTTATCCGTGCAGCCCGCGCGGTCGCGCGCCCGCGTGCGCTCGCGCTCTCCCACGTGCCGGGCCTTGTTGATCGACGGCAGCCCGCCGGATTCGATGCCGTCGGCCAGCAGGTGGGCGGTCTCGGCGTCGGCGACGACCAGTCGGTCGCTGCGGTCCATCGCCTCGCGCAGCAGTTGCGGGTCGATCTTCGGCGCCGCCTTCTGGTGATCCGGGCCGCCGGCGATCTTCCAGCCGTCGTCGGTCCGGACCAGCCAGGTCGGGCCGAGCACGAACGACTCGGAAACGGCCACGGTCGGCGCGTCGGCCGACACCTTGGCGAACGCGCCGCGCGCCAGAAGGTCGAGCATGGCCAGCCCCTGCACCTTCGGGTCGCGCTCGAGCACCTCGCGGACCAGCGCGTCGCCGCACCCGGCGCCGAAGGCGGCGTCGGCGGCGCGGCGCAGGCGACCGGCGGCCTCGACGAACCCCGCCCACCCCTGCACCCGACCGCGCGGCCAGGCGCTGTCGCGGTCGTCCAGGCACGCCATCAGCGCGTCCGGGTCGCCCTGGACGTACGCCTGCGCCAGCGTCCGCAGCGCGGCCGCCGGCGTGGAGCGGTCCACCGCCACCGGCTGCCGCGGCGGCGTCTCGACCGCCCGCCTCGGGGCGGAAAACGATTTGAGCAACCCGCCGAACATGACCCTTCCCGCGCGGGCAGACCCACCGTCGGGCCGCCCGCGGCATCGCTTCCCCCGCGGCGAATCTTAATGCTCTCCGCCCGCGCGTGGCGAGGGCGTTTCTTGCTAATGGGCAATCAATCGTCCGGCGCTTTGCGCGCCCCGCCCGTGGCGATGCACCGTTCGCATCACCGCCCCGCTTGCCCACGCCCCGTGCGCCCGCGGCCCGCCGCCGCGACGAACGCCTGATTCGCGCCGCCCGCCAATCGTTTACAATCCCCATCCATGAAATCCTTCGAAGTCATCCGTCAGGCGGTGGACGAGCCGGGCGTGAAGGCGGTCGCCGCGGCACTGAAGGTCTCGCCCGCGCTGGTCTACAAGTGGTGCGAGCAGCCGGCCGACACCGACGACCCCGACCAGAGCGGCGCCAAGAACCCGCTGGACCGCGTGCGCGAGATGTTCCTGCTGACCAAGGACATCCGCCTGATCCGCTGGCTCTGCAACGAGGCCGGCGGGTTCTACGTCTCCAACCCGGTGCCGGAGCTGCGCAAGACGCTGGACGAGACGATCTTCGGCGAGACGCGCTCGATGGTCCGCGACTTCTCCGAACTGCTCGACGCCGTTACCGAGGCGGTCGACGACGACCCGGGCATCGACGCCGACGAGGCCGACGAGATCCGCCAGAAGTGGGAGGACCTCAAGGCCTGCGTCGAACGGTTCGTGATCTCGAGCGAAAAGGGGCATTACCGGCTGAAGAAAACCCCCGCCGCCCCCAAGCCCAACCCCGCGGGGGCGGACCGGGCGAAGTGATGCGGCGAGGGAACTCGCATTCGCCTGGGGGCCCTTCCTCCATGGCACCCCCCTTGCACCCCTCCGCCGCATGATGCGTGACGGAGCACCTGACGATCGCTTGAGCACGGTGTCGCGGACGGATGAGACGGCGGGCGGGCACTGCGGGCCCGGCAGCGGGTCGCCGGGCGGCGGGGTCGAGTTGTCGGAGGAAAAGCTGCGGCAGCTCGCCGCGGCGCTTCACGGGCCGGACCCGTTCGGGCGGCGCAGCGCGCTGCGCATCCCGGTCGAGGGGTTCGTCACGATGGCGCCGATCCCGCCGGCGAACGACATGACGCCGCGGCAGGTCGGCGTCTACGACCTGTCGCGGACGGGGATCGCCCTGGTCAACCCCGAGCCGATCCCGGCAGGTTCGAAGTTCAACCTGCTCTTCCCGCGCGGGGGAACGCTGCCGATCGAGGTGCTCTGCACTGTCCGCCACTGCCGCCGCGAAGGCGGCGCGCACATCGTCGGGGCGGAGTTCGGGGTGTCGTGGCTGAGCGCGCTGACCGCCGCCATGGTCGGGCCGTCCTCCCCCGCGACGCCGGCGGCATCGAGCAACTGAAACGTCGGTCCGACGCCGCCGCAATCGTCCGTCGTAAACCTGCGTTACATCCCGCTGGACGAGAAGATCGGCTGCCCGCGCAAGACCATGATCTCCAACAGCCCGCCGGCGATGACGGCGACGTTCACCAGCAGCGCGGCCACCACGTGCGAGTCCTCGGCGGCGACGCGCGGGTAGAAGATCCCGCACAGCGTCAGCACCAGCCCAACCGCGCCGAGGATCAACGGGATGTACGAGAGGGAGAACGCCGCCGAGATTCCGAAGCAGCCGAGCACGAAGATGGCGGTGCCGATGAACGCCCCGGCCATCCCCAGCGCGCCGCCGACCCGCGGCAGTCCGGTCGCGCGGCCGCCGGCGCCGGCGGAGGCATAATCGATGATGTCAGCCATGGGCGGCGAGTCTACGTGAACCCGACAGGCATGGCCACGTGCGAAGGCGAGCGGTGCCTGGTCCGGCCGAGAGGTGATACAGATTGCGGAACGGTCATCGCGCGCAGGGGCGAGGCTTCCCTCGCCTTCCTTGTGGTGGCGATGGGCGACTCAAAGCCGCACCTACGGCGTCGCGCGTGGTGGGCTTTCGTCATCCGTAGGCGGCTGGCCGCCGCGGGCGCTCGGGCGAGGCGCCCGAGCCACGGTCGCGCGGGCGCGACGTTACCTCACGAGCCGGACGCGCGGCGTGAGCGGCTGGAGGTGTCCCGGCGCCATGGCGGGGACGGGTCGCGGCTGGCGCGGCGCGGGGACGCGGAACTGCATCTGGCAATAGCGGCAGGTGACCGTCTGGCCGCGCACGTCGTCCCCCAGCTCGAGGATCTTGCGGCAACGCAGGCTGGGGCAAATCGCGTGAACGGCCATGCGCTGTTTATCGGCGCGGCCGGGCAGCCGCTTCAGCCCACGGCGCGGATCCTGAGCGCCGCCGTCCCATAAGAGCGACCTGCTGCACGCAGCGACCCATGCGCGGTGGAGCGACAGAGCGCCGGGAACGCGGGCGACGCGGGCGACACGCGCCACTGTGGCCGCCACGATCGCCGGCCCCGACGCGCCTCATTGCGGAGCGACAATGGCCGCGGCGGGCGCGGTCGTGGTCGGCGGGGCGTCCAGCGCGGCGCGCAGCCCGTCGGGCAGGTCCTGGGGCTTCAGAAGCGGGTTGACCTTGAACGGCGTGTAGAGCGGGTCGCCCACGCAGCACATCATCCAGCTCGTCATCGGGACCGTCTTCCAGTACACCTCGGCCAGCGTCAGCTTGCCGGTCATCAGCAGCGGGAAGAACTCCTCCGGGGCCGGGAAGGCGCTGAGGTACGGCTCGGCCACCGCGCCTACGGTGGCGGCGATGCCGTCGTTGAGCAGCCCGGCGACCCACCCTTTTTCGTTGTCGCCGCGCAGGCTGACCATCTCGAAGCTGGCGACGTGGAAGCCGACGGCGCCGGGGTTGAACTCGCACGCCGGGATGTAGTTCCGCACGCTGTACCAGCCTGTATAAAGCGCGACGTTGCGCAGCGACTTCGGCGGCAGCAGGCGCGGCGTGCGCTCGACGGTGAGGACGAAGTTGGTCTTCTGGCGCACGATCTCGGCGAAGGCGAGCAGCTTGTCGTCGAACTGGCGGTAGCCACCCTGCCGGTCGGCGGTGCCGCCCGGGCCGGTGCCGTTGGTGCTGTCGATGACGACGCGCCCCTTGAGCCCCTCGCGCTCGGCCTTGAGCGAGCCGAGGACGATCTGCATCGCCGTCCCCTCCTGCGGCCCGTCGAGCCGACAGGTCATCAGCACCGGCGGGTGCTGCCCGCGGAAACGGTAGTTCAGCGGGTTCACCTGCCACCTCGAGCGGTTGTAGTAGTTCCACCAGAGCAGCGCCAGCTCGCTGTCCAGCGCCGAGACGGTACCGTCGCTTTGCATGTACTCGAGCTGCGCCTGGAGCAGGTTGGCGTGGCCGAAGAGCCCGAAGCCGTCGCGCGTCACCTCGCGCAGCCGCTTGCGCGACTGGGCGTCCCAGCGCTTCTCCTCCAGCGCGGCCACCTCCTTCGTATAACCCTGGATCTGCGCGCGGCGCTTGGGCCAGTCGGCGGCCTGCTCGGGCGGGAGAACCTGCGCGACATCGGCGTCAGAAAGCTTGGCGGCGATCTGCGCGTCGCCGCCGAAGCTGATCATCAGCTTCAGCAGGCGAGGGAGGACTTCCTTGTGCAGCGGCGACTCCGCCGGCGGCAGGTGCTTGTTGATCGACGCCAGCGCCGCGTTGACCCGGTCCGCCAGCTTGTCCAGAGCGTCGCCGCGCCTGGGGACGAACGAGGGGTCGAGCTGCTGCGCCAGCCCCTCGGCGTCGGCGACGGCGGGCCTGGCCTGTTGCAGGGCGGCGTCGAGCTTCTGCTTGATGTCCACGACCTCGTCCGCCTCCTGCGGCGACGTCGCTTTTGACCCCACGCGGAACGGCACCCCGTAGAACATCACCAGGCACTTCACCTTCGGCTGAAGGTGATTGGCGCGCAAAAACTCGCGCACGGCCGGGACGACCTTCTGCTCGTAGGCGTCGAACGGCAGCTCCTCGCCGCCGGGCAGATCAATCTTGAGGATCCGGCCGTCGGGGACCAGCCGCGCCTTGGCGTAGAACTCGGCGAGCTTCACGGAAGCGGGGACGTTGCCGTTGACGATCAGCACCAGCTCGTCCGGCCTCAGCTCCGCCCGCGCCGCCGCCGCCGGCAGGCAGGCGACGATAACGATGACCAGGCCGATGAAACGGAAGGCGCGGCGCACGAGGGGAAAAGTGCGGAATCTCACGCAGCGATGCTAGCCCGCCGCGCGCGGCGTGACAACGCGTGTGCGAGGACGCTGCTCGCTGTCAACGCCTCGGGCGCAGCAACGGGGCTTGGGCAACAACGCGTCCTGCCTGCGTGCGCGCGAAAACCCCTCACCCGTGGCCGCGGGTCTTCAACCCGCGGCTTCAACGGGTGACGTTCAGCAGGCGCGGGCAGGCGCCGCCAAAGATCGCCAATGTGTGAGTCGCGTCGCGGCTAGGTGGTCGAGCCGCCCGCCCCGCCGGTGGCGAAGGGGGTGGAGGGGACGCCGGTCTGCATCGCCGCCTCGGCCTCGCCCTGCTGTTGCTGCGCCTGCTCGATCATGCCGACCAGCGCCTTGATCTCGCGGACCGACTCCGGGCTGCCCCACATCAGCACCCAGTCGACGTGCCAGTTGCAGCGCTCGAAGGTGCAACCTTCGAGGTGGTAGACGGTCTCGCGGAGCACCAGCGTGCAGGCCACGAACTGGCAGCGGACGAACGCCTGGCCGCTGATGTAAACGGTCTGGTTCCGGAACGTCTCGCCCTCGTGCTTGGTCAGCAGCATCGCTTGTGTCTCCGCGTCGTCTGAAAATCGAACGGACAGAATGGGTCCTTCCCGCTGCAAGCCCTTGATCGGCAGGCGGGCGGCGAATCGTGACACAGGGGCAAACGGGTGTCAAACGCGACGCCCGTTGCCCGCCCGCCGCGGCGACGCAACAATCAGGGCATGACTACCGACAGCACTCAGAGCACCGCGCCCGGCCCCAGCCATCCCGCCCCCGCCGGCCAGCCGCCGCGCAGGGGCGGCGCGCTCCGCGCGGTGAAGTGGATCGCTCTCGCCATGCTGCTGCTGATCGTCGTCGGCGGCGTCGTGCTTTACATGAGCATCAACGGCATCGTGAAGTCGCAGGTCGAGAAGCAGTCCGCCGCGTCGCTGAACGTGCCGACCGACCTCGGCTCGGCCAACGTCTCGCTGCTCGGGGGCAACGTCACGCTCAACGATTTCCGCATCTCCCAGCCGCAGGGGTACCAGGCGCCGCACCTGATCACGCTCGGCGGGATCGACGTCGGCGCCAAGCTGAGCGAGCTGCGGCAGGACCCGCTGCGCGTGCAGACCATCACCATCCGCCAGCCCAAGATGGTCATCGAGATGAAGGGGCGCGACTTCAACATCAAGCAGTTCATCGACCAGCTTCCGCCCGGGGACCCCAAGCCGGCGGACAACAGCGAGCCGATGAAGCTGATCATCAACGACCTGAAGGTGCAGGGCGCGCAGGTCATCTTCCGCCCCGACGTGCAGGCGCTGTCGGCCGTGCCCGGCATCGGGCAGAGCCTCGGCGGGTTGAAGCAGGAATACGTGCTGAGCATCCCCGACCTCCAGATGCAGCAGATCGGCACCGGCGAGGGGAACCAGAACGGCGCGGCCATCAAGGACATCGTCACCCTGCTGGTGCAGCAACTGGCCAGCAAGGCGACGCAGTCCGAGCAGCTCCCGCCCGAGCTGCGGCAACTGTTAAACCTTAACGTCGACCAGATCACCGATCTGGCCAAGGCGAAGATCGGCGGCGAGGTGAACAAGCGGCTGGAGCAGGCGAAGACCGAGATCCAGACGAAGATCGGCGGGCAGGCGGGCGAGGCGATCGGCGGGGTGCTGAGCAACCCGCAAGAGGCCGCCAAGGACCCGGGCAAGGCGATCCAGCAGGGCCTGGGCGGACTGCTCGGAGGCAAGGATAAGCAGAAGCCGGCCACCGCGCCCGCGACGCAGCCGAAGTGACGCTGTAGAATCCGCGCGCGCCCCGACCGGCCCGGCAAACGCAAGCCGGCGGGCGAGCGACCGAGGATTCGCGGCATGTTCGAACAGTACGAGGTCAACGGTGTCTTCGACGAGATGTTCACGGCCAAGGATCGCCCGCGCGCGCACTACCAGTCGGTCGACCGCCGCCTGCGCAAGCTGAACCCCGCCATGCTCGACCGCCGCCGGCGCATGGCGGACGTGTCGTTCCGGAACCAGGGGATCACCTTCACCGTCTACGGCGACGCCCGCGGGGTGGAGAAGACCTTCCCGTTCGACCTCGTCCCGCGCATCATCCCCGCCAGCGAGTGGGACGCCATCGAGCGCGGGCTCGAGCAGCGCATCGCCGCGCTCAACCTGTTCTGCAAGGACGTTTACGGCGACCAGCGCATCCTCAAGGAGGGCGTCGTCCCCCCCGCCCTCATCTACGGCGCCAAGATGTTCCGCCGGGAGATGATCGGCGTCAGCGTCTCGCGCGACATCTACATCCACATCTGCGGCACGGACCTGATCCGCGACCGCGACGGCAACTACCTGGTGCTGGAGGACAACGGCCGGACCCCCAGCGGCGTCAGCTACGTGCTGGAGAACCGCGCGGTGATGAAGCGCGTCGCGCCGACGATGTTCAGCGCGTACAAGGTCCGCGCCATCGAGGATTACCCTTACAACCTGCTGCGCTGCCTGAAGCACGTCGCGCCGGCGCGCGGCGAGGACCCGACCATCGTGGTGATGACCCCGGGCATCTACAACTCCGCCTACTTCGAGCACAGCTTCCTCGCCCGGCAGATGGGCGTGGAACTGGTCGAGGGGTCGGACCTGGTGGTCGACAACGGCTTCGTCTACATGCGCACCACGGCCGGCCTGCGGCGGGTGGACGTGATCTACCGCCGGGTGGACGACGACTTCCTCGACCCGCTCGCCTTCCGCCCCGACAGCATGCTCGGCGTCGCCGGGCTGATGAACGCCTTCCGCCTCGGGAACGTCGCGCTGGTCAACGCGCCCGGCACCGGGGTGGCGGACGACAAGGCGGTCTACCCCTACGTCCCGGACATGATCCGCTTCTACCTCAAGCAGGAGCCGATCCTGGCCAACGTGCGCACCTACATCTGCGACCGCCCCGACGACCGCCAGTACGTCCTGGAACATTTGCACGAGCTGGTGGTCAAGAGCACCAACGAGTCCGGCGGCTACGGCATGCTGATGGGCCACCAGGCGCCGCAGGCGGAGCGCGAGGAGTTCGCCGAGAAGATCAGGTCCGACCCGCGCAACTTCATCGCCCAGCCCATCGTGGAGCTGAGCCAGCACCCGACGCTCTTCGAGGACCACTTCGAGGGCCGCCGGGTCGACCTGCGCCCGTACATCCTCTACGGCGAAAAACCGATCGTGATGCCCGGCGGGTTAACGCGCGTCGCGCTGCGAAAGGGGTCGCTCGTGGTGAACTCCTCGCAGGGCGGCGGGAGCAAGGACACCTGGGTCCTGGAAGAGGAGATTTCCCCCAGCGGCGTCGCCACGTCGGTGGCGATGTCTTCCGCCTGACGACGCCCGAGGCGCGACGCGCGCGCGTTCAGCGCGTCAACCGGATCGATCCAAGAGCCCGACGACCGCCGCGAACCGCTTGCACCCATGAGCACCGACACTTCGAAATTCTTCGTCACGCGTCCCCCGCGCCCGATGCTGGCGCGGGACGCGGATTCGGTCTACTGGATGAGCCGCTACGCCGAGCGCGCCGAGCACATCGCGCGCATCCTGCTGGTCAACACCAACCTGCTGATCGACGTCGGCGACCTCGCGCCCGAGCTCCAGGAGCGGCAGTGGCAGAGCGTGCTGACGATCATGCGCTCGGCCGAGCTGCCGCAGCTCCCGCCCGACCCGCCCGCCCTGACCGCCATGCCCGGCACCACTACCGACGCGCCGCTCGCCCAGCGGGTGGCGCACCACATGGCCTTCAGCAGCGACAACCCCAACAGCCTGTTCAACTGCATCAGCCGCGCCCGAGAGAACGCCCGCGGCATCCGCGAGACCATCTCCGCCGAGATGTGGGAGAACCTCAACACGCTCTACTGGACGCTGCGCGACGCCCCGGCCCGGTTCGACGAGTCGCCGGAGGACGTCTACCGCCAGGTGATCATCGGATCGATGCTCTTCCAGGGGCTGACCGACCAGACCCTCCAGCACGACCAGCGCTGGCACTTCGCGCAGCTCGGCAAGCACCTCGAGCGCATCGACGTCACCAGCCGCGTCATCGCCACGCGCTTCCAGATCCTCAAGCAGGCCGAGTCCAAGCTCGAGACACCGATCCGCAACATCCACTGGATGAGCGTGCTGCGGAGCTGCTGCTCGATCGAGGCGTACCGGCGGAACAACATCGGCGACATGGACCCGGTCCGCGTCGCGTCGTTCCTCATCCTGGAGCCGGAGTTCCCGCGCAGCATCCGCTTCTGCGTCGGGCAGGCGTACGCGGCGATCGCGGCCATCCGGGCGGAGCTTCACCCGCAGGCGATCGACCCCGCCGAGCGCGCCCTCGGGCGGCTCAAGACGCAGCTCGACTACGCCGAGCCCGCCGAGGTCCTCAAGCCCGGCGTCCCGCAGTACTGCGAGCGCATCCAGCACGAGATCGCCGAAGCCGCCGTGGCCGTGCAGGCGACGTACTTCTTGCACTGAGGAGAGATGAGCGACGAAGCGACGGAGCGACGAAGCGACGAAGGGATTGGCAGGCACGCGCCCTCGCCTTTCCCTTGGTCGCTTCATCGCTTTGTCCCTTCGTCGCTCCCATAACCCATGCCCCGCAGCATCCGACGACTTCGCGTGCGCCACACCACGCGCTACGGCTACGACCGCCCGATCGCGCGCAGCAGCCACCGAGTCCACCTGCGCCCGATGGACGACTGGAAGCAGACGGTCGTCGCCTACCAGCTCAAGGCCAACCCGCGCGTGCAGGAGGTGGAGTACGAGGACGTCTTCGGCAATTGGACCACCCGGTTCGACATCTCCAAGCCGTACACGCGGCTGACGCTGACGGCCGAGTCGATCGTGGAGGTGCAGGACGTCGACCCGTTCGCGTTCGCCAAGCTGCCGATCCGCCCGCCGTCGTTCCCGCTGGTCTGGATGCCCTGGGAGCGGACGATGCTCCAGCCCTACCTGACGCCCGACGAGCTTCCCGAGACCGAGATCCGCGAGTTGTACGACTACGCCATGGGCTTCGTGAAGCGCAACAAGGGGGACCTGATGGAAACCCTGTTCGCCATCAACCTCACCCTGTTCCGCGACTACCAGTACGTGCCCGGCTGCACCACGCTGGACACGACCGCCTACGACGTGATGTGCCAGCGCCGCGGCGTCTGCCAGGATTTCGCCAACCTGTTCATCACGCTGGCCCGGCTGCTGGGCATCCCGGCCCGCTACGTCTGCGGCTACATCTTCACCGGCAACACCGCCCGCGCGTCGCGCGCCAGCTCCGACGCCAGCCACGCCTGGGTCCAGCTTTACATCCCCAACATCGGCTGGAAAGGTTTCGACCCGACCAACGGCGTGCTCCCCCAGACCGACCACGTCCGCGTCGCCTACGGCCGGCACTACCGCGACGCCACCCCCACCGCCGGCACCCTCTACACCGCCGCCGAGGAATCGATGACTACGGAGGTGGAGGTGGTGGACGTGGGGGATGACGGGGACAACGGGCGGCACGAGGGGACGAAGATGAGCAGGCCCGAAGGGACGGAGGCACGGAGGCACGAAGGGGTGGCAAAGGGAGGAAGGGACCAGTGAAGCACTTTCCCCCTTTCTCCCTTCTCACTCCCTCCGTGCCTCCGTGCCTTCGTTCCTTCGTGCCTTCCGCCCGCCTCGCTTCGCCCATTCTTCCACCCAATAATCCCCCATGCTCCTGAAAATCACCCACACCACGGACCTGACCTACTCCGACATGATCAGCGAATCGGTCATGGAGCTGCGCATGGTCCCGCGCCAGGAGCAGGACCAGCACCGGCTCAGCTTCAACCTGGCCATCGGGCCCAGCACCAACTCGCTGAGCTACTTCGACTGGCTCGGCAACACGGTACACGCGTTCACCATCAACGCGTTCCACCAGCAGATCCGCATCGTCGCCACCAGCGTGGTCGAGACCGACCGCCCGCCACGCGACCTCGCGGAGCTTCCCGACACCTGGCCGATCGCGCCGCGCCCGGAGGATTACGCGCTGCAGGACTTCCTCTGCTTCGGCGGGCCGGTGGTCGACTCGCCGCAACTGCGGGCGGTCGTCGAGTCGCTCCAGCCGCGCGACGGCGAGCCGCTCGGCGGGCTGGCGCAGCGCATGGTCGACCTGATCAACCAGCGCTTCACCTACCAGCCCGGCGTTACCACCGCCGCCAGCCCCATCACCGAGATGCTCCAGCACGGGTACGGCGTCTGCCAGGACTTCACCCACCTGATGATCGGCATGGCCCGCGCGCTCAAGCTGCCCGCGCGCTACGTCAGCGGCTACCTGCACGCCCAGTCCGACCAGCTCCGCGGCTTCTCGCAAACCCACGCGTGGGTCGAGCTCTACTTCCCCTCCCACGGGTGGATCGGCTTCGACCCCGCCAACCGCGTGATGGCCGGAGAGCACTTCGTCAAGGCGGGCATCGGCCGCGACTTCCGCGATGTCCCGCCCAACAAGGGCGTCTACCGCGGCACCGCCGTCGAGACCATGCGCGTGCAGGTGCAGAGCGAGCCGCTGCCGGTCGTGCCGCCCGAGCTGTCGGTCGACCGCGTCCGCACGCTGCAAATCCCCACCTTCGCCAGCGGCCGACCGCCGCATAAGGAACGCGTGGTGCAACAGCAGGAACACCAGCAGCAACAGCAGCAGCAACAGTAGCGCTCCGGCCCGCCCTACCGGTGCTCCGGGAGCGGGTCAGGGTGAGGGCCGGGCTCCGCTCGCGCGCATGACCGACGACCTCCTCCACTTCCTGTCCCTCGCCACGCGCCTCAAATCTCTCAAGCGCGCCGGCTGGCAGCGCTGCGAGGTGGCCGACTGTGAATCCGTCGCCGACCACACCTTCGGGGTGGCGCTGCTCGCCCTCGTGGTGCCCGACCTGGCGAAGCTGAACGTCGACCGCGGCCGCTGCGCCGCCCTGGCTGTGGTTCACGATTTGGCCGAGTCGGTGGTCGGCGACATCACGCCGCACGACAACGTCGATCCCGCCGAGAAGCGCCGCCGGGAGGAACTGGCCATGCGCGAGCTGGCGGCGCTGGGCGGGCCGCACCTGCTCGAGCTGTGGCTGGAGTTCGAAGCGGGCGAGACGCCCGAGGCGAAGCTCGCGCGCGACCTGGACGTGCTCGAGATGGCGTGGCAGGCGCGGCAGTACGAGCGGGCGGGGAAGCTGGCGCGAAGCCGGGCCGACGAGTTCGTTGCCAGCACCCGCGGCCGCGTCCGCACCGACGCGGCGCGGCAGGCGCTCGATGCGATCGACGCGATCGGCCGCGCCTGACACCCCCGGCTCCGCCGCACGCGCCGCCCGCGCCGCCCGCCTCACCCGCGCGTCTCAGCACCCGCCTGATCGACTCTTGCTCACCCGCCGCCGATCCGCCGGCGATTGCTTGTCATCACAGGGCTGATCGGGAGAATGGCGCGCCGCATGCCGCCACTGGGCCGCGATGACATCCTCCAGAAGGTCGTGCTGATCCTGCGGCGCGACCTCAAGCTCGGGGCGGACGCGCCGATCGCGCCGGACATGCCGTTCTTCGGCAGCGACATCGACCTCGACTCGCTGGACATCCTGCTGCTGGTGACCAGCATCGAGAAGGAGTTCGGCGTCAAGATTCCCAGCGACGCGATCGGCAAGGAAGTGTTCCAGAGCGTGGCGACGCTGGTGGACTTCGTCGCCGCCAGCGCCGCCGCCAGCGCCGCCGCCGCCGGTTCCGCCGCCGCCGCGTCGTCCGGGGCCTCGGCGTCGCCGGCCGCGCCGCCGGAGTACGTGGCGCGCCTGCCGCACGGCCAGGGGTTCCGCTTCGTGACGACGGTGACGTCGGTGCGCGAGGGCGACCGCGCCGAGGGCGTCTGGTCGCTGAGCGGGGACGAGCCCTTCTTCGCCGCCCATTTCCCCGGCAACCCGCTGGTGCCCGGCGTGCTGCTGGCCGAGGCGCTGGCGCAGATTTCCGG